>WJJJ01000017.1 GCA_014729775.1 Candidatus Omnitrophota bacterium | reverse complement strand
TTATCTCTTCCCTCCCTCACATAAACTCCCGCATCACGTCTTCAAATCCAAGATTTTCTTCGACCAGCGGCGGACGGACACTCAGCCCGCTGCGGTCTTCATATGTCTTTTCCCGGTCGTAATACAAGATCCCGGTAGGAATCCGCTCGCCCCACTCCAGACTTTTTTCCAGCGCGGAGATTTTATCGCGCCGGTCATAGGATTTGTCCTGATCAATATCGCACACCCGCTCCGCGTACCACTCGTAGGTGTTTTTGGGATTAAACGATACGCAGGGCTGCAATACCTCGACCAGGGAAAACCCTTGGTGGCGAATAGCGGCGGTAATAAGTTCGGCCACCCGTTCCGTATCCCGGACAAATCCGCGCGCCACGAATCCGGCGCCGGCGGCGATCGCGACGGCTAAGGCGTGAAAAGGTTCAAGTAATACGCCCTGGGTCTGTACTTTGGTGACAAACCCCCGGTCGGTAGTAGGAGAAGCCTGTCCTTTGGTGAGACCATAGATCTGATTATTGTGGACTACGACGGTAAGATCGATATTCCGCCGGATATTATGCAGAAAATGATTGCCCCCTTCTCCGTAACAGTCCCCGTCACCGGTGGTGACGAGCACGGTAAGAGCGCGATTGGCCATTTTAGCGCCGGCCGCGACCGGAAGCGCCCTGCCGTGCAGTCCGTTAAAACAATTACAGCGGAGATAATGCGGCAGTTTCGCCGCCTGGCCGATACCGGAAACGAGAAGCACGTCTTTGGGCGCGAGCTCAAGCGCCGCCAGCGCTTTTTTCACCGACCCTAGGAGGGCGAAATTACCGCACCCCGGACACCAGGCGATCTCGTCGTTACTTTGATATTTCTGCAGATCCATCTCCCCCCTCTTCTGCGCGCATCCTCTCTCTTACCTTCCTGCGCAATTCATCGAACGTAAAAGAACGGCCGTCATATTTCAGTATCCGCGCCTGCGCCGAAAGTCCGATCTCCCGCCGCAGGAGTTTTTCCAGCTGGCCGGTCGCGTTCTGCTCCGCCACAATGATCTTTTTCCCGTGAAGCAGATCGCCCAGGGCATCCCGGGGAAACGGCCACACCTGAGGCAGATGCACCTGCCCCAGGGATTCGCTCTGCAGATCATCAACGACTTCTCCAATCACTCCGCAGGTCGATCCCCACCCCAGGAGTATCCATTGCGCGTGTTCATGATGCCGCGCCAGCGGCGGTTCTATTTCTTTGCGTAAGCCGTCCATTTTCCTGTACAGCCGTTTCTCGACCATTGCCGCGCGGACTTTCCCGCTTTCGGTAATATGACCTTCTTCGTTATGTTCGTCGCTGTCGGCGTACACCACCCCTTCGATCCAGGACGGCACCGCCCGGGGCGATACTCCGCTTTCGGTCAGCTGATAGCGGCGGTACTCTTTGACGGAAACGGACTCTTCACGGGAAATAATCCCGCGCTCGACGGGAACCTGCTCCGGATCGAAAGAATCGACGTTGCGCACGCAGTCAGCCAGATGCTGATCGGTAAGAATAAACACCGGGATTTGATATTTTTCGGCGATATGAAAGGCCCTCTGGGTCAGAGAAAACGCTTCTTCGATCGACCCGGGCGTATACACCGCTTTGGCAAACTCTCCGTGCCCCGCGGAAATTACGAATTCGAGATCTCCCTGCTCGGTCCGGGTAGGCAGTCCCGTAGCCGGCGCGGGCCGCTGGGCATCGGCGATCACCACCGGGGTCTCGGTCATTCCGGCCAGGCTTATTCCCTCCTGCATCAGCGCGATCCCTCCTCCGGAGGTACCGGTCATAGAACGAACGCCGGCGAAGGAAGCGCCGATCGCCATGTTCACTGCCGCGAGCTCATCTTCGGCCTGTTCCACGCACAAATGAAACCGTTCCGAATAATGCGCGATCGTAGTGAGTATACTGGTGGAGGGAGTCATCGGATAGGCGGAATAGAATTTGCACCCGGCGGCAAGCGCACCCAGAGCAATGGCTTCGTTTCCGTTCAGCAAAAGCTGCTTCTTGTGCTCACCGCCGCCTGTGAAGGCAAACCGGTCTGATTCGAAATTGCTTTGAGCGGCCTCATATCCGGCCGCGGCGGCCGCCGCGTTTTGCCGGGCCACAGCGTCGGACTTTGCGCGGAACATCCGCTTCAACACCGAATCCAGCGATCCGGCCGGAACCCGCATCAGCCCGGCAATAATCCCGCACACCACCGCGCTCACGTATAGGGAACCGCCTTGCGCGTCCGCGATACGGAAAAAAGGAAGATCCAAAAAAGACTCCCCCCGATGTTTCAGACCGAATGCTTCCCGGTCCGCCACAATGATCCCCTGATCACTCACCGTATCCTGATGAAACGCGATGCTTTCGGCATTGAGACCGACTAAGATATCGGCCTGAGCACGGCAGGCCCGGACCGGATACCGGGCAATACGCAGGCGGTAAAAATTATTGCCGCCCCGGATCCTGGACATATAATCCTGATCGGAAAACACGCACAGGCCGGCATCCCTGCACACTTTTGACAGCACCGTCCCTATCGTCTTTATCCCCTGCCCGGCCTCACCGGAAATTTTTACGGTAAGCTCACTCACCGGCATAGGCGCGCCTTTCTTTTTCCAGTCCGGACACGGTGATCTGGTACTGACGGTGGATCATGCTCCGGTCGAACTCCCAGAATTTGAGGATCATCTGGTCTTTTTCTTCACGGGAAAAATACTCCATGCAGGGAAGAAAAAAAAGGTCATCCTCCTTATGAATATGATCCCGGTACAACTTCACCAACTCACGGCAGGTCGTCTCAATTGCCCCGGTCTGATCCTCCTCACTGCCGGACGCCTGCTTTTCGAGAGTACTGACAAGCTGACGGCCGCGCACATGATCGCCAAGCAGCTCTTCCCGCATTGAGCGGTGTTCCTCAGAGAGTGGTTTTGATTTGAGCGCGCTGAACAAGATATCCTCTTCTTTCCCATGATGACACCAGTCCGCGTACACACGAAAAAAATCGACCACCTTCAGTGCGAATGCGCGGTCGGCCCGCCGTTCCTCCCGCAGACGCGCAAGTTCCTCTTCCACCAGTCCCACCACGCGTTCGATCAAACGGTGCTCCCGCATTAACGGACCGGCCGGCTGCATTTTGCGTTCTTCCCCCATCTTGAGCCCCTTTCCCCGCAGGTTATTTTTTATTGGCCAGATACCGCGCCGCTTTCAGCAGGGCAATACACCCCTGACCGGCGGCGATCGCGTACTGAAATTCCTGTCCGGACGCGCAGTCGCCGGCGGCAAAGATCCCTTCTTTGGAAGTGTGCGACTGACAGTCGATCCTGATGTGTCCCTTTTCGTTCAAATCCAGGAAACCCTTCAGGAAATCCGTGTTGGGAATTCTGCCGATCTCTATGATCACGCCTCTGACGGCTAACCGGTGCTCTTTCCCTTTCCGCCGGTATACAATACCGTCAACAAACGTATCACCGGTAATTTCCGTCGTTTCGGCCTCGTGGATCACCTCTACGTTGGGATATTGGGTAATCTTTTCGGACAAATACTCATGCGCGGTAAATTCCCGGCCGACATTCAATACGTATATTTTTTTTGCGATATTGTGCGTGAAGTCCACGCCTTCCAGCGCCGAATTCCCTCCGCCGACAATCGCGATTTCCTGACCGGAGAACAGCGGCCCGTCACAGATCGAACAGTAGGTCACGCCTTTATTGGCCAGCCGGTCTTCACCCGGAACGTCAATTTTTCGCGGCCGTGAACCGGTAGCGAGAATGACCGTTTTCCCGCGGCAGGAATCTTTTTTCGTGCGCAGTTTTAATCCTCCCTCGCATTCGGCAATCCCGGTCACTTCCTCGCCGATACGCGGCGCAATTCCGTTGAACTTGATCTGTTCCTCGAACATTCGCGCGAATTCGGCACCGGTGGTCTGCTTGATCGAGGGATAATTCAAAATCTCTCCCGATTCATAAAACTGCCCGCCGAATTCTTTGGCAAGTACCGCGAATTTCATCCGCTTACGGGCGGCGTACACCGCCGAGGTCAGCCCCGCGATGCCTGCTCCCACGATTACGACGTCTAACATCCCTGATTACCCTTCCCGCGGTTCATCCTTCGTCTTTTTTGAGTTCCCGTTCTATGACCGCGATCACATCAAGCGGATGAAACGGCTTGGTAAGACATTCCCGCACCCCGCACACGTTCATAAGCAGTCTATGTTCTTTTTCGGTATAGTATCCGGTCATCGCCACGATCGGGATTTCACCTGAACCGGAACCGCGGTGTATTTTATCGGCTACCTGGAATCCGCTCACTTCCGGCATTTTCATATCCAGCAGAATCAGGTCAGGATGGACGTCGTTCACCTTCTCCAGCGCGCATTTTCCTGATGCGCAGACCTCGGTTCGATACCCGCTCTCCTGCAGAAGCTCATCAAGCTCTTCCAAAAAATCCTGATTATCATCAACAATCATTATTGTTTTTTGCTCCATGGCTGCACCCGATGTTACTTTACCTCCCCCCGTTCGTTTACCCAAGGGATTTATTCCGCTTTTTTCTGTCCTTCTTCCCCTTTACTCTTCCCATACTCCGTTCAGCCGTGCCCCGCATTGTCCGCATACGCCGCCGCGGGCCAATGCCACCGCTTCCGCGGTAAAACCCGATCTTCGAATCACCCTACGTCCGCAAACCGGACACCGCGTATCGGCACTCCCGGAGATATTGCCGGGGTAAATAAAGCGAAGTCCCCGCTCATGTCCGATCTCCTGAGCCCGTAAGATCTTTTCAGCCGGAGTACGCTTATGTACGGTAAACCGGTAATCGGGATGGAACGCCGAAATGTGCCAGGGGATATCCGGACTTACCGAGACCAGGAAGGAAGCAATATCCCCCAGTTCCCCGTCGCTGTCATTCTCTCCCGGCACAATAAGTGTCGTCACCTCCACCCATATCCCGCGCCGGTGCAAATCACGGATGGTCTCCAGTACCGGCTCCAGCCTCCCCCTGCATATTTCCCGGTAATATTCGTCGCGAAAACTTTTCAAATCCACGTTCGCGGCATCGAGAAAGGGAACGAGTTCGTCCCGAGCTTCACCGGTAAGATAGCCGTTAGTCACGAACAGATTTTTCAATCCGGCGCGGCGGGCGAGCACGCCGATGTCGCGCGCGTATTCAAAAAAAACCGTCGGTTCGGTATAAGTGTAAGCGATATTTTGACAGCCCCGCTCGCGGGCGAGGTTAACCACCTCCTCCGGCAGAATTTTGCGGCTCGCGGCAGTGTGTCCGCCGCGGGTATTCGTCTGGGAGATCTGCCAGTTCTGACAGAAACCGCATTGAAAATTACAGCCGACCGTGGCGATGGAGAAGGAACGGCTTCCCGGCAGAAAATGATACAGTGGTTTTTTTTCGATCGGATCGTCCTGCAGGGCGATGGGATATCCGTAGACATGGGTAAAGAGCGTGCCTCCGATATTTTGCCGAACTCCGCAGAAACCAAATGCATCCTCCACTATACGGCAGCGATGTGCGCACAACACACACTGCACCGTGCGGTCTCCCCGCTGATGACATAATATCGCACGTGTTTTCATGCCGCTTTCTCCAAAAATGAACGAGTACCGTGCCGAAGCGACTTCATGAGGAATCACTCCGGCACGTTCCCGCGTATGAAACAAAAAAGACACCGCACAGCGCGGGAGGCGCCCTCACTGTGCGATAGGCTTAGGTAAGGAATCACGGATATTCTATCCGCACACTGTCCTGTCAACCAGGGCGCCTCTCACCCTTTTTCTGACTTGTTTCCTGTTGTAAGACGGCGGGTTTCGTTGAGGAGCAGCTCAATGTCACAGGGTTTCCCGAGGATCCCGTCCGCAAATTCGACAATGCGTTTCTGTTCATGGGAAAGTTCCTGTTGCCCTTTTGCCACGAGAAAACTTCCGGTGATCACCAGCACTTTGACCGGGATATTCGATTCCCGGATGCGTTCTAAGACCTGTGCTCCGGGCATTCCCGGAATTTTCAAGTCAAGGAACACGAGGGAAAAAAATTCCGACTGCAATAGTTCAAGCCCGGAACGGCCGTCCCCGGTCAGAGTAACTTCGTATCCCTCGTCTTCGAGAATCTCCCCGATTTCGGTGCATAATTCCTTATCATCATCGATTATGAGTATACGGTTATTCATTTTCCACCGGCTCGTTTTTCTTTTCTCTCGGCAGTACCATCGTCACCGTCGTTCCTTTTCCGCGTGCGCTTTGGACATGCACTGATCCGCGGTGCAGGTTGATCAGCTCCTTACAGATACTTAAACCCAGCCCCGTTCCTTTGGACCGCGTGGTAAAAAACGGTTCGAAGACATTCTCAAGGTCCTCCTGGGCAATTCCCTCGCCGTTATCCTCCACCTGAAGGACCACATGCTCGAGCTCATCCATTGCGATCTCCACAGTGATTTTTCCCCTGACCGGTTCCACCGCCTGCCAGGCATTCAGAAAGATGTTATTCAAGACTTCACGAAGTTGATGGGGATCGGCGTCGATCAGGACATGCCGGGCCCGCTTCTGAGTCTTGATCCGAAACGCGATTTTCTGGCCCCGGTAGCGGGCTTTAATCGATTCGGCGCACTCATCAACAAGCCGGCTGAGATCCACCTTCTGATACTGCGGCATTTTTAAACGGGTATAGGTGAGGAGATTATTGATAATCTGGTTACTCTCGCCGACTTTCCGTTCGATATTGACGAGGTGTTTGTCTACCGACGGATTCTCCCGCTTACGCCTGATGTTGTACGCGGCGGTCCGGATCACTCCCAGCGGGTTACGCAGTTCATGGGCAACCGTCGCGGCAAGGGTCCCCAAATCCGAGAGACGTTGCGCTTCCGACAGCTGCTGCTGGGTTTTTTTGAGTGCTTCCTGCGCCTTGATCCGCTCTGTCACATCCACCAGAGAGAGGATGACTCCTTCCACCTGGCCGGAAACGTCGTGCACCGGATGCAGGTTCCAGTCCCAGTACGTCGCAGACCGCGCCTTACCACCGGGGTACCGAAACGGCCTGGCGTAGGCTGAATACGCCTCGCCGGTTTCAACCACACGCCTGAATATCTCCGCGTTCTCCTCATTGGGATACAGCTCGAAATGATTCTTGCCCACGAAAAACCCGGGGTCTTTGCCGTCGGCATGGGCGTAAGCTTCGTTCACCCGGATAAAATTAAAATCGATATCCATATAAGCGATAAGAAAATTCGTGGTGGAGAAAATGCGCTCAAGCAGTTCGTACGCCTCTTTGCGGTCGATCACTTCGGCGTGCAGCTGACGATTCAGCTTCACTAAATCCGCGGTTCGCTGAGCGACCTCGATTTCAAGCTTATCATGAGCTTCCTGAAGAGCCCGTTCGGCTTTTTTCCGGCGGGTGATATCGGCGCTTATTTCGGTGACAGACAAAGGCTCTCCGGCCGCGTTCCGTGTGAGCGCCCACCGGCTGAGCATAATGACCGGCGTCCCGTCACTTTTCCGCTGGATAAGCTCGCCTTCCCATTCTCCATGCGTCAATAACCGTTCACGGATATGTTCGTGGGGTTGCGCAAATTCAGTGTGCAACAGCGTGTGAATGTGTTTGCCCAGAGCTTCCTTCTTCGTCCAACCGTAGCGCAGTTCGGCACCGTGATTCCAGAACATGATCAGGTCGGACATATCCCGCACAATAACGGCGTCATGGGCCCGTTCCAGGATCTCGGCCTGCTCCTCGAGCCGCCTCGTCTGGGCTCTGAGCTTTTTCATCAGCTGCAGCCGCTGGCGCTCAACCTGTTTCTGCGGGGTAATATCCAGCGCCAGTTCAAAGCGCACCTGGCGGCCGTCCGGCCATTCAATAATCCGGTCGGATACCAGAAAATCCTTATTGAGCACAGAATTGTGGTACTCCCACTGATAGGGAGCCCCCGGATTTTTCAAGATCCGTTCGTTGGAACAAAAATCGCATACCCGGTTTCGGTTCTGGAACTCTGTAAAACATTTTTTCCCGGTAGGATCGTGTCCCAGCTGGCGCCGGAAGAACTCGTTCACGTATAAAATCTCATGGGTATGGGGGTCACTGACGTAAATGATCTCCTGAATACTGTCAAAAATCGACAGCAGGCGCTGGTGTTCTTCTTCCAGCTGCTGCTGAGACTTCTTCCGTTCAACGATCTCTTTTTTGAGCTGTTCGTTACTGCGGGAAAGCTCCTCGGTCCGGCGGATCACCCGCTTTTCCATTTGGGCGTAGGACTCTCTCAGCATCCGTTCGGCCCGCGCCTTCTCTTCCTTCAATGTGACTTCATTCAGCGCGCGGGTCAACGCCGGTCCAATCTTCTCAATACGGTCCTTCCGTACGTAATCAGTCGCTCCTCTTCTCATCGCATCCACCGCGGTGTCTTCTCCCAGCGCGGTCGTCACGAAGATAAACGGGATTCCGGAGCGCAAAGTGCGCACCACCCGCAGCGCGTCCAGTCCGTGCAGATCGTTGAGCCGGTACGCCGAAAACACCGCATCGTATTCACCCTCTTCCAGGCACCTCCGGAACTCCGCATCATTGACGGCCCGGCAGAAGGTGAACGTAAACCCGCCGCGCCGCAGTTCGTCCTGGATACGCATGATATCCTCTTCGTTATTCTCCAGAATTAGGATCCGCAACGGCGCTTTTTTCTTTGTGCGGGACGGGCGCGCAGACGAATTCATTTCATTCTGCGCGGTTTCCGCTTACGGACCGGGGGAGACCCGTTTTTCTTGTGTTGTTTGCGGTAAGCGGTAGGCGTCTGACCGGTGAGTTTCTTGAATATCCGGATAAACGATTCGATATTCTGATACCCCAGACGATCGGAAATCTGCTCCACGGTATATCCGGTCGTCTCGAGCATCTCCTTGGCTTTGCGGATTTTTACCTGAAGTTTAAAATCGTTAAACCCCTGCCCTGTCACCTGGGTAAAAACCCTGCTTAAGTATTTAGGACTTAAATACACGACCCGGGCGGCGTCCTGGAGGGAGATCTTTTTATGATAGTTGCGCGCGGCAAACTGCTTGATACGCTCGACTTTCCCCTCTATATCGATCGCGCTCACTTCCGGCTGGCGGGACTCAAGCAGACGGGCAACAATCGCTCTGGTCTTTTCGATATCAATGGGTTTCTCGACATACTCATCGGCCCGTCCCTTCAAGGCCTCTATCGCCAGGTCCTTGGTGCTGTAGCCGGTAAGCAGTACAATCCCTAACTCCGGTGAGTTCTTCTTGATCTTCTTTAATACTTCGGTCCCTTTCAGCCCGGGCATCATTTCATCGAGCACTACCAAATCTATCTCATTGGGGCGTGTGAGCACCTCCAGTGCCCGCTCGCCGGAATCGGCTTCTATGACCCGGTATTCGTCAAACGAATCTCTGAACTCTTCCCGGAACTCCCGGTCGTCATCAACCAGTAAAATTGTGTACGGCATTACTCGCCTCCTTTTTACGCGACCGCAGGCCACGGCACGGTAAAAAATAAAAACATCTCTCACCCGCGTCCGCTGCCATCGGCTTGCGGCATAAATCCCTCTCCCAAGACGAAATTTTCGCGAAGAAGTATAAAAAATGCGGGCAGTTTAACGTCATGCCCGGGACCCCGTTCGGCAGCCCTCTTTACAGTGAGCCACCGGACGCAGCATGTATTTTACGGTTACGTTCATGCTCCACCCTCCTTTTTTTGACGGCCTATATTGCGCTGATCCTAGGGTCTATTACACTAAATCTTGCCTCAATTGGCAATAATCCCGCGCCCCTTTTTTTTGACTTATTTCTACTATAGCAGAAATCGGGCAGAGGCACAAGATCCGTCTCGAGACGAATCAATACCGGTTTACCCCTACGCGTCTCCTTTTAGCGCGTCTCTTGACGCGCGAGTCATGTTTACCACGATATTCCACTGAGCCTGGGCGGCCCGCAGGGTTTCCGCCCAGATATTTTCCCTTTTTTCACGGTAGCCGCGCGCACGCAGCTGCGCGTACACCTCCAGGGCCCGGTCCACGCAGCGGGTCATCGAAAACTTCCGGGCGGTACGCTTTGCCTGTACACTGAGTGCTTTCCGTGCCGGAGCGGGCAGTGTCCGCAGAGAATGGAGCATTTCGGTAAACATCGCCTCATCCTCTGTGCCGATCATCTTTCCGTTAACCCCGTCTTCGACGATATCCCTTACCCCTGGGCCGGACACCGCGGCAACCGGTACGCCGCTGGCCATTGCTTCGGTTACCACCAGCCCCTGGGTTTCGGTGTGCGAGGCGAACACGAACACGTCCATGGCGTGATAGGCGTCCACCAGCTCCTGTTCTTTGAGGAAACCGGTAAAATGGACTCTTTCCTGCAGCCCGCGGTGCCGGAAAAAATCACTCACTTTCTTTTTCGACGGCCCCTCACCGACGATCAGGAAATGCGCCGCCGGCTCCCGGGTTAAGAATAACGCCACTGCCCTGCAGAGAAAATAAATATTTTTTTCAGGCGCGATCCTGCTCACGAACCCGGTAAGGTAGGCGTCGGGGGGAATTCCATGCCGGGCCCTGATACCGGCCCCGTCCCCGACGGCAAAACGTTCTTCGTAAATTCCGGTCGGGATCACTTCCACGGGAGTCTGTACTCCTTCATCGGTAAGCATCTGCCTGATACTCCTTGACGGAGCGAAAACATAATCGCAAAGATTAGCGTACCCGACCGAAAGATTCATGACAAATCGGGAAATGCGCTGAGAATCTCCGAACAAAAAATGGGAATACTTGTTATACAAGGTATGAAACGTGAATATCAGAGGGACCCGAAACCTCCGGGAAATCCGGTACGCGGTATCACCGATCAAATAGGGATGGTGAGAGTGTACGATCTCCGGCTCAAAATTTTTCAGCGCCTCGGCAAGCGCCCCGGTAATCGGCAGTTCAAGAGAATACCCGGTGCCGTAAAAATTCTGAATTGCCGGCACCCGTATCACCCGGGAATCGCTTCTTTCAGCTCCCCGGTAATGGGGCGCTACGATCTTGGTTTCATGACCCCGCTTTCGATATTCGTGGGCGAACGTTTCTACGGACTTTTCCAGCCCGCCGACCACCGGCGCGTAGGTATTGGTGACCATCAGGATTTTCACGGCCGGTCTCCCCGCGCGATCTCGATCCCGGTTTCCCGGGATGAACGCACCGCCGGAGGAAAACCCGGAAACCGAACGTAGATCCTGCGCGGAGGATTTCTCCACTTCGCGTCCCAGGAGACCCTCAACCGTTCCGCCGCGGAAGAAACCCTTACGGTAACGGTCCCGAAGGAAGTAGGCGCCGGCCCAAAAACCATTTCCGCGTCGCGGGGCACCCAGGTTGATTCTACTCCTCCACCCACCACCAGATCCGGGCCTTCTTCCCGCACTACACAATTACGCAGCATCAGCACCCATTCGGCAGCAGCCCACACATGCTGCCCGTCCCCCATGCATCCGCTTCCGGTCTGAGGATGGATTGCTTCCGGCCACTGCCCGGTGGAAGACGCCAGCCGCGCGATCGTATCCATGAGTGCCGCAAACCGTGAATCTCCGGTCCGAAGCAATACCTGCGCGATATGCAGAGTGAGATAGGGATTGATACCGGAATGGCTCATGTCGTGAAAAAATCCGCCTTCGACGAAACAGTGCTGGAGAAGATACTCCACGGTCTTCAACAGCCGTTCGTCGTCCGGCGCGCATAATTGAAGCGGATAGCCGCAGGCGAGAGAGCCCACGGATCCGCTGTCCAGCCGGCGGTAGGGCGAAGCCGGCATCGCCGGAGAAGACAGGCGCGTGCGGACCCGCGCCAGGCTCCGGTCGACGGCCTGCTGCAGAAGTTCACTCTCTTGCAGAAAATCGATCGCCTGAGCGGGCTTATTCCAGGCACGGAACAAAAAAGCCGCCGACTGCAATCCTTTCACGCACCAGAAATCATCCCAGTAATAAAAATCATTCGGCCCGAGGTGTTCGGCGCTGAAACCCGAAGGGATCAACCCGGCATGCAGTACATTCTTTTTATCCGAAATCCGCTTACGCTGAATCCATCGGGCCGCCCGCTCCACCGGGCCCATCCATTTTTTCGGCGGATCCTCTCCGGTCAATTCGCAATAACGCTGAAGAAGCCAAAGTACCTGCCCGTTAGAATCCCATTCCCCTTCCTGAGAGGCAAAATATCCCGTCGCGGTCTGCCGGCCGAAGAACCGGCTCAAAAGCATTCGTACCCGGTCAGACAGGCCCGCACACAGCATCGCGTGCATGATAAAAACCGCATCACGGAACCAAAACCGTTTATATGTGTAAGGTCCCGGATAAATATCGTGCGGAGAATGAAGAACCAGTGTCCGGATCGCGGTTTCATACAGTGACCGGTAGGTGTCGTGCGGGCCGACTAACCGGCATCGGCCCCGCAGTTCCTCCGTCCAGGATACGTTCGCCGCGGCGCTTCGTTTCAGTTCTTTTTCCTTTACCGGAAGAGGAACTTCCACGATCACCTGCCGGGTTCTCCCGGGCTCAAGGCGGAATAAAGACGCGCCGGTCGCCATCCCGACTTTGCACTCCACCTTTTTTCTGCCGCTTTTGTCTCTTAACCGGTGAAATACGTCTCCTTCGTGATACTGCGCGCACTGTACGAAGTCGGGACTGGCGTGGAAAAGCACCTCGTCGTCTCTATTGATCGCCCACCTCTTACGGGAGGTCAAAAATTCAAGGGCATGCACGAAACTGATGCCCTCGGGATTGCAGGGCCGTACCGCTACCGCCAGCCACCCGGGCTGTTCCTGCACGCGTCCCTGCAGATGCACACTGCAGCGAACACTGCGTTGGTCGCGAATCATGCGCACTTCCGAATCCAGCGCGAGTGTTCCGTTGACCGCGCGAGTACAGACCGATAAAATTTCATCCGTGCGCAAACGCTGCTCGACGCTCTCTGCCTTCGACGGCAGCAGCACGCTGCCGTCATCACCCAAAACCCAGAAATCCAGCGACCATCCGTCGTAGAGCGGCGTGACCAGCCCCCGCGGATCCACAATCGGCAGCTGCGAAATTCCGGGCATCCCCACCGCGGTCCAATTGCGGTTGGTCAGATTGATATGGGTTAAAGAAAAAGCGCGGGGAATAAACGAGCGGCTGCGCGGATCGAACTGTTCTTCAACCCAGTAAGGCCAGACCCAATCCAGATTATGTTGAATCGCCTGGCTGTTGATCAGGCCGCGCGCCTGCAGAAGCCCGGCGATCCGCATTACCTCTAAAGGAACCGCTACTTCCGAAGGCTGGGAAAAATTCTGCAGGCGGGAAAGCAGTACCACGGGATCGAAAAATCCGCGCGCCCGGGCCATTCTGCGAACGATATACCTCCACGGAAGCCAATTCAGCCACATTGTTCTGCTCCTTTCGTTGAAAAACTGCGCGGGCCGCAGTCAACGCCGGCGCTGTTTCAGCACTTTCCGTTTCGTTTTATAAGATCCCCGCTCGCCTTTCCGAGAAATTTCAACATACCCCCCCGTTTTTCTGAATATGTTTTAAGTTCACTCCCCGTCCGACAACGCTTCCACTCCGGATACGATATCAAGAAGCTCTGCCGTAATTGAACTCTGGCGCTGACGATGAAGCCGTGAATTGAGTTCGCCCAGATGTTCCTCGATCTTTTTTTCCGCGGACTGCATCGCCGATAAACGACTCGCGTTTTCCGCGGCAAGCGACGCCGCGCAGGCCCGGTAAAGCGCCGCGAAAAAAAACTGGCCGAGCACCGAAGAAAAAATTGTCTGCGGAGACGACGTCAGCAGAGGAATTTTCTTTGTCGGCCACGGCTTCTCCCTCAACAAACGGAATTGAGCGGAATCCAGCGGCAGCAGTGTCAGCCACTGGGGACGGTAGGCGGCTCCGGCAACCGGCCGGTGATAAAATACTTCAATACGCCCTGCCCCTTCTGTCCGCCACCCCTCCACGACGCGTAGTACCCGGTATACGACATCGGTGATCGCGTCCACCGAACCGGGAAGGGACATCGATTCGGCGTCGAGCGAAAACCTGGACCGGATCGCGGGAAACACCCGCGTTCCCACCCCCAGCATAAAACGCAGCTGGTCTTTTTCCAAAAAAGGACTCAACTGCTCCCGGGCGAATGAAACCGCTTTATCGTTAAACTGACCGACCATCCCCTGTTCGGAACCGAATACCACCGCGGCCGCCTGCCCCTCTTTTTCCCGGGCCAAGGCACGTTCGATCTCCGGATGCGTCAGCCATAACGCGTGCAGGCTCAACTGCACGGTACGGTTGTACCCTTTGAGCGCGTCCACCGCCCGCTCGTACTGACGGATACTTACCGCGGCAAGTGCTTTCATCGTCTTTACTACCGAATGCAGATCCCGGGTGCTTTTGATCTTCGACTGTAATTCCTGTATCGTTTGCATTGCGCCGTCCGGTTATTGTTCGTCTTCGGATTCTTCGTCGTCCGCTGCCTCGCGCAATTCTTGGACCGAGCCGCGGGCGGTCTCCAGTATCCGCTGAATATCCTCGCCGGTCAATTTTTCGCCCCGCAGTATTTTTTTCCCGAGTCCTTCGTGATCCCGGGCCACGGAACTTCGGATTCGTTTTTTCGCCTCCTGCACGCGGGGCACCGGGATTTGATCCAATACGCCTTCGGTCACGGCAAGAAGCACCGCGATTTGCTCCGGAACGGGAAGCGGCTGATACTGCGGCTGCTTCAGCACTTCGCGGATCCGGTACCCTCGCTGAAGTTTTTTTCTTGTTTCGGGATCAAGACGGGTACCGAACCGGGAAAACGCCTCAAGTTCCTCAAACTGAGAGTAAGAAAGGCGCAGGTCTCCGGCAACCGCCCGGTAGGCGGCAAGCTGGGTCTTTCCTCCGACCCGGGACACCGACGTCCCCACGTCCGCCGCGGGCATCACCCCCTGCTGAAACAACTTCGGCGACAGATAAATTTGTCCGTCGGTAATCGATATAAGGTTGGTCGGGATATAGGCTGAAAGATTCTGTGCCTGGGTCTCCACGATCGGAAACGCCGACAGAGAGCCTCCGCCGTGTTTCTCATGTAAATGCGTCGCGCGTTCGAGCAGACGGGAATGAATATAAAAAATGTCCCCTGGATACGCTTCCCGCGCCGGGGGACGGCGCAGCAGCAGGGACAACTCCCGGTATGCCCGGGCGTGCCGGGTAAGATCGTCGAACACCACCAGCGCGTCCTTCCCCTGTTCCATAAAATATTCGCCGATCGTCATCGCAGTGTAGGGAGCGACGTAATTCATCCCGGCTGTATCATCGCCGGTAGCGGCAACGACCACTGTGTACTCCAAAGCGTGATTCCGGCGCAAATCGGATACCATCCGGGCAACCGCGGCCGCCTCCTTGCCGATCAGACAATACACGCACACAACGTCTTTGTCGCGCTGGTTGATGATCGTATCCACCGCGATGGCGCTTTTTCCCGTCTGCCGGTCTCCCAAGATCAATTCCCGCTGGCCGCGTCCGATCGGGATCAACGCGTCAATGACCTGAATTCCCGTCTGGAGAGGAACATTCACCGGAGCCCTGTCCATAATTCCCGGAGCGTCCCGCTCCACAGGCAAACGGGCGGAAGCGCGTACCGGTCCCTGATCATCTAAGGGCCGGCAAAGCGGATCTACCACCCTCCCCCGCAAGGACTCGCCCACGGGAATATCAAGGATCCTGCCGGTCCGCACCACCTCATCCCCGGTGCCTATCCCGGCTGATTTATCCAGCAATACCACGGAAATCTCCTCAGGTGATAAATTAAAAGCCATGCCCATCACACGACCCGGAAAGCGGATCAGTTCGCGAAGCCGCGCCTGCGGCAGTCCCTGGACACGCGCGATGCTTCGGCTCACAAAACGAACCCTGCCCACTTCACGCCATGCCGGGCGCGGACCGCCTGTATCCCGCACCTGCTCCCACGCCGAACCAAATTCGTCGAGAACCCGCCTCAATTCCTTTGGATAAGTGCTGCCGCCCATTTATTTCTCACTCCCCCGTCCGTTTGGGCCTGAATGCGCCTGCCGCGCCAGCTGAGTTTCAAGTTCGCCTTCGAGAGAATCCAGATATCCTTTGAGCGTCCAGTCCAGTTGATATCCTTCACAGGTCAAGACAACTCCGTAAGCGTTCTCGGCGGAAACATCAAAGCTGATCTCGCTGTCTTTCTTGTTTCCCCGCGAGGCTATCTCCTCTCCGATCTTCTTTTTGAACTCAGCCGGCAACGCAAACCGGCTGTAAATTTTGACCCTGCCCGCGTTTCGGACTTTTTCGGCGAATTCCTCGCGCGCATCATCGTTCATTTCCTTCAGGGAAACGAGAAATTTTTCGGCGATTCGAGTTTCTATACGCTCATTTCCGAGATCGTCCAGGACCTTCGCGCAGACCGCGAACACTTCCTCACTGAGACGTCTCCGCAGATCATCGAGAAAAGCGCGTTTGCCTTCGGCCAGCGCCCGTTCCCAGCCTTCCTGCCTGCGGCGGACTTCAGCGCGGCTTTCTTCCACCAGTCGTTCTTTTTTCTCCCGCGCTTCTTCTTCGGCACGCCTCATGATCTCCGATTTTTTCTGCTCCAGCAGCTCCCGCTGTTCGCGCAGCCGTTCCTTTTCCTCCTGCGCGTCGGACCGTGCCCGGTCGGCATCGTCCCACTTTGTCTGGATCTTTTTCCGCCGTTCATCCATTGCGCCCAGTATCCGTCCGAACAAAAAGTGCTTCAGCAAAAAAAGCAGAATGAGAAAATTGATGATCTCGACCGCGAACGTAAACCAATCGAACATCTCAGCTGCCCCCCGCCTGCTGGATCACATAATTCCAGAAGGGATTGGCAAAAATCAACAGCACCGATACCACCAGACAATAAATTGCCGTGGATTCCACCATTGCCATCCCCACGAAAAGCGTCCGGGAAATCGTATTGGTTTCATCCGGCTGTTGAGCCATTGCCAGCAGCGCACGGGAAAGTCCCATCCCCTCGCCGACTGCCGGGCCTATTGACCCGATCCCGATCGTAATCCCGGCGGTAAAAATCGATACCGCCCCAATAATCTCCACGCCAGTCATATGCCCTCCTTTTTATTCAATACCCACAATCTCTTACAGTACCCTCACCGCCTATCAGGACATCAGATCATCGGGAATTATTAAGATTCGGTTCTCAGATGCTTGTCCGCCTCTCGCCCCTCTCTGCTTCTTCGTATCTTCACAGCCCTTATCCTTCATCCCCTTCCCTCCGCTCCTGCTTTCCTTCGGTTCGCGAACCGGATGCGATATATACCAGCGCGAGCACCGCGAAAATATAAGCGTGAATCTGGCCAATCAGCAACCCGAAGGCCTGCATGACTACCGGCAAAAAGAGCGGCACCACGGAAATCAGAATCGCCGCGATCAGCGTCCCGCTCATGATATTGCCGAATAAACGTATCGCCAGCGCTAAGGTGCGCGAGATTTCCGATATCACATGAAACGGAAACATGAACCATGTCGGCTGGAAATAATGCTTCAGATATCCCGGTACGCCCTTGCGCATGATCCCGTAAAGAGGGACCGCGAAAAATACGCAGACCGCGAGCGCCCCGGTGGTCGAAAGCGAACCGGTCGGAGGCTGGTAGCCCGGCACGAATGTCAGGAAATTCGATAATGAGATAAACAAAAAAAGCGTTCCTAAGAAAGGAAGATACCGGGACGGTTCGTCCCGAAGCACTTCCCGGATCTGGTTTCTAATATATTGAAAGATACTCTCCAGAAAATTCTGCCAGTACGAGATGCGGGGATCGGTACGCAGAGTACGCGTGGCCAGCCAGGACACGAGCAAAAGCAGTCCCATGACAATCCAGGTGAATACGATCGTCGCGTTCAGGACGAAAAATCCCTTCTGCCAGTAAATAATGTTATCCGGGGTAACTTTCATCTGTTCTTTTTTCCCTCGTTCGCCGGGGACGCACGCGCGAAGCAAAAACGATTTTTACCGCTATGATTCCCGCCACGCTCGAAATTACCGCCGGCCAGTTCATCACATTCACGATCCCATAAAACGCCGCGCCCAATACGCTCAGTCGGAGAAAGAAACTTGTCAGTGCCACCAGATAAGGCCGGCGGCTTGACTGAATAAGACGAATCGTATACCACAATCCGCCGAAGAAGAATCCGCCCAGCGCAAGACCGATGACAAAAGAAACACATAACTCCGGGAAATTCAGTTCAACGTTCATCCCGATGCCTCTCCTCTTCGATAATCTCCCGCTCTTTGGAAATCCAGTACCACGCGTTCACGCATCCCAGCGAAACCCCGAAAAGCAACAGCGTGAGCGTCCAGGAAATCCGCGACGGCCACCTCGTATCGATCCAAATCCCCAGAAACAGAAAGATAAGCGTGGGGATCATCACCGACCAGCCGACGAGGCCGAACATTCCCAACCCCAGGAGCACACCGTCCTTTTTCCCTCTCGCGCGCTGGCGGCGGATCTGTTTCCGGACGATGCGTTCGCCTAAACTCCGGCGGTAATGTGAAGAATCCTTTCGGTGTTCAGCCACTGCGCTGCCACTCCACGAGCCGGCGTATAAAATCGCTCTCAAGGCGCGTGATCAGTTTTCGCCCCTTTTCCTCGCGTTCATCCAAACGGAGAAGCTGACGCTCAAATACATCCCGTAAATCCTCCAGCCCCGGCCCCCGAATCGCGCTGCGCACCGAAACCGTGATCTCACCGGCACACTTCACCAGTATTCCTTCGTCAGTTCCAAAATACTCTTCCTGCCCGTCTTCGGAGCGGACACAGGAGAAGATTCCCGGAACCAGAGCCGCCACGCAGTCGATATGCGCGGGAAGCAGAGTAAACGATCCGTGTTCGCCCTCCGCCCGAACGCGACTCACGCCACCCGTCGCGAATACCCTGTCAGGAACATAGAGCTTCAGCCTCATCGCCCTTTCTCCCGCGCCTCCTCAATATTTCCGATCATATACAAACTTTCCTCGCTCGTCCCCTCGAATTCATCGTTCAAAATGCGTTCGCACCCCGCCAGCGCGTCTTCAAGCTCAACCGACTTGCCGGAGATATTGGTAAATTGCTCAGTCGTAAAAAAAGGCTGGGTCAGGAACCGCTCCAGCCGGCGCGCCCGGTACACCGTACGGCGGTCGTCGGCAGAAAGCTCCTCCATCCCCAGCATGGCAATGATATCCTTCAAATCCTCGTAGGAAGAGAGTGTCTTGGTAATGCTTTGCGCGACACGGTAATGCCGTTCGCCCACGATATGCGGCGCCAGCATTTTGGACTGACTCTGCAGAGGATCCACGGCCGGATAAAGCCCCTGGCTGGCCCGTTTACGGGAAAGCACGATTGAAGACGATAAATGACCGAAGGTATGCACTGCCGCCGGATCGGTAAAATCATCTGCGGGCACGTATACCGCCTGGATCGACGTAATCGCCCCGCTTTCGGTGGAAGCAATCCGTTCCTCCAATTCGGAAAGCTCGGTGGCGAGCGTCGGCTGATAGCCCACCCGGGAAGGTATCTGCCCCAGCAAACCGGAAACCTCCGCGCCGGCCTGGATGAACCGGAAGATGTTATCCATGAGCAGAAGCACGTCCTGTTTCTTTTCGTCACGGAAATATTCCGCCATCGTGAGTGCGGAATGCCCCACCCGGAACCGGACCCCGGGCTGTTCGTTCATCTGCCCGAACACCAGCAACGCGTTTTCCAATACTCCGACGTCCCGGATTTCCCGATACAGTTCTTCTCCTTCCCTGATCCGCTCGCCGATACCGCAAAAGATACTCGTGCCTTTATAAATGCCGGCCATATTATGGATCATTTCCATAATTAATACGGTTTTTCCGACTCCGGCACCGCCGAACATCCCGGCCTTCCCTCCCCGTTCCAAAGGAGCCAACACGTCGATCACTTTAATCCCGGTCTGGAAAAATTCGGTCCGCGTGGCATGACGGGACACTGCGAGCGGCGCGCGGTGAATCGACCGGCGCTCGCCGGTACGCACCGGTTCCTGTTCATCGATCGATTCGCCGAAGACGTTAAACACCCGGCCTAAAATTTCTTCTCCTACCGGGACCTGGATGGGCGCCCCGGTATCTTTGACGGGTGCGCCCAACGCAAGACCGTAGGTCGAAGTGAGCGCGATAGCGCGAACAGTCGTCTCATCGAGATGGGTGACCACCTCTATCCTCACTTCGGGATCACTTTCCGTCACCAGTAAATGGTACATCCCGGGAAGACCGCTGCCGAAGTGCAGATCAATTACACTGCCCTGGATACCGACCACCCGGCCGGAACGGTCGACCTCTTTGCGCGCAGAATCCGCATCGCTCACTGGGACATCATTCCCTGCATCTGGTCCTTCACGCTGCCGGCGGCGTCGGCAGCAGCCTGCATTTCCTTACGCGCCTCATCCATCAAACTCATGATTGTCTGCGTGCGCGCGTTCAGTTCCTGCCAGAGATACCGACCGACCTGCAGGACTTCCTCATACTGTTCCTTCCGCAGCAATCCTTCCGCCTGCCGGGTAAGGTATTCAACTTTTTCATCCTTCGTTTCCATGCGCTCGGCGTTCGCGATCGCTTCATCGCCGTTTTTCGCCTGCTGCGCGCCGGTGCATCCCGACACCGTCATGATCACCGCGATACTCAATACCAACAGTTTTTTCATACGACTCCCTTCGTGAAAAACGCTCAACTCAAAGCACTAAATCCCGCCCTCATTCAAAAGCGAAAACCGGGTCACCTCACTGGAAGTAATCCCTCATACACCATTCTCACATTACTGCCGGGATTTCAAAGGTGCGCCTGCTCTTTTCTTCTCTCTGTCTCGGCTTTTTGAATTCCCGGATTCTTAGCATCTTAGCTTCTTCTCTCTTGCCTCCGTGTTTTTTATCTTCCCGTTTCAATCATGTAATTGATCACCCGGTCGCTTACTCCTTTTCCCTGAAGATACGAAATCACCTCCGCTTTCAGGTAATACTCCGAATTGGTACGGTCGATCTCATCAACGATCACCTGATCGGGCACTCCCTGCTGAGACATTTCCACAATTTCGGTGATCGCCAGATGACGCGGGTTGGACCTGCGCGACTTATGCATCTGGTCCCCGATCAGTCCTCCGGCCAGCGCGCCGGTTGCCGCGCCGATCGCGGCCCCTTCTCCGGTCTCACCGCTCTGGTGGCCGATAATAGCTCCGGTCGCCGCGCCAAGCGCGCCGCCGGTCAACCCGCCGGTCCGCGCGCCTTCCGTACATCCGGCAACACACACCCCCCCAATGACCATAGCCAGTACTGCGTACCTCATCCTTACGCCTCCTTTCTGTCACGTGCGCCGCCGAAGCTCTTCCTCGACCAGACGCTCGGCCTCAAACCAATCACTTAAATCCTCCCCCGGTTCGTACCCTCTGTTCGCGTACAGCTCATATGCTTTCCGCCGGACATGGGCCTCTTTTGAAGCGGCTTGTCCGCGTTCCTCCGGCAGCACCTCTCTTCTCTGGCCGCCGGCCGGCGTTCTTCTTGCCGGTTTTGCTTTTCGTCCGCGCATCGTTTTCATCCCCTTTCGTTCCTTCTTTAGCCCAAGGATCACTGATCCAGGATCTCATCCCTACAGACTCGGTTTATCGACAATACGGACCGTGCTGGCCTGCGGTCCCTTCTCGCCCATCTCTTCCACGTAATGAACGCCGGTCCCTTTTTCCAGCCGGTCGAACCCTTTATGGAGCACGCTGTTTTTGTGGAAATATACCTCCGTCCCGTCCAATGTTTTGAGAAACCCGTATCCGTCCTTTTTGAAAATTTTTTCGACCAGCGCGTTTACTTCCTGCTCGGGATGCGTCTTGACCCGGCCGTGCTGTTTTTCCACCAACTCCTGGAGCTGACGGCGCACCGCGTCGAACGCGTCATGCAGCACGGCGAGCAGCGGTTCGTGCAAATTCCCCCGGCTGGGTTCCTTGCGCACCGCGATTTCATGGCCGGGCGGCACGGTAAGATCGATACGTATCCGGAAAGGATTTCCCCGTTCCTGATGCATTTGGGTCTTTTCAACCGCTACTTTACAGCTGATAATATGATCGCACACCCGTTCCAGACGGGCAACGCCCGCGCGGACTTCATCTTCCAAGATTTGGGTGTCTTCTACTCCGCGAAAAGATAACTCCAAAGGAACCTGCATGTGTTCACCTCCGATTTCCTGTTACTACGCTCCATTCGTGTTTGGTCCGGATCTGCATATTCCTTTATAGCAATCCTGCACCTGGTCTCCTTTTTTCTGCATCCCGTTCACCGGGAATTCCGGCCAGGCAATTTTTTGGGGTGTTTCGAAAAGATGAAACATCCCGTTTTTCATCATCACGGCGATATTATGAAAGTCATTCAGCAGCGGTTCGCTGAAATTCTCCGGATTCAGCGGTTCCCCTAACAAAACGGACACACGCGCCAGCGCCAATTCAGCGAGGGAAACACTCGAAGGAACGGAATGATCGGCGGTATGCGCGGACACGGGAACAAAATCGAGCGCACGAGCTTCCCTCCAGGCGTCTTGTTCCCGAAACGCAAAAAGCCCCGTTCGATGCCGGCGCATGGTTTGCTCGTACTTGCCGGTCTCCTCGTGAAGATAGGTCGTCAGCAGCAGCAATGCCGCGGAATCTTCCAGAAACTTATAAGGAAGCGCTTCGCCTTCATATTGCCCCCGAACCACGCCGCCGTCACGCACCATCCCTTCCCGTAAAGCTTCAAAGACCTCTTCCGCCCGGCGTAAATAGCGAACGTCGCCTAAGTAGCGAAAGGCGTGAATCAATCCTATCGCTGCGACGCAATTCCAGGCAGTAATACAATTTTCATCGGCTTCAGGCTGGCGGCGGCGCTCGCGAACCGCGAGCAGCGTGCGCTCGACATCTTCGAAAAATCCGTAGTACTTTTTTCTCAAATGAAACCTCTTCCCGGGAACTTCCGCCGGAGGGACCTCGTATAGATCCGTGAATTCCCGGAACTTTTCTTCGCCGAGCACCTCCTCAAGTTCCTGCCGGGACCATAAATAAGTACCGCCTTCTTCTCCCCCGGTATCCGCGTCGAATCCACCCCGGTACGTGCTCCCTTTACGGAAAACCGCATCAAGACATCCCGCAAGCTTCTCCGCGGTCTTGCGGTATTCTTCCCGCCGGAAAATCCGGAACGCGAGTGAATAAATCCATAAAAGATATCCCTGATCGTACAGCATCTTTTCAAAATGGGGAACCCTCCACTGTCTATCGACGCAATACCGAAAAAATCCCCCCTGGAGATGATCGCATAATCCCTGCGTTCCTATTACTTCAAGGGTGTGTTCGACCATGACTTTCAAGGATTCGTCTTCCTCCACGGGAATAAAATACAGCATGAATAAAAGCGTACTGTGCGGCGGAAATTTTTGCCTGTTCCCGAACCCTCCGTACTGCACGTCAAACCCTTGAAGGATCGATTCGGTAATATTCAATTTTCTCTTCCCGGCGCGCCGTTCTGCAGCAAGCATGAATTCCGGGAGTTCTTCGCCCTTTTCCCGATATATGGTGAGCACCCGCCTGACTATTTCCGCAAAACCGGGGTATATGCTCCGGGCCTTCGCCGGCAGATAGGTGCAGGCAAAGACAGGATTCAAACCGGGAGTCAGCCACGCGTTCAGCGGCCATCCACCGCTGCCGGTGATCTCCGCCAGATACTGCATCAGGTACTGATCGATGTCCGGACGTTGTTCGCGGTCGACTTTGATTGACACGCAATGCTCATTGAGCACATTCGCGATATCCCGATCCGAAAATGCCTCCCGGGCCATGACATGACACCAATGACAGGTACTGTAGCCGGAGGAAACAAACAACATTTTCCCCTGTTCACGGGCGTATCGAAGCGTGTCCCGGTTCCACTCCTGCCACCATATCGGATTTTCTTTATGCTGACGCAGATAGGTCGACCGGGCATGATTGAGATTATTTTGGGTAAAATATTCTCGTCCTTTCATTCGCTTTCGTTTCCGCTGTCCTGCTCATACGTCACCCGGTATACCGTGCCGGAATGATCGTCAGAGATCAGGAGCGCACCGTCGGCAGCAACGGCCACGTCAACCGGTCGGCCCCACGCTTTTCCGTTCTGCAGCCATCCTTGCGCGAATACCTCGAGCGCTCCGCTTCCCCGTTTTTCGGGATCCGCGGCCATTACCCGGTATCCGATGGGAACCGTGCGGTTCCATGATCCGTGCTCCGCGATAAAAATCTTGTACCGGTATTTTTCGGGGAACATTTCCCCGGTGTAAAACCTCATTCCCAGTGCCGCCACGTGCGGACCCAATTCCAATACCGGCGGAGTAAACTGCTCGCAGGAACGAATATCTCCGTAATACGGATCGGCCACGGACTTGCCGTGACAAAACGGAAAACCGAAATGGAGCCCCTTCTCCGGCGCACGGTTGAGTTCATCCGGCGGCCGGTCGTCTCCGAGCCAGTCCCGGCCGTTGTCGGTAAACCACAATACTCCGGTTTGCGGATGCCAGTCAAAACCAACCGTGTTCCGGATCCCCCGGGCGAATACTTCCAGTGCCGATCCGTCGGGATCCATCCGTAAAATGGACGCGAACCGTTCATCCTGCCGGACGCAGACGTTACAGGGAGCGCCCAGAGGCACGTACAATTTCCCGTCCGGGCCGAACTGAATGAATTTCCATCCGTGGTGCGTTTCCCGGGGAAACGATGCGTTCACCACTTCGGGAGCGGGCGGATTTTTCAGCCGTTTTCCGATCTGCGGAAATTTGATCACCCGGTGAACTTCCGCTACGTATAAATCTCCGTCACGCACCGCCACTCCGTTGGGCATAAAGAGTTCTTCGGCGAGTACCACGACCTCGTCGGCCTGAAAATCACCGTCGGCATCGGGCACCGCATATACTTTCCCTTCGCCCCGGCTCCCCACATAGAGCGTTCCGGACGGCGCGTATGCCAGTGATCTCGCGCCGGGCACCCGGGCGTATACTTGAATGCGGAAACCGGCCGGCAGAGAAATTTTTTCCGGTGATACGTCCTGCGCCGCGCCGCGCAGAGGATGAGCCCCGGTGCAAAAAAAGGCCGCTGCAGAGACGCACAGTACGTATCTTTTCAAATGAGAAAAATTCATTGATCTGACTTCTTTTCCTCCGGCAGCATACCTTTCAGCGTATCCAGAGTCTCCTCCACGGCTTCCCCGGCCTGCTCTCCGGCTTCTTTTACGCCTTCTGCCGCCGCGCTCCCCACCTGATTCAACAGATTCCCGGCCGCGTCAGTGAGCAGCTGCATCTGAAACTCCGCTAATTGGGGAATATCGGTTTTGGTAAGCGCCCGGGCCAGAATAAGACCGGTCAGTTTTTTTGGATCATTGACATTGGTGTACCGCTCCTTCAGGTCAAGACGGAATTTTTCGGTGTAAGGAGTTTGCCCTTGAGAATAATCGGTGTAGGTAACGGTCCCGATTTCGAGTATAAATTCGTCGATCTGCAGCTGTGGCGCTTCTCCCCCTGCGCTTTCCGGACGCTCCTCCTTCTCCGCTTTCACCGTCTTTAAGGCCATCACGTTCACTTTCCCGTCGCGATTTTTCACCACCGTCAGTTCGTCGATGTCCAGCCGCAGTTTCTTCAGAGAGATCTTCCCGCGCAGAAGATCCCCCAGCCTGTAATTCACATAAAGACGGGGCATCACCAGCATCCTGCCTTCCGGGAACCCCTGCGGATTGTTCAGCCGGAGACCCCGGGCGTCAGCGTCAGTCGCAAACACCCCCAGGTCGATGGACCGGACATCAACGGTAAGGCCGGTCATCGCGTGCACCGCCCTGGCCAGCGCGATCTCGGCAATCACGTTTTTTGCTGCGTAGAGTCCCACAACTAAAATCAAAAGAATGAAGAGCGCAATTCCCAACTTTTTCATATTTCCTCCTTTACCGATACCTTATGACGGTCCCTTTCACGATCCTTGCGTCCAAAGGACGGATCGGTGAAGCCGACAATTCGCGCTCGCGATAGGCGGACTGCGGCTGCATCCCGGTCTGTTCCGACACGTACACCGCGTCACCGCCCATTTTCGCGCCTTCCCGTTGAAAGGCGCGCTCAATCGCCGGCCAGTTAATATTCCGTGCGGTAATCTTGCCGATCTCAATATATTCGCGGTCCCGTGGAGCGGAATCAAGTACCTCTACCTGTTCCGGATCCGTAGGCGGGTAGGAAGCTTCCGGACGAAACACATGGGTATCCATCACCGTACCGGGAACGCATCCAAGCATAAGACACCCCACACACAGAACCAACAGCCGCGTAATAGTCATCATTCCCCCTTTCTTCGCCTATCCTCAATACGTCCATTATCACCGAATACAGACCCGATCTCAATGGAGAGCTTCACCTTTTATTTGACTTTTTTCCACCAGTCTTCCTGGAGTCTTTTAGCGACCGGGTGCCCGTCCGTAAAGAACGGTATATTCAGAAAGGAACGGATAGTCCGTTTCCTGCTGTGCAGGAGTAAGCCGCCACTGCCAGTTTCCCGAAGAAGTGCCGGGATGATTCATCCGGCAGTCTTGCCCCAAACCGATCACGTCCTGCATCGGGATCAGCACGTAACGAGCCACCGAACGCATTGCCAGCCGGATAAGATCCCGGTGCACGGTCTCATCCGTAACGGAAAACCCCTGGTACTTGCTGATCCGGCCGCGAATGACGGAATCCGTTTCGTGTGCAAACCAACCCCGGGCGGTATTATTATCGTGAGTTCCGGTGTACACCACGTACCGTTCCTCGTAATTGTGCGGCAAATAGGGGTGGGCGGGATCATCCTCGCCGAAGGCGAACAGCAGAACTTTCATTCCGGGAAATCTGAATTTACGCATGACTTCTTTCACGTCCGGAGTAATCGTGCCTAAATCTTCGGCCAGAATAGGCAGTGTGCCGAACTGCCCGATCAACTTCGTGAAAAAATCCTCGCAGGGGACCTGCCGCCATTGACCGTTCACCGCAGTGGATTCTCCGGCGGGGACCTCCCAGTAGGCGACAAAACCGCGAAAATGATCGATACGGGTCCAGTGAAACAAGGAAAAATTATGCGCCATCCGCGCCCTCCACCAGGAATATCCCTGGCGCCGCGACACCTCCCAGTCGTACACCGGGTTGCCCCATAACTGACCGGTCTTACTGAAATAATCCGGCGGCACCCCCGCCACGAATTTTTGCCGGCCGGTTCCGTCGAGCTTAAAGATCTCAGAATGTGCCCACACATCCGCGCTGTCGAAATTCACGTATATCGGCATGTCACCGATGACTTCTACGCCGGTCCGCGCACAGTACCCTTTCAAATCGTCCCACTGGGAAAAAAACTGAAACTGGAGAAACTGCTCCCGCACGATCTCATCCTGGAATTCCTCTCTCAACCGGGAAAGCTCCTTTTTTCTCCGTTTCCGGAGCGCTTCCGGCCATTGCGTCCACACGGCGCCTCCGTACTTCCGTTTTGCGACGACGAACAGGCAGAAATCTTCCAGCCAGACCCGCTGCTGCGCCACGAAATTGCGGAATTCCGGAGATTCATCTCCGTTGCGTGCGCGAAACCGGGAAAACGCTTTTTCAAACAGCCGGTTCTTATACTCAATCACCGCTTCGTAGTCGCACCGTCCGGGATCGAAATCCGGAACCCCGGCCACGTCGTCGGCGGACAATAATGCCTGCTCACGAAGCTTATCGGGACTGAGCAACAACGTGTTCCCGGCAAAGGCCGAAATACTGCTGTAAGGAGAACTGTGATGCGCAGGATCAATCGGATTCAAGGGAAGCACCTGCCACAGGGTTTGCTGATTTTGCCGAAGAAAATCCACGAACGCGTACGCCGCCGGGCCGAAATCTCCGATCCCGTACCGGCAGGGCAGAGAGCTTATATGAAGTAAAATACCGCTTTTCCGTTCATTCATTCTTCCTCCTCGCTTATCAATAACGCCACGGGAAACAGACTCAATATCTCCGCGGCCGGAATCGAAGATGCAGCGACGTGCTGCTGGCCGGTGAACACGTTCCGCCAGCAGCATTTCCCGTTTTCAGGCAGGCCTACCGCGGTATCTTGCCACACGTCCGTGCCCAGAGGATCCTGGCCCTGTTTGATCACCCCGGTAAGAAACCGCGGCACGCAGACCAGCGCGGCTGCCCGCTCGTTCCGGCGCATATACGCGAATATATGGTCCTTGCGCTCCCCCTGCACCTCCAGGGCAAGATACTCTCCCCGCGAGAACAATTCCGGATACCGGACGCGGGCCGACAACGCCTGCCGGATGAGGAACATCTTTATCCTGCCGTCTTCTCGTCTGCCGAGCAGTTCTTCGATACACCCCTGAATGTTCTCTTCCACCCGGTCCTCAATCTCTCGCAGCAACCGCTCCCTGAGTCCGAAGTCGACTTCCCGCCGGTTGTCGGGATCAACCAGGCATAAATTCCACAGTTCGCACCCCTGATAAAAATCAGGAATTCCGGGAGCAGTCATTTTGAGCAACGTTTGTGAAAGCGAATTAAAAATCCCGAAAAAAGCGATCTTGGATTGAAATTGCCGGAATTCGCTCCAGAACGCATTCTCCTCCCCCTGCTCGAGTATCCTGTCAGTGAATTCACACGCGGCCTCTTCGTATTCGGTATCGGGCTTGATCCATGCGGTATGCTCTTTTGCTTCGCGGACAGCCTTCACCAGATAGGCCTTGATCCGGTCACGAAAAAACTCGTTGTGCTCTTCGGGCGAAAAGGGCAGCGCACCGACAAGGGTTTGATAGAGAAAATATTCGTCGTTTGCGTCCGGCATAAACTTCCCCCCTATTTTCCGTTTCTTCCCCTTATTCCGCCGCATCCATCCTTTCACCAGGACCTGCCATTCATGGGGGATTTCCGAAAGCACGTTCAGCCGGGCCCGGACATCTTCACCTCTTTTGGTATCGTGCGTGGAAGAAGCGTTCCAGGTCAGGGGAAACGTGCGGGCGCGTTCCCTGAGCCATTCATGATAGTCAGCGGCACTCACCCCGAACCGCACCGGATCCCCTCCGACTTCATTCAGGGAAACAAAGCGGTTGTACAGATAAAAAATCGTATCTTCGAATCCTTTCGCCATCAACGGAGCCGTAAACTGCTGGAAATTCATTACGAACTCCCGCCAGCGGATTTTTTCTTCTTCGGTACGCCCGTGCGCCGAAAGCAGCATCTTCCTCTCGATGAACTCCAGTTCCAGTAAAAACCCGGGCGCGCTGTTCTTGGCTTTTTCGATCGCCGAACGTAAATATTCTTTATCGCGGGAACTCACGTGATTTTGATTGATGTAGGTCCTGTACACCGGGAAATGCGCGAAGATTTCTACCAGTGCTCTTTTTAATCCGTACAAGGTCAAATCCCAGCCGTAGCGGTCATGCGCAGAAAGGTTCTTGATCGCAAACGCCAGCATATCGATGTTCCCGGCCAGGTGTGTGCCGATGATCAGCCGCTTTTTTGCCGTGACCAAATCTTCAAATGATATCCCGCGGCCGGTACGTTTATAATAAAATTTGGTGAATTCTTTTTCCGCGGACTTTTGGACGAACAGGGCATTAGTCCATCCCAGAAAATCATAACCGGTCGTCCCTTCCACGGTCCATGTCCCGGGCAGCCATTCATGAACACCGAGAATCTTTTCCACCGCCACGTAGAGGCCGGGATGCCGTTCTTTCAGGCGGGAAAGATATCCGCCCGGATCATATAACCCGTCAATGTGATCGATACGGACCCCGTGAAACAAATTTTCCCGGATATACCGGAACACCAAACGATGAGTGAAATCGAACACGGAACGGTCTTCCTGCCGGACGCTGATCAGATCATTCAGGGTAAAAAATCTCCGGTAATTGATCTCTTCCGATGCTACCTTCCAGAAAGAGAGACGGTAGTACTGCTCGTTCAGCAGCTCATCCAGGCGAGAAAACGTATCCGGATTTCCGGCGGAACCCTGAAATTCGGCAACAACTTCACGGGCGTACCTCCCGATTTCCTCATTATGTTCCAGCACGTGCCGGATCCACTCCAGAGCTTCGGTAATCCGCCCATCCGGAAATCCTTCCCTCAATATCTTCAGACGATCACTGAATTCTTCCCATATCCCGCCGCTGCCCGGAAGCCGGGCGAACACTTTGGGATAAGAACCGGGACGGAGGGGAAAACGGAAATCATAATACGAAATTCCCAGTCCCTGTCCGTCGCAGACCAGCCTGATTTCCCCGGATTCCAGACACTCGGCGTAAAACTTCCCCAGTACCGGCAGGAGCATCTTTCCTTTCAGAGATTCATAGGGAGGATCCCAGTCAATATCAAAAAAAGGCGCGAACCGCGAGGACACTCCCTTTTCCAGTACGTCCATTAACAACGGATTCCGGCGGTCAATCGCCATGTGGTTGGGAACGATATCCTGAATCCAGTGCAGACCGCATTCCCGGGCCTGTCTGAGCAGGGAAACGAACTGCGTTTCGGTACCGAGCTCGGGATTCAATCTGGTTGGATCAACGACATCGTAGCCGTGCCGGCTCCCCGGACGGCAGTAAAAGACGGGAGAGGCGTAAAGATCGGAAATCCCCAAACGGCACAGGTAGGCAAGCACCCGGGCGCCGGCGTGAAATCCGAAATCAGGAGTAAACTGGATCCGATAGGTCGCTACTGGGACATGCATCCTTCGGGGTCAATATTTAAATTAGTTCCTAACGCGCGAAACTGGGATACCCAAACCCGGCTGCGGGCGTCTTCGCCGGCGGATTGTGCCTCTTTCTCGCGAAATTTCTCGGTACACACCGCGAAATACATGTTCTGCGCCCGCCAGAGGTTCATCGCCAGCGACAGCGGTGCGATCGCGGTAAAAACATCGTTAATCTTTTCCAGCGGTGCGGGATCATCGGGATGCCCCGCGAACGCTTCCATGAGCTGAGTGACTTTCTCGGTCGCGTTATATCCTAATGTCGCGTCGTCAATTTCCACGGCCCATTTCCTCGCGTCCTCGACCAGACGCCGAACCCGGTCCGCGTCCGGGACTTCCTCCTCCAACGCCAGAGACAATTCACTGTTGATCATCAGCCCCACGGTTGTGGTGAGAATTTTCGGAAGCGGCATGCGCATTTGTTTCATCACCTGTAAAATAGGAAAGTATCTTTCGTTGAGCTGCTGCAGCGATTTCCCTACTCCTTCCAGCACATCCCCGAATATTTCCCGCAACACCTTGCGCTGTTCGTCCTTAAAGAGATGCCGCAGTGAATATTTATGCGCGCCGAAACGGGTATCGATCCGGTGCATCGTCTCCGGAATATCATTGCCTGAGAACGCGGACTTCACTTCTTCCAGGGCACGGTCCAGCTCTCCGTCATCGCCATCGTTCCGCACTCCCGCGACCAGGTTGTGATCGCCCAGATGAAGCACCACGAAGGTGACCGTGTCCTCTTTCCAGGTAATAAGAGAACGTACGGTAACTCTTCCTGTCACCAGTTTCTTCTTGCCCAGATCAATCCGCTCGTAGGCGTGCCGCGTAATTGTATACGTATAAAGCGTGGTCGT
>WJJJ01000016.1 GCA_014729775.1 Candidatus Omnitrophota bacterium | reverse complement strand
ACGCACCTGCGCCAGCTCTTCCCGCAGTGTCTCCGCCGTCGTGGACAGTTCATTGATCCGGCCCGTCAGCTCTTGCTCGGCGCTCTGCTTGGCCTTGGCCAGCTGCTGCAGTTCATTGCGCAGTGCGGTCTCCTTGGCCGCTTTGGCTTCCTGCAATGAGGCAAAGTCCCGTGTGATTTCCGCTTTCGTGTTGCGTAGCGCCGCGTGTTTTGCGGACAAAGCATCGAGCTGTCCGGATACCGTTTCGATCTGATCCTTTAATCGTTTTTCAACCGCCTGTTTCTCCCGGCGGACGGCGGCTAAGGCTTCTGCCGCTCTTTTCAGTTCCGCGTTCTTTGTGTCCAGCTGTTCCTGGAGCGCGGACCTGGTTGCCACAAGACGGTCACGGGCATCGCTCAATTCTTTCTGAACGCCCGCAAGCTCCCGGGACAGTATCTGCACCTTTTCGCTGAGCACTCCCCGGACCACTTCCAGCTGATCCTGCGCCAACGTTCTTTCCGCGGTAAGTTCGCGAATTTGGCGCTGTAACCCGGCCTGTGCGGAGCTGCTTTCTTTTTTCGTATTTTCCAAAACCGCCCGCGCGTCGGCAAGCTCCTTCTGGAGAGCGGTCACCCGGGTCTGCAATGTCTGCTCCGCCTGAGAAAGTTCATCCCGCAGGTCAGCCTTGGCGCGTACGAGCTCGTCGATTTTGGCCCGGAGCTCTTTTTCTGTCCTGTCCCGTGCGGTCGCAATTCTGTTCACTTCACGGCGAAGAGCTTGCTCCTTTGTTTCTGCCGCGGCTCTTACCTCCTCGAGTTTCGCGCTGAATTCCCTTTCGCTCTTATTCTTGACCCGGCGCGCGTCGCTCAACTGCTGCTGCAGCTCTTCGATCCGCCCGGTCAGCCGGCTCTCGCCCGCCGCCTTCTCCTTACGCACCTCCGCCAGCTCTTCCCGCAGTGTTTCGACACGCTTCGCAAGATCGCTGATCTTTTCCTGCAGCCGCTTTTCCGCATCGCGTTTTTCGGCGGAAATCCTGTTGAGTGCTTCTTTTAACTCCCCTTCGCTGTTTCGTTTTGCATTCCGCAAATCCGAAATTTGTACGGCTAATTCTTTTTCCGCTTTTTCCTTCTCTTCGCGCACCGCAGCGTACCGGGCATTCAATTTTTCCAGCTGTTCCGATAATTTACTTATCCGCGACCCGAGTTCGGTTTCGGCCTTCGTTTTTTCCCGCCGTGTATTTTCAAGCGCAGTCTCAGTATTATTCAACTTGGCGGACGTCTCGTCCAATTCCGCCTGTAATTTTTCCCCGCGCGCGGATGCGCGGGCGAGCCTGTCCTCTGCCTGCGCCAGCTGTGAACGGGTCCGCGTATTTTCCGCCCGAACCTCCGCCAGCCGGGACTGTAATTCTTCCTCGCTCCGTTGGCGCGCTTCCTTAAACCGAGCCAGTGCATCGCGGGCTTTGCTGAGTTCTGCACGCAACGAGGTTTCGAGCTCGGCCTTTTCCTGTTCCAACTGCACCAGTTGAGTTTTTAACTCCTGCTCATTTTTCTCGCGCTGGTTTCGAACGGTCTGCAGGGTATCTTTCAGGTTTTCGATTTCTGATCTCAGTCTCCCTTCGCTCTCTGCCTTTGCCCGTTCCAGAGAAAGAAGCTCATCCTGCAAATCTGCTTCGACCTTTCGTTTTTCTTCTCGCAACCCCGCGAGATTTTCCTGTACCTGCCGCAGCTGAGCCTGCAGTTTGGCTTCGGATGCGGACTGCGTCCTTTGCACTGCCGCCAGTTCCCGCTCATACTCCTCTTCCGTTTTCCGCAGAGCGGCGGTCAGCGAACTCAATTCTTGTTCCAAGCCCGCGATGCGTTCACTTTGTTTCCGCGCGAGATCCTTCTGCTCGGAAAGACGGTCTTGCGCGGATTGCGCGCGTGTTTTATATCGGTCTGCGGCCTCGCGAAGTTCGGCCCGCCGCCGGTCCTGCTCCTTTTGAAGTTCGGCGAGACGTTTCTCGAAAGACTCGCGTATCCTGGCACGTTCCTGTTGAAGCGCTTCGACCCGTCCGCTCAGTCCCTTGATTTGGGCAAGATATTTTTGTTCGGCTTCCCTGAATTTCTCGTCTTCATCGGCGAGCTTTTGAGAAACCTGTATGCTTTCCCGGCGCACCTCATTCAGCGTCTCGGTCAAAGAAGCGATTTTACTCTCGTATTCCGTTCGCAATGCCGCCACATCTCTTTTGAGTTTTTCCTGCGCGGCGGTTTTCAGTTCATCCAGTTCCCGGTTTTTCTCTTTCAGCGCGGATATTTCCTTTTGCAGTTCCGCGAGCTGTTGTGTGGTTTCACGTCGGGCTTCGGCAACGCTTTTTTTGGCGTGCCGTTCGCCTTCCCTTTTTTCTTCCTCCAGCGCCTGGATGGATGAGCGCAAACGAGTGCTGACCGTGCGCAGCTGCTCCTGAAGCGCATCCCGTTCACGAGCGTTTTCCTCGGCTTTGACCCGCATCTCTTCGGCCCTCGCCTTGATCTCGTTCAATTCGCGCTGGTACCGGGCCTGAAGGTTATTCCTCTGGTCCCGTAAAGCCGCGTCTCCCGCCGCGAGCTGCGTTTCGACCCGGGTTAACTCCTGCTGCGTACGGGCAAGTTGCTCGTTCAAATCTTCCACGGTGCCCTGCAAAACTTGGATTTCGCTTTCATATTCTTGCCGCAATGCCGCCTTCCGCGCCTCTACCTGTGCCGTTTCCTTCTCCAGCTTTTCCTGCAAAGCCTGCAGCTGTGCGTCTCTGCCTTCCTTTGCTTCCCTGGCCTTTGCCAGCTGTTCCCGTAAAGATGAAGCGGCATACTTGAGATCGTCGAGCTCGGATTTGTAACCGGCGCGTATCCTTCGGTTCTCTTCCTCCAGTCGGGCGATTTGGTTTCGCAGATTTTCTCCGGCCTGCTCCGTCATCCGGGCTTGAGAAAGCTTTTCTTGCAGGGTCTGCACCGTTTCGGCATGCTCCCGTTCGGTCTGCGCCAGCTGATCCCGAAGCCGTCGCTGCGCGGTTTCCGCTTCCTGCTTCAGGGAAGCAATCCGGTCGCGTAACGCGGCAATGCGATTTTCATATTCCGCAAGAGTCTCTTCCCTGTTCCGCCTGGTCCGATTTAACTCCTGTTGAAGTTCCGTTTCCCGTTTCTGAAGCGCGGCGAGTTCTCCTCCGATGTTCGAGGCCAAAGCGGTCTTTTCCGATTTCGCCTGTGCCAACCGGGTCCTTAACGTTTCCGCGGCCCCTTTTAAATCGGTGATCTCAGAACGTAGCCTCGCTTCCAATGCGTTCTTCTCTTGTTCCGTCCGGTTTAATTCCGCCCGCAGATCGCTCACGAGCTGTTCGCGTTCTTTTTTGAGACGGATGAGATCGGAAAGAAGTTTCACGTTCTCTTTCCGCAAAGACTGCAGTTCGTCCATCAGGATAAATTCGGTCGAGTCGGTATTTTGCGCGAACGAGGGAATATTACAGACACACGCGCACATAGAGGCGAGAATGAAAAAAACACGGTTCAGGACGCACCTCTTCCGTAAATTTCGCATCGTATCCTCCCTTGGCTTATGGTTTTCTATCATGGAATAGAGCGAAGCGGGCTTCGCTTCACGGCACGCGAAGGCGTGAAAACATTCAATTTCCCCGTTTTCATACCTATATTATCATAATCGTAAAAGTATTCAATAATTCATTCGGAGTTTTCGGTGCCGGGCAGGAAAGCCCTGCGGAATGAAGGAGCGAAGCGCCTTCGGAAGATTGAAAAGGAGTTTATTCTTCGGGGACGAGTTCTTCGGCGATCTCCTGAAGCTTAAGCATGATATAATCAAGGAGCTGAAGCGCTTCCTCATTATCCTTGTCCAGCTCCAGGACTTGATTTAATTCTTCCGCGGCGGCACGGTATTGTTCCTGAAAGATCAACTCTTCCGCCTTGCTGAGTAAGGTATCAATTTTTCTCTGAAGCCGCGCCTGCCGTTCTTTTTCCTCCTGTTCCTTCCGGCGCCGCTCAGCCTCTTTTCTTCTCTGCTCGGCTTCCCTTTCGCGCCGTTCCGCAGCCTCTTTTCTCTTTCGCTCCCGCTCCTGCGCTTCCTGTTTTCGCTTGGCGATCAGTTCTTTGCGTCTGCGGTAGGCGAGTATCGATTCCTTCTTTCTCAGCGCCTCGTATTGGCGGGGATCCAACTCAAGGATTTCTTCGATCACCTTCATTGCCTGGGGATATTTTTTCTCCCGGTATAAACGGCGCAGCACTAGCAGCTTTTCCTGCACTTTCGCGTCCCGTTCGATCTCTTTTCTTCTCTCTTCGAAACGCTGCCGTTCGATTACTTTTTGTTTCTCGATCTCTTCCTGCTTGAGCTCCAGCTCCATCATTTCTTTCTGGGCCCGCATCTCGGCTCTCTGCAGTTCCAGCTGTTTTTCCAGTTCGGCAAGCTGCTTTTCTTCTTCGGTAGGTTCGGGTTCAAGATAGGTAAGGGTCGGTTTATAGCCGGTCTGTTCGAGAAGCTTTTCGGTTCCGTCGGATAATCGTCCGAAATCCAGCTGATATTTTTCCCGCGCCTTTCGCTGCACGTGTCCTTCCAGCCGCACGGCGCTCTCCTTTAAAAATTGCTCGGCGAGAGAGGAATATTTCCGGCAAGCTTCTTTTCCTTCCAGTTCGATCACCTTCTGAAAAAGAACAATCGCCCGGGGATAATCCTGCGAGAAAAATTCATCTTTGCCGCGTTCGAACAGCTCGCTGATATACTGCAGCCGTTCCGCTTTTTCCCGTTCACAGCGAAAATCCTTCAGATATTTCTCCTGAACCTTTTCCCAGCGGGTACGAAAATCATCCTGGACTTCTTGAGGAGAGCCGTTCTGACTCCACGCGTTCCCGCAAATGAGCGCCGCGCACAATAAAATTAACACTCTTTTCATACTCATTCGATTTAATATCGGGGTATTTCCAGCACCTGCTTCGGATAAATCTGGTCCGGATCGGTGATCTGATCCATATTGGCCTTAAATACCCACAGCCACTTGTAGGGATCGTTATAAAATCGCCGGGAAATCTTCCATAAATTATCTCCTTCTCTGACAGAATAGGTCTTATCCGGTTCTTTCTGCGCATACGCCTGCTCCAACTCGCCTTCAAGGCGCACGATCTCCGCGCGGGAGACACGCAGTTCTGTTTCCAAACGGAGAATTTTGTTCCGCAGGTTTTCCAGATCCTCGTTTTTTTTCACCCAGACTTCTTCCTGAACCTCGATCGTCCGGGGCTTGGCGCTTTTTAAATCACGGGTCACCGCCTCCAGCGGCATCGCCCATACCGCTGCCAGAAGAATATACGCAACTTTACCTTTCATCGTTTCTCACCTCTCTTCCCGGTCGGGCCTTCAAATTTCCTTCTGGTATCGAACTCCCGGCTTGCTTTTCGGGCTCCTGTTCATTCTGCAAAGTATCAACCAACGTACTGCAGGAAAACGCGATGAATTTATCCATAGAAAGAAGAATATATTTGTGCCCTAAAAGCGGATGATGCGGGTACAGAACTTCCCGGTAATATCCTTTTACCCCTTGGACAACGTCTTTCAGACGCGCATCAAAGATATGCGAGGTGCTCCAGAGAATCTGTCCCGTTTCCAAATCCTCCATCTCGACCTGGAGCCCGAAACGAAAAGGCTCCGCGGGATCGTAATAGATCACGTGCCCCCGGACCACGGCGTCAAGATGCCGCGTATCCTCAAAATTTGTCAGGTCCCGCGAGGTCACTAAATGAGGCCTGTACTCGTTTCGCCGGCGAAGCTCCGACACAAAGATCGTACGGCATTTCTCCAGGATTTCGGGAGAATAGTCTTTCCCGCTCGTGAAGGGCAGCACCCCGACATCCCGGACATCGTACAAGGAATATCCGTCGATCAAATAGTAGTTTCTGGTCACCAGCGGCCGGGGACCGCATCCCGAACAGAGAACGGCCGCCGCGAAGAGCACGCCCATCAAAGCAGTTGACTTCCGAATCAAAATACGATACTCTTTAACTACATGAGAATAAAACGGAACCACCATTCGTTTCATACCACCCTTCCCGCGGCGGACACTTCCCGAAAAGTCGCCAAGAACAAGGCCAATTCATCCTTCCGCCATGATTTGAAAGATTCACTGAAAGAAGAAATCAAACAGCGTCTGAAAAATTTGCTGGTCGACATCGACGCCCAGGGACAAATGCTTTTGCGTAAAAGGACACTGGAAAGCGTGCTCCAATACAAAACCCTCGTCCGGAAATTTCTTGAACTGGTCATAAAGAACGTGTATCTCCTGAAAGAAAAAATCGACTTTTCGCCGAAAGGCAAACACAACGTGTTTATCCTGGTGGAAAACGTAGATAACCAATTGGAAGAGCTGCTGAAACTGGCCTTGGACAAAGAAATCAACAACCTCGCCCTTCTCGATAAGATCGGAGAAATTCGCGGAATTCTCATTGATCTGTACTCCTGATTTTCCAGTACCGCTCCGCTCTCTCTTTCACCTTTTCGGAAGGATCTGACTGCGCAACCTCTTTAAAAAAAGACGCCTCTTCTCCGCGTGCCAGATAATCCAGACAGAATAACGCGATTTCCCGCACTTCGGGCACAGGATCGACTTTAGCCGCGGTCTTCAACAACGGCACCACTTCCTTGCCTCCCACGTAAAATAACCCGATGATCGCGTTTTTTCGGATATCGGCGTTATCGGGATTGTTCAAGATCTCCTCTTTCAGTGCCGAGATCGGATCAATTCCCTTTTGCTGCATTCTGGTCAACGTCAAATAGACCAAAGACGGGTTTCCCTCGGGGAGCACCCGGTGAAGGATCCCTTCCAGCTCACCTATTGCCGCGGCGCGGATCTCTGATTTCGTCACTCGCGACACGCTGGCGGGCTCTTCCTCCGGGTCATCCTCTTCGAGAACCTGAAACTCAGACACGCTCAGCTCTTCCCCGGCGATTTTTTCTTCCCGCTCGATGATCTCTTCCGGAGAAAGATGCAGTTCTCCGGATTCCAGCAGAGCCTCCCGCTGAATCTCTTCCTGCTCCTGCTCCTGGATCTCCGCCTGACGCCGGGAAACCATTGATTTTTTTGTTTGGATCAACCCGATGAGGACTCCGACAAGAAGCACCGCGACAATTCCGCCGATAAGAAGCACCTTTTTCTTCGTTCCGGATTTTTTCGATGCCGGCGTTACCATTGTGTATTGATGTTCGGTTTTCGTTTCTTCTCGTCGTAAACAGAAGAAACGTTTTTACGGGTCTTGCGCACCTGTCGAATTTCGCGCAGCTGCCTTTCGACTTCCGCACCTGCTTGTTTTATGCAGGACTTGAATTCCTCTTCAGCCTGAGCGATTTTCCCTTTCCATGAACTCAAATCCGCTTCCGCCGCGGCACGCTCCCCTCGGGGAAGTCGCTCTTCACCTTCAACCAGCTCGTGCACGAGTGTTTTCTTTCGCTGAGTTAACTCGGCCAGCAGTTCGTACTCTTCGCTTCTCACAGCCTGATGCTGGTCGCGGATGAGCGCGTACAATTTTTCATAGAGAACACAGATACTCTTCACATTCATTATCGTCAAAATATATGATTTATTTAGAATTTTTTTCGTATCATTATAAATTATAGTATAGCGGCGCGCTCCCGGCAAGGCCGAAAGACATTTTCTTTCATGATTTGCCGTCCCGGCCGCGCACGTGATCGATTATCTCCTGAATATAATTTTCTTCCACCTGCAGAAGTTCAAGATGATGAGTAAGGATCAGTCTCTGGTGGGGAAGAAACTCATCTTGTATTTTTAGTTTGTCTCTCAACCAGGATTTGGCTTTTTTCAAGAACTGCCGTCTCACCCGCAACCGCGCGATTAACGATCTGGCATCGAGATGGGGAAGAAAATAGAGAGGGATATCAACTTCCATGAACGGCCTTTTCTTAGAAAGCAGCGCCTGCGAGGAAAGACGGTAAAACTCTTTTTCTCCCGCGGCAGTAAGATAATATTTATATTTCTTCAGATGTTTCTCGCCCTTGCGCTCCTCTTTTCGCAAAAACCCCGCTTCCTCCATTTTCTTGAGGGGGTAATAAATGGACTGCGTTTCCAAAGAGGAGAAAATCCCCAGTTCTTTCTGGATAAATTTTTTGATATCGTAGCCGGAGGCGGGTTGATTTTTAAGGAATCCCAAAATTGTCAGCTTCTGGATCATTCCTGAAACAGCCCTATTCTTCTGAATTTCTCGTAGCGAGACGCCCTCACGTTCTCTATGGGCTCGGAAGAAAGTGCCGTTAAATGCTCGGTCAGCGCGGCCCGCAAATTCTGAGCGGCGCCTTGATAATCACGGTGCGCGCCGCCTTCGGGTTCAGGGATCACCTGATCGATTACCCCGAGCTTCTGCAGTTCCGGAGCGGTTAATTTGAGCACGCTGGCAGCGGATTCCCGCTTTGCCGCGTCTTTCCAGAGAATCGCGGCGCAGCCCTCCGGAGAAATGACGGAATAATACGCGTATTCCATGACGCAGACCCGGTCGCCCACTCCGATCCCGAGCGCTCCGCCGCTGCCCCCTTCGCCGATCACTGCCACGATTATCGGAACGCGGAGAGAAAACATATCACGGATATTTTCTGCGATCGCCTGGGCCTGACCTCGCTCCTCGGCGCCGATCCCGGGATAAGCCCCCGGAGTGTCTATCAAACATACTACCGGAAGCGAAAACCGTTCCGCGAGCCGCATACAGCGCAACGCCTTCCGGTATCCTTCCGGGTGAGCGCATCCGAAATTTCTCTCCACGTTTTCCTTGGTGTCTTTTCCCTTCTGATGTCCCAGCAGCATGATCTTTCTCCCGCCAAGCTTCGCGAACCCCCCGATGAGCGCGCGGTCCTCGCCGAACAACCGGTCTCCGGCCAACGGGACAAAATCCTCCATGATCAGCTGAACATAATCCAGCGTCGTCGGCCGCTGCGGATGCCGTGAGATCTGCACCTTCTGCCACGGCGTAAGCTGAGAATAGACTTGTTTTTTGAGATTGCTGAGTTTCTGTTCGAGATTCCGGATTTCTCCGGTGAGATCCACTTCTTTTTCCGAGGAAAAAGTCTTGAGTTCTTCGATTTTATGCTCCAGTTCAAGAACCGGCTTTTCAAAATCCCAACTTTGCATCACTGCATGCTCCCTCTAATCAATAATCGTTACTTCCGTTCCGGTAGGAATAATATCGTAAAGCTCCTCCACGTCGGAATTCCTCATCCGCACACACCCCAGCGTCACCTGCTTGCCGAGATTATCCGGATCTTTGGTCCCATGGATCCCGTATCCGGTCACGTCAAATCCCATCCATCGCGTGCCCAAAATATTTTCGGGACTATCCGGCGGAATGACCGCGCCGGTCCGGAACCAGGTGGGATTTTTAAGCTTATTGACCACCTTGAACGTCCCTACCGGAGTACTGTTGTTCTTCCCCGTTGACACGGTATAGGTCTTTAGGATTTCCCCTTCCTGTTTAAGAAACAAAAGATTCTGGGATTTATCCACCGCGAGCGAAAAAGGACAGGTATTCACTTTCAGTTCCTGCCCCGGGATGATAATGTCGGATTCGAGATTATTTGCCCGTTTGATCAGATTCACGGTGGTATCGAATTTTTTCGCGATTTTTACCAGCGCGTCATTTGGTTCGACGGTGTACGTGGTACTGCATTCGGTCGGCACGGGAGAAAACAGGATCCGAATATTCACGTCTTCTATTTTCTGTTGAATATCATTCAGTTTCGCGCTGTTGTCCATCCGCTCTTTAGCCCGCTGATAATATTTCTTCGCGACCACGAGCTCTCCCCGTTTCTCGGCCTGGGCCGCCTCCTCCATGAATTCCGAAGGTCCTCCGGTTTCGACTTCGGTCGTCACCTCGCGCGGCGTTTCCCCTCCCGCGCAGGAAAGAAAGCCCAAAGGCGCGGCCAGACAGAGCACAGCGATCAAACGACAGGATTTCCAGCTTACATATTTCATCTTCCTCCTCCTCCTGAAAAGGACCTTCGCGCTCTTAGTAAAGATAAACCGCCCATGCCATACATACCCCGAGCAACGCTCCCACGAGCACTTCCACCGGCGTGTGCCCTACCAATTCGCGCAGACGGTCTTCGCCTACTTTTCTTTTTTCATAAATATCTTCCATCATTCCGTTTAAAATCTTCGCCTGCACGCCGATCGACCGGCGCCAGGTTTGGGCGTCAAACATCGTAATCAGGGCGAACACACAGCTCAAACCGAATAACGGCGACTGGAAGCCGGACTCTCTTCCTACGGCATAGGATAAGCCGGCAACCGCGGCGCTGTGCGCCGACGGCATCCCTCCCGTCCTGAGCAGCCAGTAAAAATTGAACCTTTTTTCCGTGACGATCCCGCGAATGATCTTAATCCCCTGAGCGGTGATCCAACCCAGGAAAGTGACGAATAACACTCTGTTCGTGAGAAGGTCTTCCCACATAATATTATTCATAAATTATTATTATAAAGAGAATCTTCTTCGGGAGCAACAGATTATTTCACTCAGTCTACTCCGCGATACTCGATCCCGCTCTCCCGCACGATGACCGTGGTTCCCTGTGAAGTCGGCCCCAGCGACGCCTGTCCGTACACTTTGCCGCTCTCGATCCCTTCGAAAGTTACAAGCGAGGTCTGGTTACGCAGGCTCTCCACTCTCGCGCCGCCCGGCGCGATCCGGCCGAAAACCCCGGCAAGAATCACTTCTTCGGTTGTGTTGTAAATGAGAATCCGTCCCGGAAGGCGGTAAAACCCTGATTTTTTGCCGACAAACCGTCCCGTCCCCTCGATCTCCCGGGGACAGAGGCGTAAATGCCCTTCGGTCCGCGAATACTTATCGTGAACCAGCCCCTGCCAGTCACCGGCGTAAAGGGATCCCTGGGATAAGAACACCCATCCTATGATGAGCAGTAACATTCCAGATAATTTCTTCATGCTCACTCCTTTCGGTTAGCGAACGCACTACACCCAAAGATTCTTATCAAGACTTCTGTATTGTGTGGCTTCGGCCACATCATCAACGCTGATCTGCGCTCTTTTATTTAAATCGGCGATGGTCCGGGATACCCGCAGGACCTTATGGTACGCCCGGGCGCTCATTCCAAAATGACCGATCGCCTTTCGCAGTAACTCTTTGGAGCCGCTGTCCAGCACGCAATAACGATGAAGCTGTTTCGCGTTCATTTGAGAGTTGAATTTTATTCGTTCGCGTCGAAAACGGGACTGCTGGATCTTACGCGCGGCTTCCACTCTTTCCCGGATTTGCGCTGAGCCCTCCTCCAGTGATTCCGGCTCCATAAGCTCGTCGGTTTTCACATCGGCTAATTCCACGTGCACGTCAACCCGGTCGAGCAGCGGCCCTGAAATTTTATTACGGTATTTCTGAATGTGAGAGCTGGAACAATGACAGGCTTTATCCCGGGAGCCGTAATATCCGCAGGGACAGGGATTCATCGCGGCGACAAGCAGAAATCTTGACGGATACTGGACACGGTGCGCGGCGCGCGAAATATGGACCGCGCCGTCTTCCAAAGGCTGACGCAATGCTTCCAGCGTGCTTCGGTTGAATTCCGGAAGTTCATCGAGAAACAGCACGCCGCGATGAGAGAGAGTGATTTCGCCCGGCTGAATCTGCACTCCTCCCCCCACAAGCGCCACGCTTGAGGACGTATGATGGGGCGCCCGAAAGGGGCGGGATCGTATTAAAGATTCGTGCGGCCGAAGCAGGCCGGTCACGCTGTAGATCCGGGTAACCTCCAGCATTTCTTCAAAACACATCGACGGCAATATCGAAGGAACCCTGCGTGCGAGCATCGTTTTCCCCACGCCGGGAGGTCCGATAAGCAGTACGTTATGCATTCCGCTCACAGCGACTTCCAGCGCCCGCTTCGCGAATATCTGTCCCCTTACTTCCCCGAAATCCCCTTCCTGCGCGGGCGTTACCCCTTGCCGGTCCCGGTAGTTGATCGTATACGGCCGGCGGGTCGCATATCCGGACAGAAAACTGACCGCCTCCTGCAGCGTCTTAACCGGATAAAGCGTGAGACCGTGGACGCACCCGGCCTCTTTCACGTTTTCTTCGGGAAGGATGAGAGTTTTCTGTGCTTCGCGGGCGTAAAGCGCCATGGGGAAAATACCCTTTACCGGCCTGACCTCACCTTCCAGGGAAAGTTCCCCGGCAATGCAATAAGAAGACAAACGGGAAAAAACGATCTGTTGCGAGGCAGAGAGAATCCCCAGAGCCATCGCGAGATCAAAATGAGACCCTTCTTTTTTCCTGGAGGCCGGAGCCAGACTCACGGTAATCCGCCGCGAAGGGAATTCATACCCGCTGTTTTTGATCCCCGCCCGTATCCGGTCCTTACTCTCTTTTGCGGCCGTATCCAGCAAGCCTACCAATGACACCGCGGGCAGCCCCCGGTGCACGTCGACCTCTACGCATACCGGATAGACGTCCAACCCTTTCCATCCAAGCGATAACAGTTTACATACCATGGAACTTTGCCCGAATCTACCAGGCGGTTCCCTTCCATCCTTTGTCCGGTCCGCGGTGCTTCTGATAAAACTTCTTCCCGAAATACGTGAGCTCGGTGGACCGCACGCTGTAATTGAGCCGCACGACTTCGTCTCTTTGCGGATCCCGCCATAAATAGGACTGCCCATAGGCGCTGCGCGAATACGGCTTCCCGTACTTCCCGGTCAGCACTTGCCTCACGCGCGGTCCGACCTCTGTCGTGTCCCATTTCACGGAGACCTTCTCCAGCAACCGGTCTTCGGAATCGAACGATAAGGTCACCGTGCAGGGATGCCGATATTTTTTGTCTTGGTATACAATGTGCTCCTCGTCAGCAAACACAATGTGATTCTCCCGCACCAGCACGTCCTGTTCCGTTTCCTCCCGGGTATCGTTCCATTCGAAGCTTTCATACTGATACCCAGAACAAACGAATGACAACACTGAGAGCGAAAAGAAAAAAACGATAGGATGTCTCACACAGCGCCTCCTGTCTTTGACAAAAATCTTCTTGCGGGCATACCGCTACTTTCAGAATTCGGCGGATCTCCGCGGCAAAATCCCGTGTGTGTTTCATTATATCACTTATACGGAGGGTACAAGGGAAAAGTTGGAGGGGGATTAATAACGTACGGCTTGTTCGAGCAGAACCCACCCCTCTTCTCCGCGGTGGGTCCCTTCCAGGATCTTCACTTTCGCTGCCTGCTCGTAGAAACTCACGTCTAAAACCCTGGCTTTGGTGGCCTCATAGACTTCGAACCCTTCGTGGGCGAGTATCCAGGTGTAATACGCTTCCTTATCTTTTCCCATCAGGTTGCTGGTGAGGGCGTTAAACGCTTCCTTTTCCATACCTATATAGACCAGCCCCGAGGCAAAATAGGGACGCAGACTTACTTCTTTGCCTACGAAATCTTCGTAAAAACCGAAGCCGCTCAGCGGAAGAAGCAAAATTGCCGCGCACAGCAGGAGAGAAAGTGATCTTTTCATACTCATCACTGGTCAATGATACCATTGAAATCACCCCCGAAACAAGAGACCAAGACGGATTTTCTGGAAGCGTTTTCTGTAGTGGGGACCTATTCGATGTTCTGGGCCTGTTCTCGCACGCGCTCCAGGTAATTTTTTGACTCGACGATCAGCGCGGCGCACTGCTTGTGTTTGGTTTTACTGGAAGCGGCGTTCAGTTCACGCAGGATTTCCTGGGTAAAAAAGTCGATTGATTTTCCGAGGGGCTGTTCCGCCCGGCCGCCGATCTTTTTTTCCAGGCGGTCAAGGTAAAAACCCATGAGCGAAACTTCTTCGTCGATGTCCTCACGGTGGTTTTCCCCGCCGTTGGCTTTCGGCTTGATTTTTTCGATTTTTTGCACGTTTTTTTTGAGAGCTTTGACATTTTTTTTGATCTGGGTCCTGATAACCCTTCCCTCTTTCCGTTTAAATGCGTCCATTTTTTTCAGGGCTTCACGAAGCGCGGGCACCAGCATCGTCTCGGAAGATCCCTTTTTCTCTTCCCACCGGATCACCTGGGGCAGAGTAAGCACGTCCCGCACCGTCACATCATTGCGTACGCGGTATTTGCGGGAAATCCGCTGGATCTCTTTCATGTACCGCGCCACCACCGCGTCATCCATCTTCATCTGGCCGGCCGCTTCCTGCCGGAGAAACACAAAAACCTCAACGCGTCCCCTGAGAATTTTCTTCTTGATCTCTCTTTTTATTGTTTCTTCCAAATAGAGTTTTTCCGGTGGAAGATTGTGCACGAACACATCAAGATACTTATAATTAAGCGACCGCAGGATCAGCTGGAGCTGCCTCCCCTTCTGCTGTTTTTGCACGTGCGCGTAGGCAGTCATCGACTTCATGCCCACCCCTGCTTCGTCGTTTCCTGCACCTGCACGCTCTTTACCGGATACAGATCATACACAATCTCCTCGGGCTCAAACCAGAGCTTTATTTCCCTTTCCGCTTCATCGGGACTACTTGAGGCGTGCACCACGTTCTCAAACAATCCGCTTGTTAAAATCCTCCCGTATGCGCCGCGGATACTCACGGGGTCGGCTTCCTCGGGATTGGTCGCGCCGGCGATCGTACGCACTTTGCGGATCGCGTCTTCTCCCCAGTATACCAACGCCATCACCCGGCTGTCGGAATGCAGTTCTCCCTTGATATAGCGGATAAGTTCGGAAAAAAAAGGCTTATCTTTCAGGTGGGCGTAGTGCGTTTCCGCGAGCTGATCGTCGACCTGCACCACTTTCGCGCCGATGATCCGCAGCTTCGTTTCAGAAAGCCGCGTCAGGACATTGCCGGTAAGCGACTTTTTCAAGCCGTCCGGTTTAATGATCACTAAGGTAGATTCCTCCATCATTCCTCCTTAATTAGGTAAGCTTGCGCACAATTCTGTCGACATCATCAAGATTGTAATACTCGATCTGAATCCTGCCGGTATTATTTTTTCTGTGAGACACACGCACTTTCGTCCCCAGCAATTTCTGGAGCTGCTCCTCCAGTTTACGCACGTAGGGATCCTGTGACTGCCGGGCGGAACGCGGCGCCGATTTCCTTACCCGCTGTTCAATTTCTCTCACGGTAAGCCCTTCCGACAGGATCTGACGAAATATTTTTGCCTGGGCTTCTTTATTCTCCGCGCCCAGGATCGTCCGCGCCTGAGAACGTGTCACCAGTCCCTTTTTCACCGCTTCCTTGATTTCAAAAGGGAGTTTGAGCAGTCGCAGAGTATTCACCACCGTCGTTTTATCCTTCCCCAAAAATTCCGCGATCTGCTGCAGTCCGAATGAAAACTCGTCCATCAACCGCTTGAACGCTTCGGCTTCTTCGATAGGATTCAGATCGGCCCGTTGGAGATTCTCGATAATAGCCAGCACCAGCGTCTGTTTGTCGGAAGCGCTGCGTATCACCGCAGGAATCTCGCTGAGCCCCAGCATCTTCGCTGCTTCAAAGCGGCGGCCTCCGGCAACAATTTCATATCCTTCCCCCGCCTGCCGCACCACGATCGGCTGAAGTACACCGTTTTGCTTTATTGATTGCGCCAGCTCCTCCAGTGCCTCGCGATTCATATGCCGGCGCGGCTGAAACCTGCCCGGTCTGATGCGCGCGGTAGGAAGATAGGTAAATTCTCTGTCCACGCTCTCCTCCTGCACAGGACGCTTGGGAATGAGCGCGTCGAGTCCCTTTCCTAATACTCTCCGTTCCATCTTATGCCTCCTTTATATCCCGCTGAAACACACCCGGGCCCGGCCGCGGCGCGGTTACGCCGGGATCCGGATCAAACTTACGGTGTACAATCTCTTCGGCAAGATTTTGATATGCCTTCGCCCCTACACATGCCCCGTCGTAATAATAGATAGGCTTCCCGAAACTCGGCGCCTCGGCCAGTTTAATGTTGCGGGGAATAATCGTATTAAACGCGCGCTCTTTAAAGTAGGCACGCACCTCTTCGATCACCTGTAACGCGAGCCGCGTACGAAAATCGGCCATCGTCAACAGAACTCCTTCCACTTCCAGTTCCGGATTGATCCTGGCCTTCACTAACTCTATGGTGTGCAATAGCTTAGAAACTCCTTCCAGCGCGTAGTATTCACACTGGAGCGGAATCACTAACGCATCCGCAGCCGCGAGCACATTCACCGTGAGCAATCCCAATGACGGAGGCGCATCGATAAGGATATACGAATAGCGGTCTGATATCTTCGCAAGTTCTTGTCTGAGAAGAGCTTCGCGATGGCTCTTCTCAACCAGTTCTATTTCTCCCCCAGTCAGAGAGATATCAGCAGGGATGATCGACAGCCGGGCCCAGTCCGTCGGATAGATGCTCTCCTCGATCGGCACACGCCCAAGGATTACGTCGTAAATTGAATTTTTTCCCTCGGACGTAACTCCTGAACCGGAAGTCGCATTTCCTTGTGGATCCATATCGATAAGGAGGGTATTTTCCTGGGCAAGTCCGAGGAAGGAACTGAGATTAATGGCGGTCGTCGTCTTGCCGGTTCCGCCCTTTTGATTACATACACCGAGTATTCGTGCCATTGCCGGAACGTTTTCACGTGAAAACGCATTCACGTATTAATTCTATTCTAGGCATGAACCGTAAAATTGTCAAGAAAATAATCCCTTGCACCGTTTTCACGTGGAAACGATGGAGCTGGCCTCGCATCCCGAAGGAGTCCGCCGTTTTCACGTGGAAACGCCCGGAGGTCGACTTTGTGCAGGCCGCACCGTTTTCACGTGGAAACGCCCGGAGGTCGACTTTGTGTAGGTCGCACCGTTTTCACGTGGAAACGTCACAGCCAGTATCGGGACATCGTTCCGAAATCACGTTTTCATGTGGAAAGAAAAAGGGGAGAGCGGCAGCTTCCAGACAGCACCTCTCGTCCACCAGGAGTTACGCCGCCAAAAGTAAATTCTCAACTTATTGATAGACAGCGGGTTAGGAAGAGCGTGCGCTCAGCGTCTGGTAGGAGAGCGTCAGGATATTCTGCACCAGCCAGTAGAGCACAATCGCGGCGGGGAAATTGTAGAAGATCACTCCGATCATCACCGAAAACACAAGCCCCATTGTTTTCTGCTCGGGCGCGGTCACGTTCTTTGCTGTAATTTTCTGCTGAATGAACCCAACCGCCATGATCAGCACCGGCAGTAAATTGAAATGGCCGCCCAAAAAGGGCAGACTCATCGGCAATTCGGCAAGCCGGTCGGGACGGGACAGGTCCTGGATCCATAAAAATTCAGCCCCTTTGAGCTCCGCAAACCGCAACAGGATCTGGTAGAGAGCAAGAAATACCGGCAACTGGAAAAAGAGAGGAAGGCACCCGCCCAGCGGATTCACCTTATTCTTCCGGAACAATTCCAGCATTTCCTTATTTAATTTTTGAGGATTATCTTTGTATTTCTCTTTGAGCGCCTGCTGTTGGGGCTGTAATTGCTGCATTTTCTTCATTGCCTGGGTGCTCTTTCGGGTGAACGGGAACAGGCACAGATAGATCGCCACCGCCAGCAGAATAATGCTCAAGCCCCAGCTGTGGGTGAACGAATAAAAAAAGAGGAGGAGCTTATGGATAATAACCGCGATCCAGTGAAAAAACCCGTAGGATACGATATCTTTCAGCCCCACTGCCGCCAGGTCGCGGGTGTGTTGCGGCCCCATAAAGAAGGCAAGGTGCTCCCCGGGAGAATTCACGTGCACCACAAGCTCCCGGTCTTCGGTGGATTCAGTTTTGAGAACGTAATCTCCGGGCAATAACGAAATACAGTAATACCGGTCCCGTACCCCGGCGAACTCAATATCCCGCAGGGTTTCCGGCTTGACCTTTTTTACGTGAATCCGCTTGATCTTCTCCTCACGCGAATAGAAAAAATTCTGGTACCGCTGATTCAGCATATCGGTCGCCGGGGGTACCGAAAAGAATACGACCGAGGAGGGAGGAGAGGAAAATTCGAGGGTGATCACATACCCTTCGATGCGAAAAGTTTTAGTCGCGCCCGAAGGAGCGGTAAAGACCAGGGCCGACGATTCTTCTCTGACCTGATAGCGGACATCGGCCTGCTCCGGGACATAGCCCACCGTACGGTAATCTAATTGATCCCCCTTCTCACTCACCACCGCGCTCTTGATATAACCGCCTTTCGCGGAGTAAGTTATAAAAAATCCGCCAATCTCGGTTTGATGCTCCTGCGCACTTTCTTCCGCGGGGGGGAGGGCCACCCTTTTTGCGTCTTTTGGTTCGGTCCGTGTTTCCTGCGGAGGAGTATCGGCGGAGGAGGACAAGGCCGGTGATTCCTGGGTTTCCTGCCCGGAATCGGCCGGATAGTATTTTCCCAGAAAATACTGATAGCCGAACAAAAAGGCTACCGTCAGTACTATCGCGAGTATAAAACGTTTTTTATCCATGTGTTACTGCAGAGGATCGTAGCCGCCCCGCGCAAACGGATGACAGCGCAGTACCCGGCGGGCGCTCACACCGAACGCCGGCCAGAACGAATAACGCCGAAACGCCTGTTTGGCATATTCAGAACACGTCGGGTAATAACGGCACCGGGGTGGAAATACACGGGAAACTTGCTGATATACGGAAATGCACAGGAGCACCAGTCTCCTCATACCGCCAGTTTTTTTCTCCCCTTACGGCGCCTTCTGTTGAGGATCTTTTTTCCTTCGGCAGTAGACATCCTGGTGCGGAACCCATGCTTGCGTTTTCCTTTTAATTTTGTGGGGGTAGACTGCCCTTTTTTCATAGAGGAAATTGTAACACACCCCGCGGCACTGTCAAGCTCTTTTCAGGGAACAGCGCGCGAATCACGAATGAAGAAGGAGACGAGGAGTCGGTGTGCAAAAAAATCCGTACAGGCGCCCTTGCTCGGGCAAAACCGGCTATTTATCGTTACGCCGGCAGAAACGGCCACAGACAAAGGACACCGCACCGCTCCCCGGAAAGGAAAGCCAGGCGGGATGGAGAACACTGTGATAACTGCGCGAGAAACGGGGCGGATTAGCCCGGCACCTCACGAGCAATGCCAGATACCCCGCATACGGCACCAGGGACCAGCCCCACAATCGAAAGACCGCTGCGGCCCACACCGGGAGCGGCCGCGCCTTCGGACACCGCCTGCGAAGCGCTGCCAAGCCCTATCAGGCAAAGAAACACCGCGTTGACAAAAAGTAATCCCGGAATCAACAGCAACAGTATTTTTGCTTTCTCGGTTCCGTCTTTATGGCGAGAAGTCCGCGGCCCGCTTCGGCAGGCGGGGGCAGAGGAGGAAGGCCTCGCTGGCACGGATGATTAACGGACGTATTCTACATATACAGGAATTTTGCTGTTCACAAAGTCTTTCCCTTTTTCTCGTGATTCCTGAATAAGTTTCCGGTAGGTCATCACAAGAGTATCAATATTCTTTTGAGAAAGCCAATTCTCCAAAATTTCGTCAAACTCCGTCATTGGAATTTCCATTAAAACCACCGGAAGGGAAGGGGAGAGACGGGGGGCTATTTCTGCCTCCATAGACACTTTTTTGCGTGGGAAATTTTTCTTAAGATAGATAACAATAGTCGCGTTTTCACGATTCTTAACCGGCCTCTCGGCCGAAAGAGCTAAGTATTTGATTTTATGGCCCTCAGTTTCGATCACTTTCCCAAAAGATGATGTGATGGTGCGCTTCACATTGCCTTCCATAAAAGTTTCGCTAAAACTCGCATATTTTTCACTGAACACCTTAAATTCTTCCTGCTCCAACAGCAAATCATACATCACATTATAATACTCATCTAATTCCGCGCGCAGATACTCTGCAGATTTTCTATGCCATGCGATGGAATCATGAAGATAGAGTACATAAAGACTGGCACCGCTGATTACCGCTGCACCGAGAACTATACGAGAATATTTGATAAACCTTTTGTTTTTTGTCATATTATCCCTCCCCCTAACACAATGATCACCGGCATTTTGCGCAGCAACAATGTCCGGTGGATTAGTTTGTTGTGTATTATTTTGCTAAAACCATAATACTTTATCGAGCCTATTTTGCATAACCTAGCATAGCTAACCCTTTATTGTTTGCATCTATCAGGAAATCAATTTCGTCTATTTTCTCTTTTGGAGCGCTATGCTTAATAAATATTTTCTTTAGTTTTAGCAAGGCCTTTTTGCTATATTGCAATGATTGCACAGCATGATTGATTGCTTGTTGGTTTTTATTTTTGGTTAAAGCTAGAATTTGTTTTTTAGTGTGCTCAAAAGAATTTTTTATATCATTGTAAAAAGATGCTAATTCTTGGGGAGGATTCGAACTGTTTAGTTTATTTATATCCGAATTTATTGTATTTAAAACTTTATTGGGATTAGATTTTACATGAATCGGATTACTCGCTGCAGAACCAATAGACTCCAGTCGTGCTGTAACTTTATCAAGATGAGGCTTCGCTTTATTGTGCCATTCTAGCCATCCTTGCGATTTAATTTGTTTTTGATTAGATTGAATGTTGCTTTCTGCTTGGGTGTTGCTGCCCCTTTGTATATTAGCTATTTCATCCTTGTAGCAGGTTAAAGGGACTCTAGAAAAGTTAATTTTTATGAAAGTGGCTGTTTCTTGAATTACTTTTCCTTCAATTGTTTTTCCTGATTTAAGCGTTATTTTTTTCAGCATAGGAAGAGGATGAAAATGTCAAAGATAAGATAGCTATGAGAATTAGATATTTAATTTTCATTTTTCTCCCTTTTTATTATTCACACCACATAAAGATCGGCTGCCTTACGGAGCCCCAACGGGGCAAGGTCCCTTCTAACATAAAAACCAGCGGCTGGTGCCGACGGCTTGAAAACCGGCGGTAACAGTCCTCTGGATGAAAAAATTATAGGTTAATTAAATTATCGATATCTTTTTCCCAATTAACCGGGTTGTTGGATATATATTCACGTATTGCGCCAAGAGAGCGGCCGTTTCTGATGATGCGGTCGTAAAAGGAACGTTGCCATATTTTTCCGGAAATATTTAAATCATTATCATTTATGTATTTTAGATATTTCATGGTAGATTTTGATTTAAATGAACGAATAATTTGAGAAACCGTAGGGGCGCTGCTTGCCTGCGCCCGATAACCACCATGATTATTATTAATAATCAAAATACCATGAATATGGTTGGGCATAATAATGTATTGATCCAATTGAACATCATTATATTGATTCGGTATATCCTTCCATTGATTATCGATTATTGTACCGATTATCGATAAATTTATGTTATTTTCATAACGGGCCGGGGCAAGCGCGGCCCCTACAGATATTTTATATTTCCAAAATATATTTTCTCTATTTTTTGAACATATGGTCACAAAATAATATCCATTTAATCCGTAATTATAATTCTTTAATCTGATTTGTTTTCTGGTGATTAATTTCTGCATTTTTATTTGCCTATAACATTCGAACTCGGCGGCCGGAAAGCGCAGGTTTACGGTCCGCTGGATTGGCTTGTTAGAAGTTTTAATTTCTACCATATAAAACTTTTTGTACCATTATTCCACCTTTTTTATCTCGTCTATTTGGCGTTGAGAATTTTAGTTCCGGGAACGGATTCCAACCGTAAGAACTCCTGGCGCTGATAGGCATTTCTTTTTTCTTTATTTTTTGATTATAGTTGGGACTGCTACCCTTTGTCCATTCTGTTATTTCTTCTACAATGATTCTACTTATCTCAAAAGTTTTTTCAAAATCTTTATAAATCAAAGTTTTTTTATAAGCACATGGCTTCTGTGATCCTCTTGGTCCACATGAAGCTGTTACATGACCGGTAAAAATTACATCTCCAGGATAAAGCAACTTATTTGAATTTAGCTTAAAATAATCTATTTTAGCATTATCTGCTTTCAAAGAAAGGCTTGCTACCGTAGATGAAAGAAGTATTACAAAGAGACAAGTAAATATTCTTTTCATTTCTCCTCCTTATTTAGACTCTTCTAACAATTAATATACGGAAAACATAATATCCTGCCGATGAATACTACATATATAAATTTTACCACAAAAGCACCGGCAGGGAATGGCGGAGAAGAGGCAGAGGTGGTTTCTGCCGGATTGTTCCGCCTGCGCATATACAAAAGCATATCATAAAACCTCCGGTTTTTCTGCCTCTCTATTGCGCTCTTTTCTAATCGGGCGAAAATGGTATACTGTTCGAAAGATTCCTGAAAACAGGAAGGAAATTACCTGAAAATGGAAAATATCTACGAATTTGCGCTTCCCGAACTAACACAGCGGCTGGCCGCGCACGGCTTTCCCGCCTACCGCGCGGTCCAGGTCTTTGGTTGGCTGTATAAAAAGAGAGCGGAGGAGTTTGCGAAAATGCGCACGCTACCCCCGCATCTCCGGCGGGAGCTGGCGGATACTTTTTATTGCGGCCTGCCGGAATGTACGCTGAAACGGGTCTCTGCGGACAAAACCGAAAAGTACCTGTTCCGGCTCACAGACGGGCGGACCGTGGAAACCGTGATGATCCCGGAAAAGAAGCGGAGAACGCTCTGCGTCTCCTCACAAGTGGGGTGCCGGTTCAATTGCGCCTTCTGCGCCAGTGGCGCCTCCGGCTTTCAGCGTAACCTGACCGTGGCCGAGATCGTCGGCCAGCACCTCTGGGCCGCCGATCACGAGCGCCCGGTCACGCACATCGTGTACATGGGCATCGGCGAGCCGCTGGACAATTTCGCTAATGTCGCCGGCAGCATCTCTTTACTCTGCGAGCCGAAAGGCCTCGGCTTCAGCCCCCGAAAAATCACGGTATCCACCTGCGGGATCATCCCGCGCCTCCCTCAGCTGGCGGAGGCCTTCCCAAAGGTCAAACTTTCGGTCTCTTTGCACGCGGCCACGGATGACCTGCGGTCACGGCTGATGCCGGTCAACCGGAAATATCCGCTAAAAAACCTCATGCCCGCGCTCAAAACCTATACCAAAACAACCGGTCAGCCGGTGACGTGCGAATACGCCCTGATCGGCGGCCTCAACACCGGCATCAAGCAGGCCCGGAGCCTGGCAAAGCTCCTGGGCGGGATCAAGCACAAAGTGAACCTGATTCCTCTGCATGCGGCCCGCGGCAATGCCCGGCCGGCGACAGAGGAGGAAACAACAGCGTTCACCGCAGAACTCAAGAAGAAAAACATTTTCTTTACGCTCCGCGCCTCACGCGGCCCGGACATTGACGCCGCCTGCGGCCAGCTGCGCGCCCAGGCAAGAGGAGGAGTGCGGGCGTGAAAGCACACCGGTTCACCGAAATAGTCCACAGCCCGAAGTTCCGCTTCGGGCTGTTCCTGCTCCTGCTCGTCGTCGTCTTTTTTGCCGGCCAGGCCTACTCGCTCCAGGTCAACCAATTCTTAAGCCGCATCCGCGCGCTGCCGCTGCTGTTCTCCGGACTGGTGTTCATCCTGGTATATGTCGGGGGAACGTTCATATTCTGGTACCTCAAAGACCCGCTCAAACTCGCCGCCGCGGTGATTTTCGGCGCGTTGCTCAGCACCGCGCTGATTTACGTATCCGAGGTGATCAACGCCTGGATCTTTTTCCGGCTGAGCCGGGCACTGGGGAAAGACTACATGGAATCAAAGCTCAAAGGCAGAGGAAAAAGACTCTACGCCCGGCTGGAGGAGACCAACCTGCGCACGGTGATCCTTCTGCGGGCGATCCCGCTGGTTCCTTACCGGATACTGGACCTATGCTTCGGCCTGAGCAAATTCCCATTCCGCAAATATCTCATTGCCGTACTTATCGCCTCACCGCCGCGGATTTTCTTTATCCAGTTCCCGCTGGCGGCGGTGAAAGAATTCTCGCCGGAAAAAATAATGGACTATTTTCTCACGCATCCGCTGGTCTATGCCGGCTATCTGGTCTACGTGCTGGCATCGGTGATCATCGCCTGGAAAATGAAACGGCTGGTGCGCTAACCGAAAGGGGAAACCATGAACGAATTGCTCACGAAACTACCGAACGAATTCATTACGCGGATAAAACAAATCTATCCGCACAAGCACCCACAGGTTCTCAACACGTTTTTAAAAAAAAGAAACACGACCTTCCGGATAAATTACACCAAAACCGGCCTGCGGGATCTGCGCCGCAAACTACAGGAAGAACACGTCCGCGCCCGGGAGCTGCCCTTTCCGCCGGGCGCGTTTCTGCTGAAATCGAATTTTCGCAAATTCCAGGAATCATACCTGTACCGGGAAGGCTACGTGTACGTGCAAAACGTCTCGAGCATGATCGTTCCCTACGTCTTGGATCCGCGCGACGACGAAAAGATCCTTGATCTCTGCGCGGCACCGGGCGCGAAAACGACTCAAATCGTGTCGCTGGCCCCGGGCGCCGCGGTCACGGCGGTGGAGAAGGCGAAGGTTCGCTATTATAAACTCACGGCAAACTTAAAAATCCAGGGCGCGCCGCGTGTAGAAAGCAGGTTGATGGACGGGACGCTGGTCCGCAAAAATTTCCCGGAAGAGTTCGACAAGATTCTGGTAGACGCGCCCTGTTCGGCGGAAGGCCGCTTCTACGTGCACAATCCCCGCAGTTACTACTACTGGAAGCGGAAGAAAATTATCGAAATGACCCGGACTCAGAAAAAGCTGCTGTTCGCGGCGTTTCATGCGCTCAAACCCGGAGGAATACTCGTATATTCCACCTGCACCTTCGCGCCGGAGGAGAACGAGGGAATTATCTCCTGGTTTCTGGAAAAATTCGGCGATCAGCTGGAACTGTTGCCGATCAAACTTCCGATACCCAATATCCGGGAGGGGCTCACCTCATGGAAAACCGCCAAATACCCCTCGATTGTCCAGAGGACCAAGCGGATAATCCCCACCGATTCCATGGAAGGATTTTACGTCGCGAAACTGCGCAGGAGGGACCAGGAAGCATAAAAAAAAGGCACACCGAAGTGTGCCTTTTTTCTCTCAATATCGGATGCAGCGATTTACAGCACCGATTTCAAATCTTTTGACGCGCGAAAAGCGACTTTCTGCTTTGCCGGGATCTGAATCGTTTCGCCGGTTTTCGGATTTCTTCCCTGTCTCGGCTTCGTGGTTTTCACCCGAAACGTACCGAAACCGGAAATTGTCACGTCATCCTTGTTTCCCAATGAATCCTTTATGGAATCGAATACTTTTTCTACGATCGCCTGAGCTTCCTTCTTGGTCTGGGTGTGTGCTCCGATCACTTCTACCAACTGCGCCTTGTTCATTGAGACACCTCCTTACGTTAAAAAAATTGAGTGTTTTCAACCCTTTTTATATTTTAAATCCCCCGAAAAGGTTGTCAAGCTATTTTAATGATTTATAATACTCCTATGCCGATCCTCACCAAAGCCGAATTCGACCGGATCCGCAGCCGCCCGCCGGGCAGTACCTTTACGCTTATGGTTGATTTCGGCCGGCGCGGCGTCACGGTCCACAGACAGCCGGACTCCGCGCTACTTGACGGCCGGCACAGGCTGGGGCTCGACGCCAAGATCAAACCGAAATCATGCTATCTCCTTGAACAAGAAGAGATTATGCCGCTGGCTTTCTTTGATGAAAATACCAACATCTACTATAAACTCATCCCCACCCGCGACTGGCCGACGATTTCGTTCAGTTCAGTTCCCATGCACCGCCGGGACTCACCCCGGACCGACACCGAAAATAAACTGCGCATCCTGCGCCCCCGCGGACGCCTGCTGGATACCTGTATGGGGTTAGGCTACAGCGCGCTCCTGGGCAGCCGGACCGCCCGCGAAGTGCACACTTACGAAATAGACACCAACGTCACCGGACTCGCCCGGGTCAATCCCTGGTCACAAGAAGCCTTCTCCACGCCTTCGATTCACTGCCATCAGGGTAATATCGCCGCGGCAATCGAAAAATTTCCTTCGCGGTGTTTCGACTCCGTCCTTCATGACCCGCCGACGTTTACGCTGTCCCCGGATCTGTATTCAGATGTCTTCTATGCCGCGCTGAAGCGAATACTTCGGCCCGGAGGAACGTTGTTCCATTACGCGCCGCGGTACAAAATGACTCACGGCTATGACTTCCCGGCAAAAACACAACGGCGCCTGCGCGCGGCCGGGTTCACTGACTGCCGTCTGTTCCGGAAAGAAGGGGGAATCTTATGCCGGCGTTAGACCTGGAACGGGAACGCAGGAAACTCGACCGTCTGATCACTTACTTTCATTTCGGCCGCGCCCGCCGTAAAATCCGGAAATGTCTGCGCCTGTCCCGTGCCCGGGATCTCGCCTTTTACGCCGAGTACTTCGCCGCGCAGGAAAAGATACTGGACGGTAAATTACGGCATGCCCTGCTGTACCTGGAGGAGGCCCGGCGGCTCCGTCCCGATGACGGATGCACCTGGAACGATATCGCGCTGTGCTGCGCGGAAATGGGTCATTACCGGCAGGCGCTGAACCGGTTTGACGAAGGGCTTCGGCGCGACCCCAATTGCGCGACGCTGTATCATAACAAAGGGTGGCTGCTCCACACTCGCGGCAAATACCGCGGCGCCGCGCTGTGTTTTCATAAAGCCCTGGAACTGGAAGAAGACCGGGAGGAAACGCTGTTCAGTCTCGGGGACACCTATGTCCGGCTGGGCAACCCGCGGCGGGCGGAGAAATTCTTCCACGCCGCCCGGCGGCGCTTAAAAGGGAAGAGCGCGGCGATGTACCGGGAAACACTGCGGCGCCTGCGGGCACTCACTGAATGATCTGCTCGAAGAAATTTTGGATCTTTTTCAGCGGGGAAAAAAACGCGGGTTTCATTGAGTAATCCGGGTCTTCGAGCGTGCCGCCGACCCGGAGCACCAGTCCGCTTTTGCCTAAAAATTCGGTCAGGACCTTCTGCAGACCTTGGGAAGCGGCGACCAGATTGGGATTGAATTCCGGAAAGAACACAAATTCAATTTCTTGATCCCGGTTTACCTTGCCCGCGCCGGCAAGTTCCATCTGCCAGGAATGAAGCCGCAGTTCTTCGAAAAATAAGGTATTATCTTCTATCCGTATTTTGCTGTTCCCGGAATCAAACACGATCGTTTCGAAATCGGGGATGAACAGGAATTTGCCCAGGCCCTTGAGGAAATTGATCTTCCACAAATCGCCGTCACGAACCTCCAGTAGTCCGCGGCCGTGGATTTTTTCCGAAGAGAATTCTCCGGCCCACGACCCGCCGGCTTCACAGGACACCACGCCGAGAATCGGTTTCTCTTCCGATTGAAGCCCCAGTCCCTGCTGGAGCGCGTTCAGCGACATCCCGTTCACCGTCAGATTCCAGCGTGTCTCATCCCCTCCGGGGGCTTTCTCTATCCTGAGCTCTCCCGTGCCGCCGGCGGCACGAAACTGAAAAGGGCTCAAGGTAATCCCCCGGGCATCGCGCTCGAACCGCATCCGGAGATCTTCCAGTTGCAATTCTCTCCAGCGGCAGGCATCGCTTTCCAGGATCAGTTTCGTTTCCCATTCCTGCGGGGACACTCCTCCCCGCAGATACCCCCGGGCCCGCACGCTCCCGTTGAGCGGCTCCCAATAGGCACGCACCGCAGCGGCCGCGGGGATAAGTCCGGCGATCGCGCGTACTTCATCCAGGGAAAAAATCCCTGTGCCGCTCACCTCTGCCGTCCGCTCTGCCGGAAAGATTTTCCCGCGCAGTTGCGCCCGGGTATGCTCGCCGTCGATCCGCACCCGCGGCACCGTAATCGCTTCCTGCGCCGTATCGTATTCTCCGGAAAGCTCAAGCTCATAAGGTCCCGCGTTCAGCATAACCTTTCCCGGATAAGGAGCGCGCAGTGAAAATTTTCCCTTCCCCTGCACGGGAATCTGCCGCACAACACAACGGCCCTGCGTGATTTCCATCTGTTCCGGAGAGAACGTTCCCTCCAGCGCGAGTTGACGGCAGTCGTGATACCGTCCGTTCTCAAGCCGGAACGAGCCGGACACGGTATGCTGCGCGGGGAATAATTTTCCGCGTGCCTCGATGTCCAGATTCACGCGCCCGCTCAGTCCCGGCACTGTAATGCCCTCGTCCCACTGCTCCCACAGCCCGAAAAGATCCTGCACCGGCAGCGTTCCCCCCGCCTGCGCCCGGTAAGAGAGCGCCTCCCACCAAACTTCCCCGTTCCCCTCGACGGTATGCTCCCCGGTCTGGACGGTCATTGCGCTGAATGCACTCTTCTCCTCAGTGCCTCTGATATGTCCGGAAATATTCCGCAGCGATAGCGGGAAATCTTCAGTGCGCAGAGTTCCGCGGGCGAGGGTAAGATCATAGGAGACCCCGGGAGTCCCCGCCCCGCCGGCTACCACACAGGTACCGCTCACGTCAGCCGTTGCTTCGCCTTTGGCCCAGCGCAAACGCAGCCCGGTCACCGTACCGTCGATCCGGGTACGCACTGTTCCGGCGTACTCAACGCGCACCCGCAGGTCGCGAACGACCCCGCCGGTCACGTCCGCGGGAAGCACTTCCTGAAAATAAACCGCCCAGAGGGCAAGCGGGAATTCGCTCACACGGCCGGTTACGGTTCCTTTTTTACGGAAAAAATCATAGGTACCCCTGAACGCGAGATTTTCTCCGTCCACCTCCGCCCGCACTCCGCCGGACAGGGGATCGATCCTGGCATCCAGGAAAAGAGGGGCGAACTTGTGCCGCACTCCTTCCTTTTCGTCCGCGACTTCTATCTGCACGCCGCTCAGCGCACACCGCAGGAACCGGACTTTGCCGGCCGATGCGCTGTCTGCGTGCGGCCGGGGAGAGAAATTCCATTTTCCCGCGGCATCCCGGGCAAGGACTATCCGCACATCCCGCGCCTTTAGCGTGAGCACATATTCACGATGGAACAGGAAGGGGAGAAGAGCAGGCCGGACGTGTACCGCTTCGGCCGCGCACACGAGCCGACCGGTAACGGGATCGTGTATCCGGACTTCCGTGAGCCGGATGTCGCGGGGAAATTCCACGGACACGCCGCCGATACGCACCTCTTTTCCGAATTGATCGCGCACGCTTTGGCGTATCGTTTGCGCGATCCTCTGCGGCAGGACGGCACGCATGGCGATATAGCCGTAAACGGCACTGGCCAGAAAAAGGAAAAGACACGTAAGAAAGATTTTGGTCCGTGCGCGCATGGATCTGGAGGAATATTCCGCCGGCTTTATTTCAGGATGACTTCAAGCGTCACCTCTGCCGCGGACAGCCCTTCTATCTGCTGTTTCGATATCCGGCATTCACGCCCGGCGGTCTCTATCGCGCGTCCCTGGAGTTGGACGCGGAGAATTTCTCCCGGTTCCTTGGTGCTGCTGGCATCGGCGGATTCGCGGCGATACCGTACGGTGAGCTGCTTCCCGTGAAATTTGAACCGGACCGACACCGGAACCTGTGCATACTGTACGGGGAGGAAACGGGGCAGAAGCCTAAGCGCGCCGAACGAAAATTGAATGCCGAACACCTGTTCGATCAGCGTGTACACATACCAGCTCGCCGACCCGGTAAGATACAGGTAAAGCCCGCGCCCCTCGCCGTTAAAATATTCGGGCAGTACCGGATAGATTTCGGCGCGGGGAGAAGACGCCATGCGGTACACCGAGGAGAACACCTTATGCCCTTCCTGCACGAACCCGCAGCGGTACAGCGCGTGCGCCAGCATCACCACCATGTGATTAAAGACCGCGCCGTTCTCTTTTTCGCCGTAGGCAAACCCGTAGGCCCGGCCGAGCTCCAGATACAGTCCGCCCCGGTCGGTATTCAGCCGGTAGCCGTCCAGCTTCAAGTCATACAGCAGGGCGCGGATCGTCTCCCAGATCCGCCGTGCCCGGTCCGCGGGCACCCCCTCACTCAACAGCGCGAACACCTGCGATTCTAGCCGTACCTGCACGTTTCCGTCCAGTTTTTTGTCCACCGGCGCACCGGTATTGTCGTAATACCCGTTATAAAATCCCGCCTCGTTCCATTCGTGTTCGTTCAGCCACGCATAGAGGAATTCCGACTTTGCCCGTAAATCCGCGGCCAGCTTTTCGGTTTCCACCGGCACTTTTTTCCCGCGAAATGCGCACGTCCGGTCAAAATACTCCTCGGCACGCTGCTGCCTGGCCCGGAAACTTCCGTACTCGACCGGTTTCTCCAGCGTATCCAGGAGCAACAGAAGCTCTTCGCAGAGCTCTACCTGCGGCCGCGTGCCTGACAATGTCTCTATGAGTTCGGCTAATTGGCGAAGGTTATAGGCATACATGAAACTGAACGCGACGCTTTCTCCTTTCTCCCGCGCCATGTCCAGCCCGTCATTCCAATCGGCGTTTTCCAAACGGATAACGTTATGGGCGCCGACGTGGAAGAATGCCGCGAGGTTCTGTATTAAAAGATGTTCAAGCACCGTCCCGGCATATTTTTCTCCCCGCGTATTGCGAAGAACGAAATCGGATTGGTCGAAACCCGGGTCCACCGCGCGCGCCCGTTTTCGCTGGTGATCCCGGAAATAGGGAACCTCGCGAAGAAGCAGATCCAGATCGCCGGTTTTATGGACGTATAAACTCAGCGTCCGCAAAGGCCATACGCCGTGGTCCATCCATACCCGCGAAATCTTATTCCGGTCGGAAAGGAATTGTCCGTCCCGGGTAATGATCGTCGCGTTGGAACCGTCAATGCGCACTCCGTGAAAATTGTGGAGGATAAGCTCCCCGGCCTGCGCCTCTTCCGTAAACAGAAGAGAAAGCGCGTCCTGCCATAAATCTCTCCAGCCGCGGCCGCCTTTCCCGTAATCGAAATGGGGGAGGAAGGAACACCCGAACAGTTTGCGCAGTGTGGGCTGGAGTTTCACCCAGCGCACCCAGTTGCTGTATTCCGGATCTCCGAGGGAAAATTCCGTCTCACTTACACACCTGTTCCAGTATGTCTTGGTTTCTTCAAGTGCCGTTTCGACCTTTTCGGGCGAGTTGAATTTTTCGAATGTCCGCGGCACCTCCTCATCGGCCGCGTCCGTTCCGGTAAGAATTACCAGCTGGAACTGCGCGCCGGGAGCAAGTTCTCTGCGTGAGAATTCGAAGCCGCCGCACGCTTCTTTCCCGTCATGGGTACAGAGCTTTTCTTTGACCGCCTCGCTGCCTTCCTCGTACACCGCCCCCGGCCGAAGCATATCGCCCTCCCCCAGGAACGAATCCAGCGTGGGGAATTGTCCGGAAGGACCGCGGCCGTCCTCCTGATATCCCAGGCAGTAATATCGGCGCGTATTCTTCCGGTGACCATGCTCATCAAATACCATGGTCGGCTGCAGCATGATCCCGTGGGGGAGAAGCCGGATCCTGTTCAGTAAAGAACTGACGTGGCGGTGGTCGCGCACGTTTTCCGCGCTCCTGCCGTACAAAGGAAGAAAGGTCAGGGGCGTAATCGTGATTTTCCGGTCGGACTGGTTTTGCACCGTCACCCGCATAACCTCCGCGTCGTCCGCATAGGGAATGAAGTTCAGCACTTCAATCGAGAGCGGCCCGGAACAGGCGCGGGTCCGGTGGAACAATATCCCGGCTTCGATCTCATACGATCCCAGGGAAGAAAACCGCACGATCTCCGTCTTCCCCTGCTCTTCCACCCGGAAAAAAACCTCACGGCGGCAGAGCAGATTGGCACGCAAATCCACCGCGGTCGCGGGCGGAGTCACAAAATGGTCCTGATCGCGTTTGATATCCCCGGCCAGCTGCGGGCTCACCGCGCTCAACAGTGTACCGTCACGGTTCGTAAGCGGAAAATAGACATCCTGCCGCGATACCGCCGGAACATGAAACGCACCTGTGTCGTCAAGAAAACGGAATTTCATACAAATCATACTATTTTACCGTAACTTGAAGATTTTTCATTATCTTTTTCGCCGCATTGGAAATTCTTACGGATCTTGGTATAATCGTGTGTATGCGCCTGTGTATTCTTCTGCTTCTCTGTGCGGGATCGCTGATACGTCCGGCCGGGGCAAAAGATCCGGTAGAAGTACTGGTCTTTTATTCCCAGCATTGCGGCGCCTGTCACGCGCTCAAACAGAACTTTTTTCCTGCAATAGAGGAGAAACATGCCGATATTACCCACTGGCGTTACCTGGAGACCAGCAACAATCCGCAGCACCTGCAAACACTCATCGCCGCGACCGAACATTTCCGGGATGAGGAATCTCCGGCAGTGCCCGCCGTACTGGTCGGTCAATCCTTTCTCGTCGGCACGGGCGAGATAAAAAAGAATCTCGACCGCGCGATCGCCCTGGCCTACGTACAAGGGACTCCCACACTGTCTTTCGAAGGAACATCGCTTGTAGGCACGTTCCGAAGGTTATCGTTCATGACAGTAGTCACGGGGGGACTGATCGACGGCGTCAACCCCTGCGCCTTCGCGGTAATTATTTTTTTCGTCTCCTTTTTATCGGTATACGGATACGGCCGGAGAGAAATCGTGGCCATCGGCACGTTTTACTGTCTTGCCGTGTTTCTTACCTATTTACTAATGGGATTCGGCCTGTTTGAATTTTTCTATTCGCTCAGTCAGATTTCGCTGTTTATCACCTATTTCTACCGCGCGGTCGCGCTGTTCTGCTTCGCGCTGTTCGCGCTCACGATCTTCGATTATGTCCGGTTCAAACGTTCCGGCCGGACTGATTCTCAAGTCCTGCAGCTGCCTCATTTCCTGAAAGTCCGCATCCACCGGGCCGTCGGTTCCCGGCTCCGGGGGCACGCACAGCAGTCGTCCTGGAAGCTCGTCGCGAGCGCGTTTTCCGTAGGCGTCATCGTTTCCCTGCTGGAAGCGGCCTGTACCGGGCAAATCTATATTCCCACGATCGTCTATATCCTGAAAAATACCTCTTACCGGCTGAAAGCGTTTGTCTATCTGCTTGCCTATAATTTTATGTTCGTCCTGCCGCTCCTGGTCATTTTCGGCCTGGCCTTGTTCGGCGTGCGGTCGGAAAAATTCCAGCAGGTACTCAAAAAAGACCTGGGGGGACTGAAATTGCTTATGGCTTTATTGTTTCTCGTGCTGGGTATTTTATTGTTCCGTTATGGGTAAACTGCTCTCCCTTTTATTTTTCGCGCTCGTGCTCGGCGGATTCCCGGACCCGCTGTGCGGAGAAGAAATCATTTCACATCGATTCGGGGAGGTATCCCCTGACCGGATACAACGGACCGCGCTATTCGTGCCCGCGGAGATCATCCATGTCGTACCGCTGTGTGAATGCGTGGCCGCTTATGCCGCGCCCGAAAACGGCGGCACCCGGCTCACGGTGGAATTTGATCCTGCCGGCTACCGGGGAGACACGACCCAGGAACTTATGCTGATGGATGCGGACCGGCAGATGATCCGGGTGCGTCTTCACGCCCGCGTCCGCAACGAAGAAAAAACTCAATGAATACCCCCGCACTGCTTATGGCCGATCCCGAAGGAAATATCTGCGCCCATCCGCGTCTGCGTATGGCGGTAGGGTCGGCGCGTCACCGCCGTCTGCCGCGGCCGGAAGAACTGATCGCCCTGCCGAAAGGAAGCACCCTGTTCTCATTGCCCGGACGGGCGCCGGTGGGATTTGACCCTCAGACACAACGGCAGATCACCGTAGAGGAATACCAGGGGATCCCGGTCACCGCGGTCGCCGCCTTCCTGATCCCGGCATTTTTGCGCCTGGCCCTCCCGGCCTATGCGGTCCGCCAACCGCAGGCTCTGCCGCTGTGGGCATACACCGCGGCCGGATTCCGCAAAGGGAAATTTTACGTGTGCGCAGTACGGGTGGATGCGCGCATCCGGCAAAGCCCCCGGTTTTACGATTCCCGCCGCATACAGCACAAGGTCAATTCTTTTTATCAAAAATCACCGCGCAACCGGCTCTACGCCCACCTGGCAAACTGCGCGCTCAATTACAATTGTCTGGCGGCGAAAAACCTTTTTCTCGAACGATGGGAAGCACCCCTGCCCACCGCGCAGTCCTGCAACGCCCGCTGTGTCGGCTGCCTGTCCTACCAGGATTCAGACTGCGCCGCCTCGCACAACCGGATCCGGTTCCGGCCGACGGTTGAGGAACTCTGCGAAGTCATGACCCATCATCTGAATACCGCCCGGGAAGCGATCGTAAGTTTCGGGCAGGGCTGTGAAGGAGAGCCGTTAACAGAAACGCCCCTGATCGCCGAAAGCATCGCCAGGGTACGCGCCCGCACTTCCCGCGGAACCATCCACATGAACACCAACGCGAGCATGCCGGACAAAATAGAAACGCTCTGCAAGGCGGGCATCGATTCATTCCGGGTCAGCCTCAACAGCGTCCGGAAAGAGCTGTATCACGCGTACTTTCGGCCCCGCGGCTACACGTTCCGGGATGTTCTGGAATCGATCGCCATCGCCAAACGCCGCCGCAAATTCGTGTCCCTGAATCTGCTCATCTTCCCGGAGGTGACCGACGACGCGCGCGAAGCAGCCGCACTCCTGAAATTCCTCACCCGCACCAAGATCGACATGATCCAGTGGCGCAACCTGAACATCGATCCTGAACAGTACCTGCCCTGTGTCCGTCCATGGCTCACACACCCCCAAGGCCTGATCGCTCTGCACGCCCGGACGAGAAACCGTTTTCAGGGCCTAAAATCCGGCTATTTTAATCTCCCCACGCGCTCCTTTTCCACAAGCCTCTGATTACCAGCATGTTGCAAATTTAAAAACCCGTTTTTCTCTTTGTTGCTTTTGTAAAAAGTGTTCTTTTTAAATTCGTATCTTCCGTAAAAATGTGCTACTCTTAAAGCGTACACACGCGTTCTTTGTACCGAACCGGCAAAATCCGGGAAACCGGACGACGTCTCCCGCGTTCTCCTACATATGCGGGATGACCTCGCCATCCGCACCGCGGAGAGGCGTGGCAAAGCTCACAGAGCCTAACGCGAAACACGCTATGGCAGTCAGCTACCGAAAACAAAGACGCTCCGTGACTCTCGTGCATAAAAGAACCCATAGCTTCTCGGGCTATGGGTTCTTTTTTTGAGGAAAGACCGTTAAGAAAAATGAAAAAAACAAACCGGACTAATATCGCCTGCGTGACGCACCTGAACCGGCAGCAAATCGACTTTCTGGACAAGATCACCAAAGATTACCGGTTCAAATACGGCCACCGGCTCGCGCGCTCCCAGATCCTTTCGGAATTGGTCACCCTGCTGATGCACTTGGGGATCGACGTAAACCGCCTTGATTTGGAACATAAGGAACTGTGGCAGGGCCTGCTTTCCTCGCTGGAGGATAACCGGGAGGAGAAGTAAATGACCTACTGGATGAAATTGATTTGTGTGGTCATTTCGGCTCTGCTCATCGGCCTGCCTCCGGCCTGGGCATTGCCCACACTGGCGGAGATCATCCACGGCGAGGCCGAAGTAGAACAGATCGACGAAAAAACCCTACGGATTAACGCCTCGGATAAAACCATCATCAACTACAGGAATTTCAGTTTAGGAAAAGAAGAATCCCTGATCATCAATCTCCCTTCGGTGAAAGCTGAAATCTTAAACCGCGTGGTCGGGAAAGAGTTTTCCAATATCCTGGGCTCGGTTTCCTGTAACGGCGTGTTTATATTGGTTAATCAATCCGGTGTGTATGTCGGCCCCAACGCCAAAATCGATGCGGCAAGTGCCGTCATTTCCACGCGGGATATCACCAACTCTGACTTCTTGTCCGGAAACTACCTGTTTAAAAAACTCTCCGATGAACAATTGGATATACTGCTGAAAAACGACGGGACAATTAACGTGAGCGAAGGCGGATTCGGCGTACTGATCGCCGGCGGCATCGAGAACAACGGCGTCATTACCGCGCCCGTCGGAAAAATCGTGCTGGCATCCGGAGATGCGATAAAGTTAGACATCGCCGGGGAAGGACTGATTTCCGTTGCCATCGATGAGGCCGTTGCCTCAACCATAAATGACTTTGACGGCAGGCCCCTCACTGATCAGATAAAAAATACGGGAGAACTTTCCTCGGACGGAGGAGTGGTGGTGCTAAAAGCGCAAAGTATCACCGACATCTTCAGCAATGCGATCAATCTCGACGGGATCGTACAGGCCCGCTCGTTGCAACATCGCGACGGACGTATCGAACTTGTGGCCGACAAAACCGTAAGCATTTCGGGAGTAATGGATGTCTCCGGAATCCGGGAAGGCGCGGACGGGGGAAAGGTTGCGGTCGCAGCCGATACGATTCTCTCTGAAGGCATCATCAAAGCCAACGCTCATGATCACGCAAAAGCAGGAGATATTGACTTAGTGGGCCAAACGCTAAGCGTCTATGAAGACGGCACACTCATTGAAGCCAAAGGAAAGAATACGCTGTCCGAAGGGGGCGACGTCTACATCAACACATTAGAAGGGGATACCGATTACCGGGAAGGCGCGCTGGTTGACGTTTCCGGCGGGACGGTATCCGGAAATGCCGGGTTCCTGGAGATCTCCGCAAAATACGGCCTCGGCTATCACGGCTCGATCAGGGGGGAAGCTCAGCAGGGATACAAGGGCGGCTCGGTTTTCTTCGATCCCTATGACATCATCATCCAGGCCGGCGGATATGACACCGTGTTTGGAGGAGATGAAGGAGGCAGTGCGGATGAAACTTACTCCGAGCACTCCGGGCTTAGCCTTACGTTTGACCCTTCAGCCAACGGAAGCTTCTGGGGTTTCTCCAACATTCACCTTCAGGCAACGCACGATATCGTCGTCAATTCCGATTTTGATACCTCCGGGGCCACCGGCAGCGCCAGCGTCGATCTCAAATTAGAGGCCGATAATGATATCACCGTCAACGCTGACATCACCACTAACAACGCTGATATAGACCTGTATGCCGACGGCAACATCACTCAAACCGCAGGCTCAGACATCACGGCCGGAAGCGGAGATGTCTTTATCTACGCCGACGCTGACGAAAACGGTACCGGGACACTCACCCGCGATGCAGCCTCTACCGTGAGTAATGACGGATCTTTCTGGATGAAATCAGGATCAGCCCTTTCCACAAGCACGCTGCTGACCGCCGGCGATACCGCGACCGGCGAGCTGTCTGTGCACACTACCGGCGACCATTCGATCACCATCGACTCCGACGTCTCCCGCGCGGACGAAACGATCAGCTTCTTTGCCGCCGGCGACCTCACCCACGCCGCCGGTTCAGACATAGACGCCGGCGATGGATTTGTCTATTTGTATGCCGACGACGACGAGAACGGCACCGGTTCCCTCATTCGCGACGCGGCTTCTACCGTCAGCAATACCCGTCCTTTCAGGATAAAATCCGGATCAGACCTTGCCACAAGCACCCTGCTGACGGCCGGGGATGCCGTTACCGGAGAGCTGGTGGTATATACCACTAACGACCATGCTATCGCCATCGACTCCGACATCTCCCGCGCGAACCAAAACATCCGATTCTACGCCGCCGGAGACCTCATCCACGCCGCCGGGTCAGACATCAACGCGGGCAATGGTATGATCACTCTCGTTGCCGACTTTGACGAAAACGGCACAGGAGCCCTTACCCGCGACGCCGCTTCGACTCTCACCAATAGCAGCTCGTTTTTCGCTCAATCCGCATCAAACCTTGTCACTTCGGACCTGTTTACGGCCGGAGACACGACTACCGGCGTACTTGCTGTAGCGACTACCGGAGATCACGACATCACCATCGATTCGGATATCTCCCGCGTGAACCGGAGCATCTCCTTTTATGCAGCCGGCAACCTCACTCAAGGACCCGGCAGTGACGTTACCGCCGGATCAGGAAACGTATATCTACATGCCGACGCTGACGAGAACGGCGTTGGCGCGCTGACCCGCGACGCCACATCGACGGTGACCAACAGCAGTCATTTTTCCCTTAAATCGGCATCGAATCTCGCTACAAGCACCGTACTGACGGCCGGAGACACAACTACAGGCTGGCTTTATGTGTATACCACCGACGATGCGGATACCACCATCGATTCTGATATCAACCGGGTGAACCAAAGCATCTACTTCTACTCTGACGGCAACCTCACCCAGAACACCGGGACCACCATCACCGTGGGATCGGGGAATGTATATTTATACGCTGATTATGACGAAGACGGTACCGGCAGCCTCTCCCGGCCGGGAACGGCCCTGATCAGCAATTCAGGATACCTCGCTCTTCAATCCGCCTCGGATATCACCGTAAGCTCGCTGTTACGGCCGAACGAGATGAATGATGTCTCAACGACCGGGCAATTATCCCTCTTCACAACGGATAACCACGGGATTACCATCGATGCGGACATTTCCCGTACAAATAAAAATATTAAATTCTACTCAGCCGGAGACCTCACCCAGAACACAGCAACCACTCTCAGCGCAGGATCAGGACAGGTGTTTCTCTATGCTGATTATGACGAAGACGGCACCGGCAGCCTCTCCCGGCCGGGCACGGCCATCGTCAACAATTCGGGCACTTTCGAGCTCAGATCCGGATCGGATATCGTCGTGAGCTCTCTGTTGAGGCCCAACGAGCTCAATAACATATCGACAACGGGATACTTAATCCTCTGCACAAATGGCAACCATTTCATTACCATTGATGCTGACGTCACCCGTACAGACAGGGGGATAGAATTCTACTCAGCCGGAGACCTCACCCAGAACACGGCAACCACTCTCAGCGCAGGATCAGGAGGGATATATCTGTACGCTGACCGGGATGATGACGGAACAGGAAGCCTCTCCCGGCCGGGCACGGCCCTGATCAGCAATTCAGGATACCTCGCTCTTCAATCCGCCTCGGATATCACCGTAAGCTCGCTGTTACGGCCGAATGAGCTCAACGATATATCGGCAACCGGTCACTTAGCTCTTTATACAAACGACAACCATAATATTACCCTTGACGCGAATCTTGCCCGCACAAATAAAGCTGTTTACTTTCTGGCCGACGGGGACCTTGTCCAAAACACAGGAATTGATATTGATGCCGGAACAGGAACGGTATTTTTCTATGCCGACACTGACGGTGACGGCACAGGCGCCGTGAATCAGACAGGAACCGCTACGCTTACGGGAGGAAATATCTATTTTACGACCGCGGAATCAGGCAGCATCTTAAACGCTACCTCTAACGGCGCCGGGAACGATATCACCGTCACCGCCACCGGCGGCAGCGTAACGCTTGGTGATTTAACCTCAGCAGACGACATCATACTTGAGAACTCCGGCGGCTCGTTCTTTGACGACGGCAATGATGCGACGCATCTGTCCGGTGATACCGTGCAAATATATGCTGCGGGAGAGCTCGGGTCTCCTTCTTCTTACCTCGGTACCGACGCGACGACGCTTGAATTCAGCGCCGTCAACGGCAGCGTCTATATCGAGGAAGTCGATACGGCCGCGCTGAATCCCTCCAGCGCACATAACGGCTCGGTCAATTTATCCTTTGACGTCGTGCCGGCGTTTCCCAATCTTCTGGGCGCTTCCGGACAAGGTGTCAATACCATATCGATCACCCAGCGCAGCGGGAACTATACTATCAACGGGTTTGAAAACTTAATTCCCGAAGAAAATTACGGATTCTTTTCATCCGGCGGGAACATCATTTTTAATCCGGGCGATACCGGCGGCAAAGGCATCCATTTGGGAGGAAACATCATCACCTTACCGGCAAATCTTACCGCCAGAAATTTCATTATCTCTTCGGGAACGGTCACCGCACCGAATCTTCTGATTGTCAGCGGCGACTTTGACGTACAGAACGCCACCTTCAATCATAATAACGGTACGGTAAGATTTGTAGATGCATCCCGGACTTCGCGCGTCTACGGCACCACATTCTGGAACTTAGAATGCACGACCCCGGGCAAAGAGATAAAGTTTCAGGCAGGAGCGACCGAGACGGTCTTGAATAACCTCACCCTGCGAGGCACGGCAGGAAACCTTTTGTCCTTAACCAGCACCTCTGCCGGTTCTCAGTGGAATATTGATGCCGGAGGGGCGTATGATATTTCTTATGTGTACGTGAAAGATTCCTATAATCGTACCGGAGTGGTCTTCAATCCGGTCGGTTCGACCGACGGCGGCAACACGGTCATGTGGTTCGCCCAGCTGGCCCAGCTTCCGCCGGAACACCTGTATCTCTGGGGCATGACCCCTTATTCACCCCGGGAGCCGGCAGTCTATTACATCCCGCCGGTGGTGAATTTCGGCGAATTCCCCACCGCGCCAAACGGGCCGCTGATCAAACTCGCCCCGCTATCGCCGGTGATCAACCTGAACAAAGCCCGTTAACTATCCGCTGATAGTCAGGTTTCGAAATCGATTGAAAAATGGAATCGGCTATTTCCGTCCTCGGAAATGGTGTCTTCGCCGACCGGGAACCCCCATTCCAGACGAAGCAACGCACGGTTGAACAGGCGCAGACGCAGGCCGGCGCCGACCCCAATAAGATGCGCATCGCCCTGCTCTGCCGGCGAGTAACTTCGACGGGCGCCCCAGCCGTAGTCAAAGAACACCAGCGGCGCGGTATCCTCGCGAAGCGTGGATTCGGCACCGGGAAGTTTCAGCCGGGCGGGGATGAAAAATGCCGGGAAAAACACTTCTACGTTAGACTGAAACGCGTCGTCCGCCAAAAAATCCTGCGCCGGATAGCCGCGCACGGAATCGATCCCTCCCAGGGAAAATGCCTCCTGCGGTACAAGCGTGGTCGTGGCCACCTGGCCTTCAAATTGCACCCGCCCTTCGGAATCCCACGGCAAAAGGCGGGAATGGGTGAGCCCGATATTGGCTTTGGAAAAGGTGTTTTCCCCGCCCCGGCTGGACAGAGCGCTTCGGCGGCGCGCGCCGAAGCCGTTGACGCCTTGAGAGAATTCGGGACTGATCCGGGTTATCGATTGTGCACCCCGGGCCAAAAACGACGCTCCCAGTCGAAATATCCGCAACCGGTCTCTGTTCGCCGTCCCGGCAATCTGCGTCACCGTCTTATCCTTGGCGTCGAACGTCAGATAGGCTTCGCCGAGATATTTCTCCCGGGAGAATAAATCCTGCCGAAGGGACACTGTCGTGTTTCTTGCCCGGGAGGTAATCTGTAACGGCGCAAATTCTTTTTTGGGAAACGATTTGCTGTAACTGTGCCCGTACAAAAGCGTCGTCCCGAAATTACTGACCGGCAAAGAATGGTACACATACTTTCCGTCGAAATGCCGTCCAAACAGATAGCCGGCCAGCAAAGTATCATCGAGCCCCAAGAAATTATTGTGCCTGGCACCGGCACCTTTCTGATACACCCCGGTTGACGAAGCGCCTTCGTTATTAAAACTGGAAGTGACATGGACAGGAAATTCGGTTTCCGCCTCCAGAATAACATCGGTGGTTTCTGGTTCTTCTCCGGCATGGAGCGTTGCCGATACCGTCCGGTCCGGATTTTTGTTCATCAGCTGAAGGTCCCGGTAAAGTTGATCGTATCGCAACACTTCGCCCCGTTTACTTCTCCAGTACCATTGAAGCCGGCTCTCCCGGAAATGACGGTGATCCCGTATCTCAACACTTCCCAGCTTCGCTTCCACGATGCGTAACGTCACGGTCCCACGGGAAAGCTCCTGCGGCGGGAGAATACAGGCGGCGATTATTCCCTTCTTCAGATACTCCCGTTCGACTTTTTTACACAATTGGTCCAGTTCTCCCAGCGTAACTTCCCGGCTTTCATACTCCCTCAATACCGCGTCGAACTCGCCACAAGATACGGTTTCACACCCGGTAAGCGTAATCTCCTTAATAAAGAACCGTTCCCCTTCCTGTAGCTGCGGTTCCTCTTCGGAAATTTCGGGTACTTTCTGGGGAACCCGTTCCAGCTCTTCTTCGATTTTCTTTTGGATTGTCCTGCGGGGACTTTCGGTTGCCTTTTCCGCACCGGGAGGCAGCTGGGCGAACACCGGACACTGCCCTGCGGGCAGCAGCAACGAAATAACCGTCATGGAAAGGATTTTTTGTGCAGGTCCCATTTGTGGTTTTTTTATATCTTATAGTGAAACATTTTCCCTGTCAATATACTTGCCGTGGTCGCACCCTTGCCGGCACCGGAGAATACGACATATCCATATCCGCTCTTCCCCGGCCCGAAAATATTTGTTACAATAAGTGCCAAACCGGAGAAGAAACCGTGTGGATACAAAATGTAGAAATCGTGCTCGTCTCGCCGCAGACGCCGGAAAACATCGGGCTCGCCGCGCGGGCGATGAAAAACACCGGCTTTCATTCCCTTTGCCTGGTGAATCCCAATCTCACTCCCCGGTCCGTGGAAGTCGCGAAAGGAGGAAAGGATATCGTGGAGACCGCCCGCGTCGCCGAAACATTGGAAGAAGCACTCGGTCCGGCACACCTGGTCTGCGGATTCACCCGCCGCACCCGGAAATACGCGCCCTCCTATACATTCCCCTCTGCCATCCCGTTTCTCCTGGCACTGGCAAAACGGGAAAGGATCGCGCTGGTCTTCGGCAACGAACAAACCGGACTTTCCCAAGAGGAAACCGCCCGCTGCGATTTGCTGCTCGCTCTTCCCGCGCATCCGGAATTCCCTTCCTATAATCTCGCGGTTTCGGTCAGCATCACCTGTTACTGCCTGTGGGAAACCGCCCGCAGTCATTCTCCGGCGGGGGCGCTCAGGCTGGCGCCTAAAGAGACGATATATTCGCTCTTCCGCGAAATGGAACACTGGCTTTCCGTCCGGCTCCCGTCCCGCCGCGCCCGGTCAGCGCACCGTACGCTTCGGCGTTTGTTTACCCGTACCCTCCTCACCAAAAACGAAGTCGCGCTGCTGCAGGAACTGTTCCGGAAATAACTCCCCCGAATTCGCTTGCAGGAGAAAATCCTCTACGATACAATGTATCCCTCCGCGGGAAGGGAGATCCGCGGCAAGAATTTTCCGCATACAACCAAGGAGGAAAAATGTTCGATTTCAACAAATTGGGCGAAATGGCAAAAGTCGCCGGAGAGGCGAAAAAAATCCAAGCGAAACAGGAAAAAGTGCAGAGAGAACAGATTGATCTGCTGAAAAAACTCACCCGGCAGATGGATGAGGTGATCTCCCTGTTAAAAAAAAGGTAACGCGTGCCCCCTGAATCTGCGCAGTCCGGGGATCCCAAAGCCGTACTGGTCGAGAAATTGAAACTCGCGCAAGGATTTCTCTCCGGGACAAAACTGTCGCAAGAACTCGGCATGAGCAGGCAGACCCTGCGCACCCACCTCGCCGCGCTCCGGAACAAAGGATATCGGATCCGCGCGGTCCCGCGCCGCGGATACCTCCTGGAATATGCCCCGGACAAATTGTACCCCTGGGAAATCGCCCCCTTTCTGCCGCGCTTCAGCGCAACCCAGCAATATCACTACTCGGAAGACACCGACTCAACCCAAAATACGCTGATCGCGTTGGGTATCGCCGGAGCGGGGGAAGGAACGCTCGTGGCAGCAGAAGAGCAAACAAAAGGGAGGGGGCGCCTGGGCAGAACATGGCTCTCTCGGCACGGCGGACTGTATTTTTCTCTGCTCCTGCGCCCGGATTTTCTCCCGCTTGCCCGCGCGTCTCAACTCTCCTTAATGCTGGGCTGTGCCTGCATCCGGGGGATCCGGACGGCAACCGGCATACAATGCGAAAGCAAATGGCCCAATGACCTCTTCCTTTCCGGAAAAAAGGTAGGGGGTATCCTTTCCGAAGCCGCCGCGGAAGCGGATTCCATTCAGTTCCTTGCCGCGGGAATCGGCTTGAACGTAAATATCCCGCACAGGGAACTGCCGCGGGAAGCAACGTCCCTGGCAAAAGAATACGGCCGGGACTGCTCGCGCAGCCGGCTTCTGCGGCACATCATCCGGGAAATACACGCCTGGTATTCAATTCTGCGCACCGACGGATTTGAACCGATCCGCGCCTGCTGGGAAGAGCACTGCTTTCTCTGGGGCACCCGGGTGAAGATCACCCTGCCCCATACGGTAAGAGAGGGAACCGCGCACGGAATCGACAAGCAGGGTTTCTTCCTTCTGCGTACCGACCAGGGCCTCATCGAATCCTATTCTGCCGGAGATATCACCAGCGTGAGATATTGAATCAGACCGCCGTCCCTGCCCGCAAAACAGCTTTTTTTGACTTTTTTCGCCTTATTCTGCAGGGTTTACTTTTAAAAAATAGTTGGTATAATGGGCGCGATGATTGAGATGGCGCTACACGAACAAAAACAACTTATTCGAAAGAAAATGCTGAAACGTCTGTTGGCTTTAACTCAAGAAGAGATAAAAAGGAGGAGTAAAAATGTCGAACGCACGTTACGCGATTTACCTATATATAAAAAAGCGAAACGAATTATGGCGTTTTCCCCTTTAAAGGGGGAAGTCGATCTTTCAGAGATGATGAAGAAGGAGAATTCAAAGAAATTTTGCTTCCCGGTCATCCGGGAAGCCTCTCAGGAATTGCATCCATTTGAAGCATCCTGTGTAGACGAGGATTTTGTTCGTGCCTGCTATGGAGTGCTGCAGCCGGATCCCAAGAAGGCCGCGCCGGTAGAACTCAGCGAAATAGATTTGGTTCTTGTTCCCGGCCTCGCGTTTGACCGTTCCCGAAACCGTCTGGGACGAGGAGGGGGCTTTTATGACCGTTTTCTCCGCCGGCTCTCACCGCACACGCAAAAAGCAGGACTCGCATTCGACTTTCAAATCCTCGATACCCTTCCGATTCATCTCTCCTTCGACGAAAAAGTTGATGTAGTAATCAGCGAACGTTTTTCGGTCAGCTCTTCTTAACCGAAGCGTTCAATTGAACCGCATTACGGCAAACAGAAGGAGGGTATCATGATCACCATATTGTATATATCCGGGGCACTCGTAATTGGTCTCTTCGCCGGCTGGTGGCTCGGAGAATTATTCAAAAAAAACAAGATCAAAAAAGCGCAGGAAAATGCCGGAGAAATCGTCCGGGAAGCAAAACTCAAAGCCGAGGAAACACTGAGGAAAGCGGATCTGGACGGGAAAGAACTGCTCTATAAACTCCGGGTTGAGTTCGAAAAACAAAACGCGGAAAAGAAAGAAGAACTTTTCCAGCTGGAGAAACGGCTTATCCAGCGAGAAGAGAATCTCGAGAAGCGGCTCGACTTTATCGAAAAAAAAGAAAAAGAACTTCAGGCCCACTCCCAGGAACTCTCCGCGCATTCCGAACAGCTTCGGGAAAAAGACTCTCAGCTCGCCAATCTGATAGAAGAAGAGAAAGAGAAACTGCGCAGAATTTCCTCTCTTACTCAGCAGGAAGCGCGGGATCTTCTGCTTCGCCGCTACGAAGAAGAACTCCGGGGCGAAAAAGCCCGCATGGTCAGGACGATGCAGGAAGAAGTACGGGAAGAGGCCGAAACAAAAGCGAAAGAAATCATCTCTCTGGCGATTCAGCGCTGCGCGGTAGAACACACCACGGAAACAACCGTGAGCGTCGTCCCTCTGCCGAACGATGAAATTAAAGGAAGAATTATCGGAAGAGAGGGACGAAACATCCGCGCGTTCGAAATGGCCACCGGGGTAGACCTGGTGATCGACGATACGCCGGAAGCGGTAAGTCTCTCCAGTTTCGATTCGATTCGTAGGGAGATCGCGCGCATCTCACTGGAGAAACTGGTGCAGGACGGCCGGATCCACCCGGCCCGCATCGAAGAACTCGTAGACAAGACCAAGCAGGAATTCGATAAAAAGCTCATCGAACAGGGAAAATCGGCTGCGTTTGACGTCGGTCTGCACAACCTCCATCCGGAACTGCTGAAACTGCTCGGGAAACTGAAATATCGCACCAGCTTCGGACAGAACGCGCTCCAGCACTCAAAAGAAGTTTCGATGATCATGGGAACTCTCGCATCCGAGCTGGAGCTCGATCCGCAGCTCGCGCGGCGCACGGGACTGCTCCACGACATCGGGAAGGCGGTCGATCAACAGGTAGAGGGAACCCACGCCGAAATCGGAGCCGAGCTGCTCAAAAAATACGGAGAGAATGAAGTCGTCATCAACGCCGCCGCCGCGCACCACGAGGAAATCGAATTCTCCTCGCTGTATTCTCTGCTCGCCCTGGTGGCGGACGCGATTTCTGCGTCGCGTCCCGGAGCCCGCAGGGAAACCCTGGAAACGTACGTGAAGCGACTGAAACAGCTGGAGAATATGGCGAATTCTTTTCAAGGGGTCGAAAAAAGTTATGCCATCCAGGCCGGCCGGGAAATCCGGGTAATCGTTCAGCCGAACCGCATAAAAGACGAAGACATTACCCTGTTGGTTCACGATATCAAGAAGAAGATCGAAGAAGAAATGGATTATCCCGGAAACATCAAGATCACCCTTATCCGGGAAACCAGGGCGGTGGAATACGCCAAATAGCACGCGGCAAAATGGTTGTGCCGGGAAGAAAACAGAGTTACAATATTTTGTTCACAGAAAACCATGAAAATTCTCTTCCTCGGAGATATCGTCGGGAAACCGGCGCGTAAAATTATTAAAGAACAGCTGGGCTCTCTGCGCAAGGAGTTAGACGCCGGGTGCGTCATCGCCAACGGAGAAAATGCCGCAGGGGGATCGAGCATTACGCTGGATACTGCCCAGGAACTTTTTGACTGCGGGATCGACGTGCTTACCAGCGGAGACCACATTTTCAAAAAAAGGGAAGCCCGGGAAGCTCTTTCGCGGTTCGATATTCTCCGGCCGCTGAACTACGGCCCGGACGCGCCCGGACGGGGATTCCTGATAAAAAAGATTCAGGGGTATAGAATCGGCGTGCTCAATCTGCTGGGAAGGGTATTCCTTCCCCCGATGGACAATCCCTTCCAGGCAGTCGCGCGGGTACTCCCCGAGGTCCGGAAAAACACCGATATCCTGATAGTTGATATGCACGCGGAAGCGACTTCGGAAAAACTGGCGATGGGCTATTATCTCGCGGGAAAAGCCACCGCGGTAATCGGCACCCATACCCATATTCCCACGGCGGACGAACGCATCATCAAAGATCACACGGCGTATATCACCGACGCGGGAATGACCGGAAGCTTTAATTCGGTTTTGGGACGGGAAAAGGAAGCGATCATCGAACATTTCGTGTCGAATCTTCCCGTCAGATTTACGGTTGCCCAGAACGACGTTCGGATACAGGGGGTGTTAATCGACGCCGATCCGCGCACCGGAAGCGCCTCTCGCATTTGCCGGATCGAAAAAAAGCGGAACGGGACCGAACCGGTATAAAGAAATGAGGGAAAATATGAACAATCAATTTGATCGAGAAAAAAGACGTTTCGTTCGGGCGTGTTTTCCCTGCAAAATCGTTATTTACCCCCCCAGGGAACACACGATATCAACGCATACCGAGAACATCGGCGCCGGAGGAGTGCGGGTGATACTGGGGGAACGATTGCACAGTGCCGATATCGTGGGATTGAAAATTTATCTCGGAGAAGGGGAAATCACCTGCAAAGGACGGGTCGTGTGGGTCGTGACCCGCTCCCGGCAGGATGAAACGCATTTCGACACCGGGATTGAATTTTATCAAATTTCCGATCGCGACCGTCAGGTAATCGACAGTTTCGTACTGCAGAGAAACGAACAAAATGATACTGAAAAAGATTAACTCCCCAGAGGACCTGAAAAAACTCTCTCCCGATCAACTGCCTGTTCTTGCCGGGGAAATCCGCAAGGCAATCATTGAAGCGGTCGATCTCCGGGGGGGTCATCTCGCCTCGTCCCTCGGCGCGGTTGAGCTCTGCGTCACCCTGCATTACTGTATGAACACCCCCCGGGACACGCTCCTTTTCGACGTGGGACACCAGTCCTACGCGCACAAAATTCTCACCGGAAGAAGGGATCGATTCTCTTCTCTCCGGCAGCACAAGGGAATAAGCGGATTTCCCAATTCCAGGGAATCGGAATACGATGAATATATTTCCGGTCACGCTTCGACCGCGGTCTCCTGGGCTACCGGTATCGCAGAGGCAAAACGGCAAAAGAATGACCGCTCCCGCACCGTCGCCCTCATCGGAGACGGGTCCCTGACGGGAGGAATGTGCTTCGAGGCGCTGAATCACTGCGGACATTCGCAGTCCGATGTGCTGATCATTTTTAACCATAACGCGATGAGCATCTCCCCGTCAGTCGGGGCACTCAGCAACTATCTCACGAAATTCCTTTCCGCGCCGATTTATAACCGGATCAAGAATGAGATGGAATCCTTCTTAACCCATTTCTCGCTTATAAAAAAGCTCGCGCCGCGCGCGAAAAAGTTCGAAGAAGCACTGAAGGGCATTATGGTTCCCGGGATATTTTTTGAAGAACTCGGCTTTCGTTATTTCGGGCCGCTGGACGGACACGATACCGACTCTCTTGTGCCCGCGTTGAAGAACGTGCTTTCGCTCAAAGGCCCCCGGATCCTCCACGTGATCACGCAGAAAGGAAAGGGGTTTTCCCACGCCGAGAACAATCCGGAAGATTTTCACAGCGCGAAACCTTGTTGCGTCACGGCACCTCACCTGCCCCGGCAGTCCGAGACTTTCAGCGACGCCTTCGCCCGCAAGCTTTCCGCGATGGGAGAAAAAGACCAATCGCTGGTCGCGATCACCGCCGCGATGCCCAAGGGTACGGGGCTGGACCGTTTTCAGAAGAATTTTCCCCGCCGTACCTATGACGTGGGAATTGCGGAAAGTCACGCCGTAGGGTTTGCCTCCGGCCTGGCAAAAAAAGGGCTCACTCCGGTGGTAGCAATCTATTCGACGTTCCTGCAGCGGTCATTCGATCAGATCATCCACGACGTTGCCCTGCAAAATTTACGGGTAATTTTCGCGCTGGACCGCGCCGGATTGGTAGGAAGCGACGGCCCCACGCATCACGGCGTATTCGATATCGGCTATCTGCGGATGATTCCCGGCCTGACCATAATGGCTCCCAAGGACAGCGCGGAGCTGGAAGACATGCTCGAATTCTCGACTACTCTCAATACCGCCGCCGCGCTGCGATACCCCCGGGAATGCGCCTATACGCTCGGTTCGCGGACCCCGGTACATCTGGGGAAAGGAGAATATTTGACGCAGGGAACGGAAGTCGGGATCATCGCTATCGGGTCCATGGTCCGGATCGGACTGCAAGCCGCAGAAAGGCTGGAGGAAAACGGTATTTCAGCGGCGCTGGTAAACGCGAGATTCGTCAAGCCTCTCGATGAAGCGCTCTTGTGCGATCTCGCTTCTTCCTGCCGGTTGATCGTCACGCTGGAAGAAGGATCGCTGGCCGGAGGATTCGGCAGCGCGGTCGCAGAGCTCTACGCACAAAAAAATATTTTTGACCACGTTCGTCTTATTCGCATGGGAATTCCCGACTCCTTCATCCCGGCGGGAACCCGTGAAGAACTGTTCAAACTTTGTAAAATTGACGCTGAAAGCATCTCGCGCGGGATACTCGCCGCTCTGGAAAAGAAGACTACATGGCAAAAATAAAAATCAACACAGACCAATGCAAGGGGTGCCGGCTTTGCATACATTTCTGCCCGGTACATCATCTGCGGATCTCGGAAGAGATGAATAATAAGGGAGTATTATACGCCTGTACCGATCCGCACACCCGTTGTATCGGATGTGGATACTGTTATCTCGTCTGTCCGGAATCCTGCATAGAGGTCCACCTGCTTGAACCGTCGGAGACCAAGAAAACTCACACATAGAATATGAAAAAAAGAGGCAAAGGAATACCGCAACAAAGGAACAGAGAGACAACGCGGGAGATCTGCGGATTTCCGGGTTTTGGCTCCTTTCCTTCTTAGATCCCCGCCTCTTGGTATGGTGTTATGGACAAAATCCTCATGTCTGGCAACGAAGCAATAGGAGAAGGCGCGATCCGCGCCGACTGCACCTTGTATGCCGGTTATCCGATCACCCCGCAGAATGAACTGACCGCGTTCATGGCCCGAAGGATGAAAGAATCGGGACGGAGCTTTTTACAGGCGGAAAGTGAACTGGCGGCAATTAATATGGTCTTCGGCGCCGCCGCCGCCGGAGCCCGCGCCATGACGTCCTCCTCCAGCCCCGGGATTTCCTTAAAACAGGAAGGAATTTCTTATCTTGCCGGCTGTGAGCTTCCCGCGGTCGTGGTCAACGTAATGCGCGGCGGCCCGGGGCTAGGGAACATCGCGTCTTCCCAGGCTGATTATTTCCAGGCAACCCGGGGCGGCGGCCACGGTGATTATTTCACGCCGGTGCTTGCCCCCTGGAGCGTAGAGGAAGCGGCACAGCACACTATGCAGGCATTTGACCTTGCCGATTTCTACCGGACGCCGGTACTGGTCCTGGCTGACGCAATCATCGGACAAATGATGGAAGCCGTGGAACTGCCCGAGGCGAGCCGGTTCTCCCGGCCGCTTCCCAAAAAAACCTGGGCACTTTCTGGAGCACAGGGCCGCAGACCGAACATCATAAAATCGTTCTTTCTGGAAGAAGGAGGCCTGGAGCGTCACAATGAACATCTCCGCGAAAAATGGGAGAAGCTTCGGGAAAAAGAACAGCAAAGCGCTTATTACGGCCCGGAAACCGCGCGGATTCTCCTTATCGCCTACGGCTCTCAGGCCCGGATCGCGAAAGAAGCGGTAGATCTGCTGACAAAAGAGGGAATGAGAATCGGGTTGTTCCGGCCGGTCAGTCTCTGCCCTTTCCCGGACCACGCACTGAAAAAGCACGCAAAAGAGAAAAAAATGGTGCTCGTAGTGGAACAGTCACTGGGACAAATGGTGGAAGACGTCCGGCGGGTGATCAGGGATACCCCTGTCCTTTTCTTCGGAAAAACCGGCGGCGGGATACCCTCCAGCCAGGACATCGTCTCGCATCTGAAAAAGGTATTGGAGAAATGAGCACACAGTATCTTCGTCCTTCCTCACTTCGGCACCGGGAAACGCATTATTGTCCGGGCTGCGGCCACGGCATTCTGCACAGGATCGTGAGTGAAGTGATCGACGAACTCGATATCCGCCGCACCACGGCCGCGGTCGCGCCCGTAGGCTGCGCGGTAGTCGCGTATAATTATTGGAATTTTGACTGCTCGGAAGCCGCGCACGGGCGGGCGCTCGCGGTCGCTACCGGCATAAAGCGGGTATCCCCGGATCTATGCGTGTTTACGTACCAGGGAGACGGGGACCTCGCGTCGATCGGACTGGCCGAAACCGTGCACGCCGCCAACAGAGGAGAACGGCTCACCTGCATTTTTGTGAATAACGCCTGCTACGGAATGACGGGAGGACAGATGGCGCCCACTTCTCTTATCGGACAAAAAACCGCAACGACTCCCTGCGGACGAACGCCGGACACCGGAGAAGGCTGGCCGCTGAAAATCAGCGATCTGCTCGCGCAGCTTCCCGGGGTCTGCTTTGTCGCCCGTTGCGCGCTTTCCAGTCCGAAAGAAATACAAGACACGGCCCGGCAGATCAAAACGGCATTTCAGCATCAACTAGACAAACGGGGTTTTTCACTGGTAGAAGTGCTGAGCCCCTGCCCGACAATCTGGCAGAAAAATCCGGTCGAAGCCATGGCCTGGATCGATACCGAAATGAAAAAGGTCTTTCCTCCGGGAATTCTCAAAACGCCATGAAATCAAAAATTCTTATATCCGGTTTCGGAGGCCAGGGCATTATGAGCCTGGGAAAAATTATTGCCTTGACCGCGTTGAAAAAAAATTACGCGGTCACCTGGTTCCCTTCTTACGGAGCGGAAGTACGGGGGGGAACGGCGCACTGTTTCGTCATTATTGCGTCGTCACAAATTGCTTCGCCTCTCATCGATATCCCGGACGTGGGAATTTTGTTTAACCATCCGTCCGTCGAAAAGTTCGCAAAAACTTTCGGGCCCTCGTCCCTGGTGATCCTCAATAAAGACATGTGCGTGCGCCCGTCTTCCGCGTTTGCCGTTTCTCCGGTTCTTTCCCCGCTCAACTCCATCGCGTTGGAGCAGGGAAGCATCAAAACGGCGAACATCGTGGCACTGGGCATTCTCTGCGCGCGCCTTCCGCGTCTGCTGGACGCCGCCTGCGCGGAAACCGTACTGCGGGCATACTTCCCTCCGGAGAAGCATGAAACGAATCTGCGCAGTTTCCGCCGCGGGATGGAAGAAGCGCACACAGACGCGCGACGATAATATTTCATGAAAATCCTTTCGCTAGAGCACAAAATCCGATTCCTGAAATATCCCGTGCTCTGGCTTTTTTTCTCGCTCGTGGTGTCGTTCTCTCTGCTAAACCTTTACGGCTTGGATTATTTCTTCCACATTAAATCCGGCCAGTACATTCTCGACCACAAGACCGTTCCCAAAGAAGACGTTTTTTCTTTCACTCGCGAAGGAACCTCCTGGACAAACCACGAGTGGCTTTACCAGGTCCTCCTCGGAGGAATACACCGCGCATTCGGTATCCAGGGACTGTTTTTTCTGCGGGCAGGAATATTCTCTCTGCTTTTCCTTCTGCTCGCCGGACTCCTGTTGCGTACCGACTGGGTCCTCGGCATCCCTCTTTTGTTTTTCGGTTTACAAATCACTTTGTATCGTTTCCTGTTGCGGCCCGATAATTTCAGCCTGGTATTTGCCGTGCTGTTCCTGCTCCCTTTTATCCTGAAAAAACGCCGGATGCTTTTTCTTCTTCCCTTTCTGCAGATTTTATGGGTCAACTCGCACGGGTTTTATTTCCTCGGACCGCTCATCCTGGGAGTGTTCCTACTTTCGGGCAAAAACGGGGATTTCTCCCGTCCGTTTTACGGCACGGCAAAAAGAATGTTTTTCTGTTCCCTGCTGGCGTGCCTGGTAAATCCTTATCCTCTGCAAACCCTGTGGTACCCGTTCGGGATCCTTCGGGATCTCGTCACGCCCGGGAACAGAATAATCTACCGGGCCATCTCGGAACTGCGGAGTCCATTCGCCGACATTTCGCTTCACTCACACTTTTTTATTTACCTGTTCTGCACCGCGCTGCCTTTGACGCTGGCCCGGCGGCGGCATTTGTTTTTTGTGCTGGTATGGCTTTTGCTTACGGCATTTTCCCTGCATTCGTTACGGAATATTTACTTTTATCTCCCCGCCAGCGTCATCCTGTTTGTCGCCGTCTTTCCCGAAATCAAACGTGCGGTGCTCGACCGGTATCTGACCCCTCCCGGGATCACGCTGCTGCACATTATCGTACTGGTCTGGCTGCTCCCCCAGATGTTCGGCCGGCAGGCATCCCTGATGCACGCCTCCGGCCGGCCGGAAACGGTTCTTACCGGAGAAAACGGAATTTCGGCGGCCGCTCGTTTTTTTGAAACCGACCCTTCTCTGCATCCCGACCAGATGATCGCTTACATGGAAACACACCCCCTGCCGGAAAGGATGTTCAACGATTTCAATTCGGGCGCACAACTCATATTCAAATTCTTCCCGGATCGAAAGGTCTTTATCGACGGCCGGACTGAACTTTACGGGCACCGCTTTTTTTCCCGTTACGAGCGGGCGCTCAAAGGAGACCGCAAGGTTCTTGAATTCCTTATCGATCGTTACCGTCTTCGGGGATTTCTCATCTCGTACACCACAATCGATCCGCCTCCGATCATCGGCGTGCTCCATGAACAGGGATATACCTGCGTGTATTTCGGCCCTGACGGCATTATTTTTATTGATCCCGGTTTTTACGAGCGGCACCGCGGATCGCTGGACAAAGTTTCCTTTTCCGAACTGGCTCCTGAATTTGACCTCCAGGCGCTCGGTATCCGTCTGCCGTCGGTGTCCGGACACTTCCGGAAAGCACAAACCCTTCACCTGCTCGGTTTTCTTGAACCGAGCCGGCGCCTTTTCAGGCAAATCGTTCAAGTGTATCCTTCCCACGCCCCTGCGTACCGTTACCTGGCAAAAATCGCGTATGCCCGCAGGGATTTTGATCATGCGCTCCTCGCGGCACGAACCAGTCTTTTTTTTGATCCGGACGCACAAAAAACGCAAAAACTCTTGACAAAAATTTACCTGAACACGGATAATAAAGAAGAAGCGGCGCGCATCGCGAAAAAATTCGGGATCAAGTTAACGCCGCGAGAAGAAAGGATTCTCAATGCACCCACATCCCAAGACTAAGGTCCGTTTCGCTCCTTCCCCGACCGGCTTTCTCCATATCGGCGGCGCGCGTACCTGTCTTTTTAACTGGCTGTACGCCCGCCGCATGAACGGGGAATTCCTGCTGCGCATAGAAGACACCGACCTTTCCCGGTCAAAACAGGAATATCTGGAGGAAATCCTGGAAAGCATCCGCTGGCTGGGCCTCGACTGGGATCAGCTTCACCATCAATCTCAACGGTTTGAGGTGTATCGGGAACACGCCCAAGCGCTGCTGAAAGAGGACCGCGCATTTGAAAAAGAGGGCGCGGTATTTTTCCGTTATGAGTTCGATGAGGTACGCATCCGGGACCACATCCGCGGAGAGATCACGTTCACCGAGCTTCCGCGGCCGGAAGAAGTAATCATCAAAAGCGACGGGTCCCCCGCCTATAATTTCTGCTGCGCGGTGGACGACGCGCTCATGGGCATTACCTGTGTGATCCGGGGCGAAGATCATATCTCCAACACCCCCAAACAGGTACTCATGTGCCAAGCCATGGGGTTTACCGCCCCTGAATATGCCCATGTGCCCCTGATCCTTTCTCCGGACGGGGGACGGCTCTCAAAAAGATTCGGCGCCACCTCTCTCCGGGAATACCGGAAACAGGGATATTTGCCCGACGCCCTGGCAAATTATCTTTTACTGCTCGGATGGTCCCCGAAAAACGACCAGGAAATTTTCTCGTTGGATGAGGCCCGGAAAATTTTTGAACTTTCCGCCGTCAATAGAACCGGCGCGGTGTTTTCCTTGGAAAAACTGAATTGGATGAACGGGGAGTATGTCCGGAACAAATCGTTGGAGGATTTGACCGAAACACTCCGGAGATATCTGAAGGAACGGAAACAGCTCCCCGAAGCGTCCCCGGAATATTTTGCTCAAGTTGTTTCTCTTTTCCGGGAGCGGCTGGTCACGCTCGCGGAATTTCCCGAGAAAGCCCGCTTCTGCTTTTCGGAACTCGACGGATATTCTCCCGAAGCCGGCGAGATACTCCGGGAAAATCGGACACCTCTCCTCAAGGATCTGAGGAACACGCTGGCGCAGCTGCATGATTTTTCCGCCGAACACATCGAGGCCGAATTTCGCAAAACGGTAAAAGCTCACGGGGTAAAAGCGAAGATATTGGTGCATCCTACGCGCGTCGCGCTCACCGGCGGGAAAACCGGTCCCGGATTGTTTGAAACGATGCATGTACTGGGGAAAACTACGGTACTTAACAGAATTGACGATTTGTTACGCTATTGGGGAGGTGAACAAACAGATGACTAAATTCGGTATATGTCTCGCACTCCTGTCCGTTTTGCTGGTATCCGGCTGCCATACGATATACAACAGCGCCAAGGGAGCCGGTGCCGCGACGTATTTTGTCGGGAAAGGGATCGCCACCGACGCGTGCGCGACCTATTCCACCGTGTACAAAGCCGACAAATGGTTTCAGGAAAATTACTGGTAACTCTGGAGAATATGTTTCTTCTTGCTTGCATTCGCAGCGATTCTATGCTAAAGTACATGAAATGACTGGACTCTGGGGGAAAGCCACGGGGTCCAGTTCTTTTTTTATACAGCCGTCCCATAGAAAAGAGGAAACAATGGAAGAAAAAAGAAAATGTATCCGTTTCCAGGCACCGTTCTGCGTACAATTTACCGACCACTCTTCTGTGAATCCCTGTCAGGGAGTCATTAAGGATATCAGCATGGGCGGAGTCCGCCTTCTGCTCGATACCGATTCCGCCATCCGTCCGGCAGCTTCCTGCGCGATTGATTTTTTTCTGCCCGGCAAATCCGTAAAAGTGAACGGAAATGTCGTATGGTGCCGCGATCATTCTTCCCGACGGGAAGTCGGCTTATGCTTCCGTTTCGCCTCCGACAGCGTCAAACAGGAAATCTACGAAAACATTTTTAAAGTATTCCCCCGGGAGTTTACTTCCCGCTGGTGGAAGATGTAGCTGCCCGGAAAAACTCTTGCCCTTTCTCCGAAAATTCCTATAATAATGACGATGAACGACGAGAGGAAATCGCATTTTATCCGTGAAATCATCGAAAAGGACCTTCGTGACGGCGCGCACGGGGAAACAGTACACACCCGTTTTCCTCCGGAGCCAAACGGCTATCTCCATATCGGCCACGCCAAATCCATCTGCCTGAACTTCGGCCTGGCGGCGGAATATCACGGCAAATGCAACCTGCGCTTTGACGATACCAATCCCTGCAAGGAAGAACAAGAATTCGTTGATTCGATAAAAGAAGACGTTCGCTGGCTGGGATTTGACTGGGATGACCGGGAATATTTCGCCTCCGATTATTTCCCGCAGCTGTACGAATACGCCGAAAAATTAATCGATCAGGGCGACGCCTACGTGGACGACCTTCCGGCGGAAGAAATACGCGAGTTCCGCGGAACACTGACACAGCCCGGACGGGAAAGCCCCTTCCGGTCCCGCCCCCCCAAAGAAAACCTCGATCTGTTTCGCCGCATGAAAAAAGGCGAATTCCCGGACGGCTCCCGCGTACTGCGGGCGAAAATCGATATGGCGTCGCCGAATATCAATCTCCGCGATCCGGTAATGTACCGGATCCGGCGCGCAAGACATCACCGGACCGGAGATCAATGGTGCATCTATCCGACCTATGACTGGGCCCACGGACTGTGCGATGCCCTGGAACAGATCACGCACTCGCTCTGTACGCTGGAATTCGAAAACCACCGCCCTTTATACGACTGGTTTCTTGACCGCCTGCCGGTTCCTCATCCCCGGCAGATCGAATTCGCCCGGCTGAATATCGGTCACACTGTTTTAAGCAAAAGGAAGCTGCTGGAACTGGTGGAACGGAAAATCGTTCCCGGATGGGACGATCCCCGGATGCCAACCCTGTCCGGATTACGGAGAAGAGGATACACCCCTTCGTCCATCCGCGAGTTCTGCCGCCGCATCGGCGTGGCGAAATTCAACAGCATCGTGGATCTTCATGTGCTTGAGAACAGCGTCCGGGAAGAACTGAACAAATCGGCCCCCCGTTATATGGCCGTGCTGGATCCCTTGAAAGTCGTTATTGTAAACTACCCCGAAGACTGGGAAGAAGAACTGTCGGCGGTCAACAACCCCGAGAATCCGGGAGAGGGCACGAGAAAAGTGCCTTTCAGCCGTGAACTCTTCATTGAACAAAATGATTTCCGCGAGGACCCGCCGAGGAAATTTTTCCGGCTTGCTCCCGGACGCGAAGTGCGCCTGCGGTACGCCTACCTGATCACCTGTACCGGGGTGATCAAAGACCCTCAGACCGGGCGAATCCGGGAACTACACTGTACCTACGACCCGGACACCCGGGGAGGAGATGCCCCCGACGGCAGAAAAGTGAAGGGGACCCTGCACTGGGTATCGGCCGGGCATGCGGTTTCCGCGGAAGTGCGCTTATATGAACCGCTGTTCGACCGCCGGGATCCTTCTGAAACAAACGAAGGCGAGACGTGGCTTTCCAATTTAAACCCGCATTCGCTCCGCGTATTATCCGACTGCCGCCTGGAACCGACACTTAAGACCGTCGTAGCCGGTCAACGGGTACAGTTTGAGCGTACGGGATATTTTACCCTCGATCCGGACAGCTCGCCCCAACGGCAGATATGGAACCGCATCGTTTCCCTGCGCGACACCTGGGCCAAGATTCAAAAGAAACAGGGTTCACGGACCACGTAACATCCCCTTGTATTTCTCTCTTCCCTCACGAGTCCGGCTATGCTATGATGAACCCGTTATGGTACTCTGCCGGACCGCACTGTATATTTTTCTGTCGTTGCAGTTTCTGCCAAACGCGCTGCCGGAAATAATCGAGATACCGGAAACGGGGATCACCCTGCAGCTCGAAAACGAATGGATTCCGGAATCGGACCGGACAGGAGGGGGCGCTGCCCGGTTCCGTCACCGCGAACGGGAAGAAACGCTGGAGATATCCGTGAAGGACCTGCCCGGAATAATGGATGTCCGCGAACTGAAATGGGAAAGCTGGTTTTACCCTCTCCCTAAATTACCTGAAATAGAAAAAAAAGGCGAAATCAGATCTTCCCGGCATACCTGGAGATACGCGGTTTACTCCGTCGCCCCGATTCCGCTGGGCGGTTTCATGCGCACACAACGAACACTGTTTTTCACCGCCCTGACCTGCCCGCAGCCGGGCCAGGTGGTCGGTATCACTTTTTCCGTTCCTTCAACGGAATTCGCACACAGAGAAAAACATTATCGTGCTTTTCTTGAGTCCCTGGAACTCCCCTGAAGATCGGATCACGCAGAGAGCACAGCCCCATGCCGCTTTTTCAAAAAGGCACTTGTCAACCGGGAGGAAAAATCATACAATAATAGAACTTTGCCCGGTGGTGTAATTGGCAACACACTTGACTCTGGATCAAGCATTCCTGGTTCGAGTCCAGGCCGGGCAGCCATT
>WJJJ01000015.1 GCA_014729775.1 Candidatus Omnitrophota bacterium | reverse complement strand
CCGGCCCCAGCACGTGAATCACGTAATTATTCGGCAAATTATACGCGCCGGTAAGAACCGCCTCTCCGGGCTCAATCGGAGCGAAGGGGCGGCATTCTTCTTCCAGTCCCGGTCCGGCCCCGTCATGAATCGCTCCGGCAATGCCTTCCTGATTGGCGATGTTCGCCCGCACACATTCAATCACGACTTCTCCTGTCTGTCTGCGCATCTGTCCCTCCTGAGTTCTCACTCACCGTGATCAAAATGAATATTCCAATGCGGAAATCAATCTCTGGTCGTGGTGTGCTACTTCGGAAGCGGGATCGGAATTATACTCGTTGATTAAACTGAACCGGAGCGTAATGCGGTCATCCACCTTGTTCAACAAAGACGTTTCCGAACGGATACGATACGTTCCTCCGTCGGTCAGCGAGGGATAAAGGGCAAAATCCTGAATGAGCCGGGACTGTTCCCACAATAAACTTTCAAAATACAGTCGGGGAACAAGGAGTCCCTCCTGGGAGCTCCCTCCTGACCGGTACCGGGTATGTTCATATCCCAAGGCGCACTCGGCCATCAACTTAAAATCGTTAGTGTCGTAAAACCAATGCCCGACGCCCGAAGACGGGGTAATGCGGTAATCTATGTCGGCAAACCGGTCATGATTAACCTCGAGCCTGAAGAAATGATACCAGTGAAACTGCAGCCCGAAACTATACGCGTATCTCGTCATTCCGTTCCAGATCCGGGCATTCATTTCGTCATCCGCGGAGGCATAGAACACATCCCCGGTCAAATGGAACTCGTCCCCTGCCGTTTTCCTGTGAAATCGCAACCGCGCGGTCAGCTGGCTCGTTTCGGTATTGCCGCTGGATTGAGTATATCCTGCCGAAACGATACGTTCCCATTCCGGTCCGGCAGAAACCGCCGGGCTCGGACTGTCCGGCCTCCCGACCCGTGCAATACGTTCCCGCGCAATGACGACTTCCCCGATCCCTTCGGCGCGCAGAGTGAGAAACTCCTCATTGCGCGAGATGATCTCCCCGGAAATACGGTCGCCGTTCTTTAAATGGACTTTTTCCGCCTGTGCCGGGATCAGAAACAGAATAGTGAATAAGAGGGAAATAGATATCCGGTATTTCATGAAACGGACGCGGAAGATCTTCCGGTACGCGGCCTGAACACGGCTTTCACGAACCGAAACATCATTTTGAGGAACCAAAAAGAAAAAAGCAGGAAGACAACGACGAAAATCGCCGCGATCACCGGGTGCCGCATTGCGAGATAGAGGACCCCGATCACCGTGATATCTTCGGCCACGCTGGCTACGGAATTACTCACCGGTTCAGGAGAAGTATTAATAGCCGCCCGCGTAGTAGCTTTGGTAAGATGAGAATCCGCGGAGATCATGCCCGTCAGCAATGCCGCGGATGTGCGCACCGCCGGGCCGGCGTCGGCCAAGGCCAGATATCCCAGAAGCGCGCCTCCGGCCGGACGGATTACCGTATGCACCGAATCCCAGGCCGAATCCACCAGGGGAATTTTGTCGGCGAAAAATTCCACGGCGAAGAGAACCAGGGCCACGAGGATGACCAGCGGATGACCCAGCACTTCCATGTTCCCGGGCAGATCAATCCACTGCAGACGCTGGGAGATACCGACCAACGCCACGGTGAGATACATGTTCACGCCGGAAGCCCACGCGCTTGCGGCGATTGTGCCTAAGGAGTTCAACGCTTCCATTGGATATAAGAATAAGATATATCAGGGATTCGTGCAACTATTATGAGAAAAAAAGTGAGGTTTGTCAATATTCACGTTCGAAGACGCGAAGGACCGCACAGCCGCCCGCGAAACAAGGCGGACAACGGACGCAGCGGACATGAAACCTTTTATCAAGACGATTCCAGTGCTTTGCGTAATTTTTCCTCCAGCGCCGCGTTTTCCGGGCTAATTCCCGGTTCATCACCGTTAAGCATGTGACTCCTTTGTCCAACTCTTCGTTGCGCGCGAGAGTACGATCCAGTTCATCGCGCAGTGCATTCCCCCTCGGCCTCTTCCTGCGTAAACTGATCGATTTTTCGGCGCAGCTCCTCAAGCTGAGCGTGCAGCCGCGAGTTTTTTTCCCGGAACAACCGGGTTTCTTCCTCGGCCGCGATTTGGGCCCGGCGCGCCTGTGCGAGAGGGGCGGTGTCATACGTGACCGCAGCCGGTGGCGGCGGTGATTTCTCCGGTCCATCCCGGACCCGCGTCAGCAGATTCACATTTTCCCTCGTCAACTCGCGATTCTTTCGTTCCAGACGGCTGATGTGCACGGTTTCTTTCACAAGTTCATCCAGACGAACTTCCAGAAATTCATTTCGGTTCTGAAGGGCACGATTCTCCTCCACGAGGGAATCCCTCGCGGCTGAAACATGTCCAAGCTGATCCTGTACAAGGCTGAGCCTCACCGACAATTGCTCGAATTCATCCTGCCGCGCTTTTTGCGCTTCGCGCAGTTCTGTTCGCGCGGCTTCGCGCCCTCGCCTAAATTCCGCGCTGGCTCTTTGCTGAAGATCCTCGTTACGCTCCGTCAGACTCCGCCCTTCCCGTTCTAATACACGCACCCGTTGAGATAAAGGTTGGAGACGCCCCTTGAGCTGATGCAGTTGCCGTACTAAATAACTGTTTCTGACGCGGAGTAGGCGCATTTCTTCTTTGCGTTCCCATTCATTCGCGATCTCCGGCTTCGCCGCCGCGCCCCTCCGCGCCGACTCGGCCAGCCGCTTTCGTAAACGCACAACTTCTCCCTCCCTCAGCAGGTTCTCTTCCTCCAACTCGGCAATCCGGCTCTGTAACGGGACAACCCTTTCCTTCAACTCCCGAAGCTGACCTGCCAGATGTGCATTCCTCGCGCGCAACACCCGCATTGTTTCGCGCTGCTCAATACGGACGGCAAGATCATCCCCGCCTCCGCCGGATTTTTCCCGCGCGGAGGCGAGAAATTTATTGTAGGCCTTCAGCATCCGGTTTTCCTCGCGCAGGGCAATACCGATATCCGTTGCCTCCCTCTCCGAAGCACGCGCAGCCGGCGCCATTCTTTCTTGTTCGGACACGGCGGCAGTCGCGTAACCAGGCGTCGGCTTCAATGCCTGAAGCTCTTCCCGTAACGCTTCAATCCTCTGCTCGAGAGCTGCTGTTTCCTCCGTTACTTTATCGATTTCGGAAAGCGTCTGCTCATGTTGCGTCACCAGCGTATCCGCGGCCGGGAGGATATTGCGCAGTTTTCCCCGCGAATCTTCTCCGTCCGGATGGCGAGGCAGCGCCGTGTGCGCTTTCCCGCGCCCAATCGCCCCCTGCACTCTCTTCACTTCACGCGGCCGCAGCTGCCGCAAATAGCGCTGTGCCTCTTCGCCGCCGGGATGCGCCATATTTGCTTTGTAAAACGCCCGGTACGCGCCGGCGGCATCCCCCTGCTTCATCAGCTGAATACCCTGCTGAACCAGGTATTGATACCCCAAATGCGCCTGGCAGTACCCCGAGAACGGAACACCGGCAATCAGGAAACATAAATAAATAATGCAGTACCATTTCCTCTGAAGACTCATGCGAACCTTTCTTTGGTAAAGATCTTTTCCCCTTTCTTTTGCCGTTTCTGTGACGTTCCTCTGATCTTTGTGATGCGCTGAAAGTTCGCGCGCGCGCAATTAATGCTGAAAGTTGTTCTCTTCTGTGAGGGTCTCAAGCGGCGCTACCGCCGGGTCCGGCTGGGAACCGTTCCCTCCGCCGAGTCTTTCCTTTCGGAGAAAAATCCTCGTCCGCCGGGCCCACACGCCGAAAAGTTTCTTGAGCGCTTCATAATCGGCGTTGCGCGCAAACGGCCGGGCGGTCCGCGGGCTGAAATCCTGTGAATCGGTCAGGGTCACGATCGGCCTTGATGCCGCATCCATAAACGTACAGGAAAAATGCAGGTGCGCGGGCCGGCCCTTCCGGGGATGCGTCCGGGTGAGAAAACCCATCAATAACCCCTGCTGTTCCCGGTGAAACTCGCCCTTGAGACTGAGGCGTAACAGCAGGGTTCCCGCTTCCGGCGGCTTCTCCTCTGCGGCATCCTGCACCGGAAGGACTTCCCTGAGCTGATCGGAAAACACCCGATACAGCGCATAGGCGATTTTTTCTGTCGTCTCTTCGTCCAGAGCGTCGCTATACACCTCAGCCTCCCGCCTGTCATGAACTCTTATCTTTATCTCACGCAGATCCACGACATGCACGCGCAACTGTTCATAGCCGCTCAATTCCAGGGGACGTTCCCACTCTTTCTCAAATCCAATCTTCTGTGCCCGGGCAGGAGAGCAGGAATAAGATAAGAACAAAGTCATCAGCAATACTAGCGCGGAGTTTCTCAAAGGATCTCCCGGTCATTGAACTTTTGCGGATCGGTCTCATAGACCCGGGCAAAGACAAAAAGAATATCGGACAAACGATTGAAGTACGCAAGAACAGAAGGGTTATCGAGCATGCGTGCGTCGGTTAATTGTACCAGGCGCCGTTCGGCCCGGCGGGCGACCGTACGGGCGAGATCGAACACCGCCGAAAACGGAGTCGCTCCGGGAAGGGAAAAACAACCTTCTTCGCGCCGCTTCGTTTGTTCGAGTCTCTTCAGGATATCATCAAACTCCCCGACATCCCGGTCATCTATCCTGCGGGAGAGAGAAGCGCTCTTTTCCGGGTGCACCGTTATTTCGCTTCCAACCGCAAATAACTTCTTTTGTACCTCCTCGAGGATTCTCCGCACGCCGGGATCCTCCACCACGCTTTTGCACACACCCAAAAACGCGGAAAGCTCATCAAGCGTCCCGCAGGCTTCCACCCGTATATCGTTCTTGGACACCCTGGTGCCGTCGAAAAGTGAAGTTTTCCCTTTGTCTCCTTTTCTCGTGGAAATACTCATTGGATCTCGATCGTGGAATAGGTGATTCTGAATTTCTCCCGGCCTACCCGTTTAATCCTGCGGACCGTTTCCCGGCACTGCCCGCGGTTCAAATCTTCACGCAGCTTCACGCGCATGGTCATGGCGTGCATCTTCGAAGTAATCGTCCACAGTCTGACCTCCTCGATCGCTTCAATTTCCGGCACCGTCCGGGAAATCGCCTCCATCACTTCATCGCTGGAAAGACCTATCGGAGCTCCCTCAAGAAGAATATGCACCGCGTCGCGAAACAGCCCCCAGCCCCAGAACAAAATAATTCCGGCGATAAGAATGCTTAACAGCGGATCAATCACGTGCAGACCCGTAAAATGGATGATGACCGCTCCGGCCACCACCGCGACCGAAGAGAACAAATCGCCTACCAAGTGAAGAACCGCGCCCCTGATATTGAGATCATGCCGGTGCGCACCGTGGAGGATCTTCAAGGTAAGCGCGTTGACCACCAGACCGATCAGCGCGATCCCCAGCATCTGCCCGGTCACCACTTCCACCGGAGCAAGTATCCGGCGCACGCCCTCGTAGAGTATCCACCCGGTGACGGCGAAAAGAAACAAACTGTTGAACAGCGCGGCCAGGATTTCAGCCCGCTGTAGACCGAACGTACGGTGATGACAGGTGGGAGTATTCGCGCAGACGATCGCTCCGAAGCTGACCGCAAGCGAAAAGAAATGGGTGAACATGTGTCCGGCGTCGCTGATCAACGCCAAACTGCGGGACGCGATCCCGCCGGCAAGTTCCACCAGCATCACTACACCGGTGATCACCATGCAGATTTTCAGCTTGCGCCGTTCGACCGCACGGTACTCGAACAACTCCTGGGTAGCTGCGGTGGTTTCATCGTGCCCATGCTCCATGAATACCTTCGCCGGTTTATCCCAGCCCCATCCTTCGCTTTACTTCTTTCACCACCGATTCGGCGACGGGGGCGACTTTCTGAGCGTTACGGGCAAGTATCTTCTCCAGATACCCCGGCTCCTCCGTCAATGTCCGGTATTTTTCCTGGATGGGAGCCAGCCCCGCGATCACCGCGTCCGCGAGATCCTGTTTAAGTTCACGGTATCCTTTTCCTAAAAACCGCTCCTCGATCTCCTGCGTTTCCCGGCCGGTGAATAACTGATAGAGCACCAGCAGATTATTCACGCCCGGACGCTGCGGATCGAAACGAATTTCCCGATGAGAATCGGTGGTGGCCCGGGAAATCTTGGTCCGGATCGCATCGGGAGAATCCAACAGGTATATGGCCCGTTGAGGATTGTCCGCGCTCTTGTCCATCTTTCGGTTGGGATCATCCAAAGACATAATCCGCGCGCCGAGTTTGGGGATCAGCGGCTCAGGAAGCTTGAATAATTCGCCGTAGGTCACATTGAACTTCTGAGCGAGATCGCGGGTGAATTCGATATGCTGTTTCTGATCTTCCCCCACGGGAACCAAGTCGGTGCCGTACAACAGAATGTCGGCAGCCATGAGCGCCGGATACACGAACAGCCCCGCGCTCGCCGACGACTGCTGTTGAATCGATTTCTCTTTAAACTGAGTCATTCGTTTCAGCCATCCCAGCGGAGCGACACAGTTGAATATCCAGGCGAGCTCGCTGTGAGCGGGTATGTGCGACTGAACGAACAGCGTGCTTCTTTTTTCATCAATCCCGCAGGCCAGCAGCAGCGCCGCCAGTTCACGGCTGTGGCTTCGCAGCTTTTCCGGGTCCTGGGGCACCGTGATCGAATGCAAATCAACCACGCAGAAAAGGCATTCATACTCTTCCTGCAGCTGTACCCACTGCCGGACCGCGCCCAGATAATTCCCCACGTGCATATTTCCGCTCGGTTGGATCCCTGAAAAAATCGTCTTTTTCCTCATCCTTACTCCTTTACCCATTCAGCCTATCATTTTCACGAGCGCCATAAACAGGACACCGGCCAGAAACAACACAAAAGAAATCGTACTGCGCCTGACCGATTCCGTGCGGAATTCGGGGATCAGATCGGCCGCGGCAATATAAGCAAAGCCGCCCGCCGTAAACGGAAGAAGGACCCGGATGTAATCCGGCGTGATCCCGGCGATCAAATATCCCGTCACCGCCCCGGCAACCGCGGCAAGCGCGCACAGGAAATTCCACAGGAGCGCCTTGCGCACCCTGAATCCTCCGTAGACTAAAATGCCGAAATCACCGATCTCCTGAGGAATCTCGTGCATCGCCACCGCCAGCGTCGTGATCCATCCCAATTTTATGTCAGTCGCAAAACTCGCGGCGATAATCAATCCGTCAATGAAGTTATGCAGCCCGTCGCCGAATAAATTCAGATACGTAAAGGCGTCGACATCGCACTGTCCTTTATGACAATGCCGCCAGTAAAAATAACGTTCCGAAAGAAAGAAAAAAGAGAACCCGCCGAGGAAAGCCGTCATCACAAAAGACGATTCCGCGTGACGCAAAGCTTCCGGCAGTAAATGTAAAAAAGCTCCGCCCATCAGCCCGCCGGCCGCAAAACCGACGAAATATATCAGCGCGCGTTTCAGCACCCGGCTATGGATCGACAGCGAGCACACCCCGATCAGCGAAAGCAAACTCACGAGTATCGTCGCCAGCAGTATCAATCCAAGCATGATATACGCTCCCCTGCCGAGCAAATTATTTTATTATAACCGCTTTTGATGAAGATGCCAGGAAAATCCGAGCGCCCGCTTCTGTCCGCCGGCTCACGCAAAAATGCGGTCAAGGATCCCGGCCATGAGGAAATCGTTTTCAGTCAATCCGCCGGCGGCATGAGTGGTGAGGGTAACTTTAATCTTGTTCCAGGATAAGGTCACGGTAGGATGATGCCCCTGCTCTTCGCTCACTTCGGCGATCAGATCAAAAAAGAATTTCACCTCACGGAAATTCTTCCGTTGGAACGTTTTCTTCAGCTTGCGCCCTTCCGCCAGATCCCATCGGTCGAGACGGGAAAAAAGGGAATCCCGTTCTTGTTCAGGCAGGGGCGGCGTCCCGGCCTCGCAAGGCACGCAATGCGCCGCGTGTTCCTTCTCCGCGCTCTGCTGATGCGGATTCTGAACGAGCGCAAACAGTTCATCACTGGAATGTACGTCTTCGATGGTTTCTTCGCCGGCGGCGAACTCGTGGATCTTTCTGATACGTCCCCCCGCGTCGCTCATGAACAACGCTTTTACCAACAGCCGTTCTCTGGTCAACACACCGTAATTTGCTCCGAACGACGCAAATCGCCTGTCCGAGAGAAAATGCACACCGCCGGCACGGTCATCCTTCTGCATCTGACGCAGCCGCTGTGAAAAATCCATGCTCACCGCGAAAAAATTCAGCGTATCCCCGTAAGTCCGGGAAAGAGATTCCAGCAGAGAAAGGTCGTGCTGAATAACCGCGTCGTCGAGCGAAGAAAAAGAAAAAATCATCGCGGCCTTGGCGCCGAATCCGCTCAACATGCAGACGTGATCGCGCCCGTCTATCGCCCGGAAATCCGGAACCTGCATTCCAAGATCAAGCGCCCGCCCTAAACCTGTTTTCACCCTTCGTGACTGCCGGGAATCTGAGTCCACCTTATCCTCCTTTTCTGCATACCGTACACCCGCATATATCCTCTATGTTTATCATTGACCGGGAAAACGGACAAGGCAGTGATTCCGCTTTTTTTTGACTTTTTTCTGCTTTTCGAAAAAATCAGACGGAAAGATCAACGACGGTACCGTCGCCGAGCACCCCTTCGATGCGCACCTCATCCAGAGACCGTGTCCGGGGCTGCAAGACAAATCCTTTGATGCGCAGGCGATTCCTGCGTAACGCCGGCACGAGCAGCACCTTCACCGCAGACGCTCCCAGCGCTCCCCGTTGGAGACGAGCGGCGCAGCGAAACCGGTCGCTGCCGGGATAAAGACGCCCGTCACCGTACGCCTGCCAGATCCCTATCTTGCGGGGACGGCCTCGGGACACAAGGGATTTTATGCTGTGAGTGAGAAAGGCGAAAAATCCGGAAGGGGAAGAGCCACCCGTTCCCTCTCCCGTTCCCGCGGAATCAATCACGTAGACACCGGGAGCCAGTCTGCCGCCCAGAAGGACCCCGCCCGGAGACGGAGACGGTTCATCTTCCAGTATTTCCCGCAGACGCTGGCACACCGTGGATTTGAGAATAATACGGATGGTAATACCGGAAATAGGTTCCCCTTCTTCGCCGGGACGCCTCACAATTTGCCGGAACGTAAAATGGTCACGAGCAGAATCAGTCCCAGAATCCCTGCGAACAGATATCCGACGATACCCAGCAAAGGATATTCGCCGAGAAACGGGCCTTGGTCCGAATAAATAATTATCGAGGAGCCGATGATCAGCGCGGCAATGATAAGCGCGAAAGAAATACGGTTACTGACTTTATCCAGCATCATGGTCAGTTTTTCAAGATTCCGGTGTTCGAACTGAATCTGCAGTTCGCCCGATTTGATTTTTTTCGATATCTGCGCCAAATCTTTCGGAATACGAGAAACTAATTTGTACGTATCCCTGCTCATTTCACGTACCTTGCGGGCTAATCGGGCCGCGCTGTATTTCTGCGCCAGGATTCGTTCGACGAATTTTTTCGCGTAGGGGATCACCCGGAACCCGGGATCAATCCGCCGGCCGACTCCTTCGATCGTCACCAGGGATTTCATGAGCAGGAAAAAATCCGGCATCATTTTTATTCGGTACCGGGAAATAATACGCATGATTTCCCGAAGGAATTCGCTCATGTGAAACTGCTCCAGTGGAACGTCATAATAACGTTCCAGCAGATCTTCCAGCGCAAAACGCAACCCTTTTTCGTCCACATGCTCCAACGTCCCCAGTTCCCTGAACGCGTCTATCATCTGTGCGGCGTCTTTTTGCACGACGCCCAGAAACACGTCGGCGAGTTTCATCCGGGTATCTTCGTCAAGCCGCCCCACGATCCCGATATCAACGAACCCTATCTTCCCGTCGTGAAGGACGAAAATATTTCCGGGATGGGGATCGGCGTGAAAAACCCCGTGCACGAAGATCTGGGACAAGATACATTCCGCGCCGTGCGCGGCAAGCGCGTGTTGGTCAAACTGCCGGAGATCCCCGGGTCTCAGCCGGCTTACCTTGAGTCCTTCAATACGCTCAGCCACCAGAATTTCGTGCGTACATTTGTCCCGGAACGTTTCGGGGAAATACACGCGTTCATCCCGGCCGAACATTCTGCGGAAGCGCTCGATATTATACGTCTCGTGCAGGAAATCAAGCTCTTTGACGATGTATGAGTGGAACTCCCGGACGACCTTCCTGAAATTATACTGCTCTTCGAGAGCCGGATTGTGCTCGGCGAAAAACTGCGCGAGGACATACAGTAAATCGAGATCGCTTTCGATTGTTTCCCGGACCCGCGGCTTTCTCACTTTGACGACTACCGGACGCCCAGACAAGGAAGCTTCGTACACCTGCGCGAACGAAGCCGAAGCGATCGGATGCGGGTTGAAATCCTCAAATACCTGTTCGGGCGGACTCCCGTATTCTTTTTCCAGGATCGGAAGAATCTGCGCGAACGGCAAGGGAGTCACCTGGTCCTGGAGCTTTTCAAATTCACGGCAGAATGAATACGGGATGACATCCGGACGCATGCTGAGCATTTGTCCCAGCTTGATGAAAGTAGGACCGAGCTCTTCCAGAACTTTCCGGGTACGGGCCTCGACCGGCAGCTCTTGCGCCTCCCGGGCGTGCCGCGGCATAGGGATTTTTATCGGTAAATTCGCTTTTTCAATGAGATAGGCGAAACCGTATTTTGAACAGACTCCGGTGATATGCCGCAGTCTGCTCATTTTCCTCACGTCTTTTTTTATTCTGGCAACCAGCACGTTGCTCAACTCACTTTTCTTCTCTGAGAGCCCGTAGTTCCGCTTTGAGCCCTGCGATATCATCTTTCGTGGCAAGATTCAGTTTTTTCACGGTCGCCTCTACCATGCCCGCGATTTTCTCTTCCACTTCCTCCTGCTGCTGTTCGCCTTTGCGCACCAGCTCATCAATCAAACCACTGCCTTCGTTTTCCGCGATTTTTCCTTTTTTTACCAGTTCCTGAACGACTTCTTCCGCTTTTTCCCGGGTAAGCACCAGCATTCCCAAACCGAGTCCTAATGCTTTTTTCATCATTTCCATCTTTTGCCTCCTTTTTGTAAATGTGGGCTCATTATACCACGGCTCTCCCTTCCTCCTCAATCCGAAATCACGGATCTCAGTGCGGCCGGGAGCACTCATCCCGTGAGATATTCTTCGGGCAGATAAGAACTGCGGACATAGGGGGCGCTGGCGACATACCGGAAACCCAATCCATACGCGTTCTGCCGCTCCCGCGCAAATCTTTGCGGAGACACGTACTGCCGGACCGGAACATGCCGCTTACTGGGAGACAAATACTGCCCCATACTTAAGAACTCGCATCCCTGCCGGCGCAGGTCTTTCCATACGGCCTGCAGCTCTTCTCCTGTTTCTCCCAGCCCGAGCATGAGACCGGACTTGGTACGGATCCGCGGAGCCATCTTTTTCACCGTGCCCAGCAGGATGAGCGAGCGCCGGTAGGACGCGGCCGGGCGCACTTCGGGATACAGCCGCGGGACCGTTTCCACATTATGGGCGATGAGATGCGGCCCCGAGGCGACAAGCGTCTCCAGGGAAGAACGAAGACCCTGAAAATCAGGGATTAATACTTCAACCACGGCGTGAGGCATCCGCGATTTCAGCTCGCTGACGGTCCGGGCGAATATCTGCGCTCCCCCGTCGGGCAAATCATCCCGGGTCACGCTGGTGACCACGACGTGACGTAAAGACAGCCGGGAGGCCGCTTCGGCAACCCGGCGGGGCTCTTCTGGATCGGCCGCCTGCGGCCTTCCGCTTTGAAGATTACAAAACCCGCAATTCCTGGTACAACAATCCCCCAAAATCAGAAACGTGGCGTGCCCCCGGGAATAGCACTCGCCGATATTGGGACAACGGGCATCTTGACACACCGTGCGTAGATCAAGCCCGCGAAGCAAAAGGTTCATTTCCGCGCATTTGCGGAATTCAAACCTTTTATGAAGCCAGGGAGGTTTTCTTTTGGTGTTGATCATTCGTTCTCCGTGTATATTCGCGTTTCCGGTTCCACTCCGGCCGGGCGTACTTATCGTGAATGAACCGCCGCGCGCTCCGCTCCTCCTCGGGCGAAAGCGCGGTCTGACGTAGCTGCACCCCGAACGCCTGACGAAACGCTGCGGCCAACGACTGTTGCGCCCGCGAAAACGAAATCTTTTGTCCGGTAAATTCTTCCAGCGTGCCTGACAGCGAAGCCGCTCCGCGCAAATCATCTCTAAAAAAAACGGCGGCTTCATCCCAGAAAGGACGCAGCGGCACCGACCCATGCTGAAAAAGCAGCGAACGGCTCCTTTTCTGCGCGTTCCCCCCGATTTTTCGCGTTCCCAGCAGTAAATCGTCCCGCTCGCACGAAGCCAGACAAAAATCTGGCCGGTTCCCGTAGTCGGAATAGTTCCGGGCCCGGAAACCGGGATGTGCATCCGCGAACCGCGCCTCAAGCCCCATGGTCCGGTACCAGAAGATCAAAAAAGCGCATAACCGCCGAAACGACTCCCTTACCGAAGTCATGCCGCCAATGTCCGCCGCGGCGCAGACGATGCTGTAGGAAATATCGGGGCCGTGAAACAACACCCCTCCTCCGGTCATCCGGCGCACGACCATCACTCCCGCCTGACGGCACCGTTTCAGATAAAGGCTTTGTTCCGCGTTTTGGGCCACTCCCAGAGAAAACGCCGGCGGCGACCAGCCGTACACCCGAAAAACAGGATGACCGGTCCGGCGGTAGTTTTCCAGCAGCGCTTCGTCAACCGCCATGTTTCGCGCGGCATCCGACCGGCCCGAAAGAATAAGACGCCAATGCCGGCTGAACCGGGATAGGGGAACGAAAAGATCCATTTTCATTTTTTCGTGAGGGGAAAAGAGAGAGATTTCGCACTCGTTCCGGGAAGCGCAGACCCCTGCTCAAACCAATGAAGTATTTTTGTTTTCTTTCTTCAGCACCCGGATCAGCGAGTAGGCGACAAGCAGGAACCCGAAAAATGCCAGTCCGCATTGTCCCGCTGCATACACCGGCTTCATCGTCTTGGCGTACAGCGACGCCGCGGTATTCAACAGGAACACGACTGCGAAAGAAACGGTAAGAAACACCAGGCTTTTTAACAGCTTTTTATTTTCTTTCTCCATCTTTCCTCCTTCTCCTTTCCTGTATCGCAACCATTATACCTCAAAACCGCGCGTTCACCAATCGGTAATCGCCGGGATTCCTGTTTATTTTTTCTTCCGGTCAAGCGAATACATCAAATCTCCTTCTTTTACCGGGCGCGCGACCTGCAGTCCGACCTCATTTCCTTTTTTTGCTACCAGCACCGCTTCATGATCCATCTGCATTGATTCTACAAGCTGGGTGAAAT
>WJJJ01000014.1 GCA_014729775.1 Candidatus Omnitrophota bacterium | reverse complement strand
CCGGACGCGGTGCTGGTGTCGGCCAGAGAAAAACTGAATCTGGAGGAGCTTAAAGACCGCGTATACGAGACGGTGTGCAAGGACGTGATCGAGGCGATCGTCACCGTGCCCTTCAGCCGGATGGACGTTGCCGATTACCTGCATACTCATTGCGAGATCATGAAGAAGAACTATACCGCTAACGAGGGGGTCTTTTGGGTGCGGATCACCGCGCAGGTTCAGGCTCAGCTCAAACGCAAGGGGATCGCGCTCAAAAAACTGTAGCCGCCGAAGTGCCGCCTGTGCGACTTGACCGGGGAGGGACCGGGGCGCGGGTGTACTCAATTTCTTGGAACAATTATACGGTGGGGGATGTCTAATCAAATGGACGATAGCGAGCTGATCGAACGGTTTCTGGCGGGCGACGGCTCCTGCTTCGACCGGCTCATCGAACGGTACCAGCACATGGTCTTTAACGTGTGCATGAAAATGCTGGGTAATTATGACGACGCGCTCGATCTTTCTCAGGATATATTTCTGAAACTGTATACCTCGCTGGGGCAGTTCCGGGGACGGGCCAAGTTCTCGACCTACCTGTACCGGATATGCATGAATTACTGCAAGAACCGCATCGCGCGATACAGCCGCAGACGCCGGCATGAGCCGTTCTCGAAGGATGCGCCGGTCAGCACCGCCGACGGAGGACAGCGCGAACGTCAGTTCGCCGCGGACGGGCCTTCGCCGCGGGATGCCGCGGCGGCGCGCCAGCGCGAGGCGCTGCTGAGGGACGCGGTGCACAGCCTGCCGGCCGATTTCCGGGAGGTGATCGTGCTCAAAGAGTTCCAGGGGCTAAAATACGAGGAGATCGCCGCGGTGCTGGAGATCGAGCCGGGTACCGTGAAGTCGCGCCTGAGCCGGGCGCGTCAGGCGCTCAAAGAGAAGGTGAAAAAATATGGATTGTGAACACATAAAAGAATTACTGTCGGCCTATCTCGACGGGGAGCTCTCTGTGGATCAGCGGCAGCGGGTGGAGGAGCATCTTTTTGCCTGCGCCGGGTGCCGGCAGGAACTGGACGAATTAAAGAGCGTGTCCGGACTACTTAGGTCGATGGGCGATGACCGCGCGCCGGCCGATTTCCGTGACCGGGTGCGCGCCCGCATGAAGGACCGGTCCCGGCTGGACAGATTCTTGAGGAGCCTGACGCGGAATCCGCAGGTCAAGATCCCGGTCGGGCTGGCGGTCGCCGGGCTGATCGCGCTGGCGGTGGTGCGCCAGACCGATATTATCTCCCGCCCGGCGGAGAAAGGCGCGGCGGAGAGGCAGAAGGCGCCGGCCGCGTCGCGCTCCGTCCGGCAGGGACGAACACGGCAGGCGCGGGACGGCCTTGGCGAATCCCGAAGCTCGGTGTCTTTTTCTGAGCGGGCACCCGCGGCGCAGGACAAGCCCGTTGAAATCGCTCCGCCCGAATCCCGGTTCAGGAATTTTGCGCCCGAACCGGGAGGGGCACGAATCCGGCAGGAAGAGGGATCCCGGGCCGCGTACCAGGTGTTCGGTCCCGGGCCCACGGGACCGATGGATGAGCTCGTGGCTCCGGTGGATGAACGCCGCGAGGTCACCTTGCGGATCTCCGCCCAGAGCATACCCCGCGCCTCCCGGCGGATACGGGAGTTTCTCTCCGGGCAGGAAGTGGTGTGCGCCGCGACCCCGCCCCCGGAGGAGGACGCCGAACGCGCAACCGGCATCGATACCGAGTATCTGTCCGTCGCAATTGCCGGCGCGCGTGTTGAGACCTTTATCCTGCAACTGCAGGAACGGGTGCCGGGACGGCTCGCGCCGGTTACTCTTTCGGTATGTACGGTGTCCGCATCGAAGACCTCCGGACCGGTAACCTTTGTGCCGTCGTCTGATGGCTGCCGGCCCTATCTGATCCACATTATTCTGGAACCGTCCCCGCCGGTGTATCCCGCAGAGTAATTTTTTTCAAAAATCCCGGAACAAAATCCGTTCCCGGACTGTCTAACCCATAGACAAAAGGAGGTGCGGAATGAAAAAAGCATTGGTGGTAATCGCGTGTCTGTGGGCAGGAGTGGCCGCGTACGCCCAGGGAGCGTCCGGGGGAGAAAAGACCCTCTCGCCGTATTTTGTGGTAGGAAAGGGGCCGGAGATCGACCGCTTTCCTCTGCTGGCCAACCGGGTGAACGCCGAGATTTCCGGCGTGATCGCGTCGGTCGAACTCACCCAGGTGTACAAAAACGAGGGGAGTAAGACGCTGGAGGCGGTGTATGTGTTTCCGCTGGGGACAAAGGCCGCAATCCACGCCTTGCGGATGGAGATCGGAGACCGGGTGATCGAGGCCGATATTAAGGAACGGGACGCGGCCCGGCAGATCTATGAGCAGGCCAAAGACAGCGGGAAGGCCGCAACGCTTCTTGAACAGCAGCGGCCCAACGTGTTCCAGATGAACGTGGCCAATATCATGCCCGGTGACGTGGTCGAGGTGACGGTGGAGTATACCGAACTGATCGTACCGGAGGAGGGCGTGTACGAGTTTGTCTATCCGACGGTGGTCGGCCCCCGTTACACCGGGGAGACGACCGGAGACGGGAAGCACGATCAATGGACGGCGACGCCTTATCTGCCGGAAGGGTCACGGGTGCCCTACGCCTATACGATGCAGGTGCATCTTTCCGGCGGCGTACCTCTGCAGAAAGTGTGGGTGCCTTCGCACCGCGTCAAGGTGACCAAAGACGACTCTTCGGCCGAGATCACGCTTTCGCCCGAGGAGTACATGGGCGGCAACCGGGATTTCCGGCTTAAGTATACGCTTGCCGGAGAGCGGATCCAGACCGGACTGCTGCTTTTTCCCGGAGAGGAGGAGAACTATTTCCTGTATATGGCCCAGCCGCCTGAGCGCGTTCCGGACCGGGAGATCGTGCCGCGGGAGTACGTCTTCCTGGTGGACGTATCCGGGTCGATGCGCGGGTTTCCCCTGCAGGTGTCGAAAAAGCTCGTGCGCGGGATGCTGGAACAGCTTTCGCCCGGCGAGCAGTTCAACATCGTGTTTTTTGCCGGAGGGTCGCAGGTGCTGTCTGAACGGTCAATCCCGGCGACGAAAGAAAATCTGGACCGGGCGCTGCGGATGCTGGATGAGCAGCGCGGCGGCGGGGGGACCCGCATTCTTGATGCGCTGAACCGGCTCTACTCGCTGGAGAGCGAAGAGGGCGTTGCGCGTTCGATCATCGCGGTGACCGACGGCTACGTGTCGGTGGAGAAGCGGGTGTTTGATTCAATCCGTGACCACGCGGGCGAGGCCAACTTCTTCGCCTTCGGGATCGGCAGAGCAGTCAACCGCTATCTGATCGAAGGAATGGCCCGCGCCGGGTCGGGAGAGCCCTGCGTGGTGACCAGTCAGGAAGACGCCGAGCAGAATGCGGCGCGCTTCCTGCGGTATGTTTCCTCTCCCGTGCTCACCGACATCAAGGTGCGCTTTGCAGGGTTTGACGCCTATGACGTCGAGCCGCCGGCCGTGCCGGATCTGTTCGCTGAACGGCCGATCGTGGTCTACGGCAAATACCGCCGCGCCGGAGGCAGTATTCTGCTGTCCGGACAGACGGCGCAGGGGTCCTATGAACAGCGTACCGAAGTCACTCCGGGAATGGAATCAGCGGATCACCAGGCGCTGAGACTGTTATGGGCCAGGGAACGGATCGCTCGGCTGGGGGATTACTCGCGGGTCGGCGCCGAAGTAAAACAGGAGATCACCGAATTGGGATTGACCTATTCGCTGATGACGGCCTATACCTCCTTTGTAGCGGTCGATTCGCTGGTGCGTGATACCGGTGAAACAGTAACGGTGAAGCAGCCGCTTCCCCTGCCGGAAGGCGTGCCCGCGACGGCCGTCGGCAGTATCATGCCGCAATCGCGCGGAATGAATTTTTGCGTGAAGGCTCCTGCGCTGTCGGCCGACCGCGCGATGAATGAGCGAAAGGAAATGGTGACCAGTCCGCCGCGGCAGACGACGGACGAGGAAGGAAAGCCTCAACCGGGGGCGTCCCGGCGGGTGGTGCTGGCCGGAGGGTCCTATCCCGGCGGGATACAGGAAAGTGAGGTCGAAAAGATGATCGCATCCCAGGCAGACGCACTGGGCCGGCTGTTCGCACAATGGAAACTGGAACGGATCAGGCTTGCGCTTTCGTTCGTTCAGGGGCGGCTGACCAGGCTTACCGTCCGGGCGCACGAAGGCCGCGATTACGATGCGGGCGCGCTCAGAAATATCCTCGAGAAAACTACCCTTTCTCCCGGCCTGACCGGGAACATGGAAGTTACTCTTGAACTGAAATAACTCCGTTTCGGCCCTTATCCGCCGCGTCGCGGCGGGTAGGGGCCAATCCCGCCATCAGAAAATCAATCAAATTTATTTAAAAATAATTAAAAAAATTTTTAAAAATACTTGACAAATTGTTTGAAAAGTTTTAATATGAAATTGTCTCAAAGAAAGAGGTCAGAAAAAGGGAGAACCACGCAATTGGGGAAAAAGAGAGGAGCAGATATACTGCTTCCAAAAGGCGGTGAGAAGGATGCGCTGGGAAGATATTGAACGGGAATTCGAGATTGAGATTCCGGCGGACACGCCGGTATTCCCGGTGAATATCGTGTGCGAACTGCTGGATATGCAGTATCACCTGCTGCATGAGATCGTCAAGGAAGGGCTCATTGAAAGCGAGAAACGGGCGAAAAAGGCCGCGGCAAAAAAGAAGAAAAAGAGCAAAAAGCTGTTCTCCCGGCGTGACGTCAAACGCCTGAAATATATCCAGTACCTGATGGAAGACCGCGGGGTGAATCTGCAGGGCGTGAAGGTCATTATTGAACTTTCGGATTAGTTTTTTTTTGCGCTGAGTTTAGCACTCTCCGCGGGTGAGTGATAAGTCTTCATCGGAAAGGGGGAAAGGGAACCCACGTAAAGGAGGTGAGTACGATGGCATTAGTACCCTGGAGATCAAAAGAAGTATGGGATCCGTTCCGTGACCTGAGCCAGATCCAGGATGAGATGAACAAACTGTTCGATTTCTCGCTGGGACGCTGGCCGGAGAAGCTGGCCGCGGAAAGCCTGTGGACGCCGGCTATTGAGGTCAAGGACAACAAAGACGCCTTTGAGGTGAAAGCCGAGCTTCCCGGAATGAAGAAAGAGGACATTCAGGTTTCGGTCCACGGCGATCAGCTGGTGATCGAAGGAGAGAAGAAAGAAGAAAAAGACACCAAAGAAAAAGGATTCGTCCGTTCGGAGCGATACTACGGAAAAGTGTACCGGGCGGTTCCTCTTCCGGCGGAAATCAACGCCGAAAAGGTGAAGGCCTCCTACAAGGACGGGGTGCTTCACCTGAATCTGCCCAAGAAGGAAGAGGCCAGGCCGAAGGAATTGAAGATCAACATTGAGTAACCGTGAATCATCCCTTTCCCCTTTTCGGGATGAAGAGTGAATGCGATGAGGGAGCCTGGAGCCTTGATGCTGGATGCGGGAGGGAAGAGGTAAGAAGTAAGTAGTAAGAAGTAAGAGATAAGGGGTAAGGAGTAAGAGGTAAGATATAAGAGGTGAGGGATAAGAGGTAAAGGGTAAGAGATAAGTAGTAAGAGGGAAGAGGTCTTTTGTCAATGAGGTTCGAATGCCTCATGTGTCTTTTTATCGATACGCGGCAGAATTGAAAAAGAATCAGAGGAGGAAATACGCATGAACCTGGATAAGTTTACGATCAAAGCGCAGGAAGCGATCATGAAGGCGGTCCAGCTTGCCAAGGACGCGAAACACCAGGCGATCCTTCCCGAACATATCCTGATGAGTCTGCTCGATACCAAGGGCGGGATCGTGCCGGAGGTGTGCGCGCGGCTGGGGGTGAATATCCCGACGCTGAAAGAACAAGTGCGGGAATTCTTGCATACGCAGGCCAAAGTGTCCGGCCCCCAGGAAAACGTGTATGCCTCGCCGCAGCTTACCGCGGTACTCAACCGCGCCCAGGAATCGGCGCGGGAATTCGGGGACCAATACGTGAGTTCCGAACACGTCCTCCTGGCGATGATGAAAGAGAAGGAGGGAGTGTTGGCCAAGACACTGGCCAAACAGGGGATATTTGGCGATGACGTCAACAATACCATTACGCAGCTGCGCGGCGGGCACAAGGCAGATTCACAAAATGCCGAGGATACTTACCGGGCGCTGGAAAAATTCACCCGGGATTTGACCGAGTCGGCGCGGCGGGGCAAGCTTGATCCGGTTATCGGCCGCGACGAAGAGATCAGGCGGGTGATCCAGATATTGAGCCGGAGGACGAAAAATAATCCGGTGCTCATCGGCGAACCCGGCGTGGGAAAGACCGCGGTCGTGGAAGGACTGGCCCAGCGGATGGCGTCCGGCGACGTGCCCGAAGGATTGAAGGAGAAAAAACTGCTCGCGCTCGATCTCGGCTCTCTGGTCGCGGGAACGAAATTCCGGGGTGAATTCGAGGAACGCCTGAAAGGAGTGCTCAAAGAGATAGAGGCGCAGGAAGGACAGATCGTGATGTTTATCGACGAACTCCATTCGCTTGTCGGCGCGGGCGCGGCCGAAGGCGCCGTCGATGCCGCCAACATGCTCAAACCGGCCCTGGCCAAAGGAATTTTACGCTGCATCGGCGCCACCACTCTGGATGAGTACCGCAGGCATATCGAGAAGGACGCGGCGCTGGAACGGCGTTTTCAGCAGTTATTGGTGAATGAACCGTCGGTGGAGCAGACGATCGCGATCCTGCGCGGGTTAAAGGAAAAATACGAAGTGCATCACGGCGTCCGGTTTAAGGATTCCGCGCTGGTTGCCGCGGCAGTACTCGCGTCCCGTTACATCAGCAGCCGGTTCATGCCGGATAAGGCGATCGATCTTATCGATGAAGCCGCTTCCCGCCTGCGGATCGAGATCGACAGCAAGCCGGAGGAGATCGATAAGCTGGAGCGAAAGATCATGGAGCTGGAGATCCAGAAGCAGGCCCTGAATAAGGAAAAGGATGCCGCCGGCCGGGAACGGCTCAAAAAAGTCGAGGAGGAGATTGTCCGGCTGCAGGAGGAGCTTTCCGAGGAAAAAGCGCATTGGCAGAAAGAGAAGGATTTGATCGTCAAGTCGCAGAAGATCAAGGAGGAGATCGAGGATCTGAAAGTCGATGCCGTGGAATATCAAAAATCGGCCCGGCTGGAAAAGGTCGCGGAAATACGATACGGGAAAATTCCCCAGTTAAATACCGAGCTTGAAGAAGTGAACGCGAAGCTGGGGGAACTGCAGAAACAGAGAAAAATGCTGAAGGAGGAGGTCGACGAGGAGGACATCGCGCAGATCGTTTCCAAGTGGACCGGGATCCCGGTAAGCCGGCTGATGGAGGAGGAGGTGCAGAAACTGATCCGGATGGAGGATGAACTCCGCCGCCGGGTGGTGGGACAGGATCAGGCGCTGGAGCTGATCGCGGAATGTATCCGCCGGGCGCGGTCCGGACTGGCCGAACCCAATCAGCCCCTGGGATCGTTTTTGTTCCTCGGCCCGACGGGCGTGGGAAAAACCGAAACGGTCAAAGCGCTGGCCGAATTCCTGTTTAACAGCGATCAGCACATGGTGCGCATCGACATGAGCGAGTACATGGAAAAGTTTTCCGTTTCGCGTCTGATCGGCGCGCCGCCGGGCTATGTCGGCCATGAAGAGGGAGGACAACTTACCGAGCAGGTGCGCCGCAAGCCGTATTCGGTGATCCTGTTCGACGAAATCGAAAAAGCGCATCCGGACGTGTTCAACGTGCTGCTGCAGATCCTCGATGACGGACGCCTCACCGATTCCCAGGGACGGGTGGTGAGTTTTAAAAATACCGTGGTGATCATGACCTCCAATATCGGCAGCGAATATTTCCAGGATCCCACGGCAAATTTCGATCAGGTGACCAAGCAGGTGAGGCAGCAGCTGCGGAAGCATTTCCGTCCGGAATTCCTCAACCGCATCGAAGAAATCATCGTGTTCCAGCGGCTTGAGCTGGGACACATCCGCGACATCGTCGATATTCAGATCGACGCGGTACGGAAAAGGCTGGGCCAGAAAGATATTTCTCTGGAATTAACTTCCCGCGCCCGTGATCTTATTGCGGAGAAGGGCTACAGTCCGGAATACGGCGCGCGCCCCCTGCGGCGGACGATCCAGAAAATGATCGTCAACCCTTTGAGCAAGAAAATTCTCAAGAACGAATTGCCGGAAGGCGGTACGGTGCAAGCCGACGCCAAAGGCCGGGAGATCGTGTTTTTACCCAGGAAAAAAAATACGGCGGATGCGGGCGCGCGGTGAGGACCGCGACAGAAAAAAGCGCGGGAAACCGTTTGAAGCGAAGCGGCAGAAAGGAGCGAGGATGAGAGTAGACGTTTCTTTGAAGTATCTGGACCGGAGTGAGTTCATTGATAACGTGATCGAGAAGAACATTAAAAAGATCAGCCGACGGCTGAGGATGTTTCGCAGGGATGATCCGATTCACATTTCACTTCACCTGGAAAAGCATCCGCTTCGCGAGCAGTATTTCTGCCGGGCACACGTCTATCTTCCGGCGAAACTGTTAAACGCTGATGAGAAGGGAAGGACGTTCCCGGTTGCGGTCAATAAATCTTTTGCCGCGCTCGTCAAGCAGCTGGATAAACACAAGGAAAAGGTCGAGACGCACGTGCGTAAAAAGAAGGGAACCCGCCGCCGGACGGCGCGGGCTCAATAGGAAGAAGGCTTTTCCTTGACGGAGCCGGGATTCAATGTTAGAATACCAAGCACTCTTTGGTCGAGAGTGCTAATTTAGAGGCCAACAGGCCTATTTTTCAAGGACATACGAAGAGGAACCATGGTCCGCGCAGACACCAGAGAACGAGAAAACGGACTTCTCGACTGCATTGTGGAGAGCTATATCCGGGAATCCCGGCCGATTAGTTCTTCATATCTTTGCGAAAAGTACCGTCTGCCTTATTCTTCGGCCACCGTCCGGAACGTGATGGAGCGGCTGGAGGAGAAGGGGCTGTTGTCGCATGTGCACGTGTCCTCCGGCAGAGTGCCCACGCAGAGGGCGTTCAAACAGTATGTCGATAAACTGAAAGAAGAGGAACGGGACTACACTCCGGAATTGCCGGTGGAGATCGACCGAGCCGGCGCGTGTGATCTCGGATTGGATGAAAGTTTCCATGTCACGCTTGACATGCTCGCCGAGGCGAGCGGGTATACGTCTCTGATCGCGTACACGGGCCAGTCGGAAAAGTTCATTTTTCGGGGGACCAGATACATCCTGGAGCAGCCTGAATTTGAAGACCTCGCGCGTCTGCGCAACGTGCTCTACGCGCTTGAGGTAAAAATGCAGGAACTGCACCGGATGCTGTTTCAGTACGTGAACGAACGGGTCGCGTTCGTGATCGGCGACGATATCGGGTTTGAAGAAATCGCGGACTGTTCGCTGGTGATTTCCGGAACGCGGGGGCATAATTTATCGTTCGCGCTCGCGATCCTGGGGCCGATGCGGATGGATTATATCAAAGCGGCGTCCTGCGTGTATTCGGTGAATACGCAGGTGCGGAAAATGATCGAGGAAATGCTATGACAAAAGAAAAAGAACAAAAGCAGTCCCCGGAGTCCGCGGACCAGGAGGAATTGCCCGTGGAGGAACAGCTGGCGCAAAAAGAACAGGAGCGCCGCGATCTGTGGGATAAATACGTGCGGTTAGCCGCGGAATTCGATAACGCGCGCAAGCGCTGGGACCGTGAACGGCGCGAGATCATCAAGTTCGCCAATTTCTCGCTACTGCAGGAACTGCTGGTGATCATGGATGAAACCGAACAGGCGCTGAAGATCGTGCGGGAGCACAAAGGCGATCCTGAAACGGTCCGCGGGATCGAGATCCTGAAGAACAATCTCGAGGCGATCCTTAAACGAAAAGAGGTAAAAGCGATGGACCCAAAGGATCAGCCGTTCGATCCTCACGCGCACGAGATCGTGGCGACCCGCGAATCGGATGAGGTCGATGACGAGCCGGTCGTGCTGGAAGCGGTGCAGAAAGGGTATTTTTTAGAGGATAAAGTATTGCGTACGGCGAAGGTGATCGTGGGCATGAAAAGACGGGCCGGAAGCTCCGCGGAGAAGGAGGAAAGCGCCGCGGGGGAAGTGCCGGAGTCGGACGCCCAAGAGGGCCGAAACGAACATGAATGCGGATGATCCGCCGGCTATATTGAGTACAATGAAAGGGAATACGTAGAGAGGGACGATTTGAAAATGTCGAGGAGGTATTAATATGGCACGAGTGATAGGAATTGATTTGGGTACTTCTAATTCGGCCGCGTCGGTCATGGAAGGCGGCCGTCCGGTACTGATCCCGTCTGCGGAAGGGACGACCGTCGGCGGCGGGAAAGCGTTTCCGTCGTACGTGGCGTTTACGAAGGACGGACAGCTCCTGGTAGGGGAGCCTGCCCGGCGGCAGGCGGCCATCAATCCCGACGGCACGGTGAGCGGCTTCAAGCGGAAAATGGGTACGATGGAGAAGTACAAGATCGGGGAAAAGGAATTCACTCCCCAGCAGTTGTCCGGTTTCGTACTGCAGAAAATCAAGAAGGACGCCGAAGCGTATCTGGGTGACGAAGTGAAAGAAGCGGTGATCACCTGTCCGGCGTATTTTAACGATAACCAGCGGCAGGCTACCAAGGACGCCGGGGAGATTGCGGGATTTAAAGTTCTGCGGATCATCAATGAGCCGACGGCCGCGTGTCTCGCTTACGGACTGGGGAAAGAAGACAAGGAACAAAAGATCATGGTATTCGACTTCGGCGGCGGAACGCTGGACGTGACCATCATGGAGATGGCCCAGGGCGTGTTTGAAGTAAAGGCAACTTCGGGCGATACCCAGCTCGGCGGCCGGGACATGGATGAGGCACTGATGAATTATATTACCGATGAATTCAAAAAGGATCAGGGGATTGATCTGCGCAACGATCACATGGCGATGCAGAGGCTGCGTGAAGCGGCGGAGAAGGCCAAGATCGAATTGTCGTCGACGATCACGACCGACGTCAATCTTCCCTTTATCACCGCGGATCAGTCCGGGCCGAAACATCTGGTGATGCACATTACCCGGGCGAAGCTCGAAGAACTCATTCGTCCCGTGGTGGACCGGACCCGGCATTCGATGGAGCAGGCGCTGCAGGACGCGAAACTGAGTTCCTCGGACGTGGACCGGATCATCATGGTCGGCGGGCCGACCCGGATGCCGATTGTACAGTCGTTTGTGGAAGGTTTCGTGGGGAAGAAGATCGAACGCGGCATCGATCCGATGGAATGCGTGTCCGCGGGCGCGGCGATCCAGGCCGGCGTGATCAAAGGAGACGTGAAGGATGTCGTTCTGCTCGACGTGACGCCTTTGTCGCTGGGGATCGAAACGCTGGGCGGCGTATTCACGAAGCTGATCGACCGCAACACGACGATCCCGACCAAGAAATCGCAAACGTTCTCTACCGCCGAAGACAACCAGCCGGCGGTGGATATCCGGGTCTTGCAGGGCGAACGGCCGATGGCCAACGATAACGAAGAGCTGGGCCGGTTTCAGCTGACCGGGATCCCTCCGGCGCCGCGCGGCGTGCCCAAGATCGAAGTGACGTTTGACATTGACGTCAACGGGATCGTGCACGTTTCGGCGAAAGACCTGGGGACCGGCAAGGAGCAGTCGATCCAGATCACCGCTCCGCAGAAACTGTCCGAAGATGACGTGAACAAAATGGTTCAGGAAGCGCAGCAGTACGCCGACGAGGATAAAAAGCGGAAAGAAGCGGCGGAAGCGCGCAATAAAGCCGATACTCTGATGTACACCACGGAGAAATCCCTGAAGGATTTCGGGGACAAAATTTCTGATCAGGAAAAGAGTACGATCGAGACCAAGCTGAACGCGCTCAAAGAGCTCATGAAGAACAATGAAGCTCCCGCCGACCAGCTGCAGAAGGCGATGGATGAACTGATGCAGGCCTCGCATAAGCTGGCCGAAGAGGTGTACAAATCTCAGCAGGCCCAGCAGCAAGGAGCCCAGCAGGGAGCCCAGGCCGGACCTCAGCCCGGGGCCCAACAGCAGGGAGCCCAGCAGGGAGCGCAGGATCAGCAGCAGGAAGAGGAAGGCGAAGTCATCGACGCCGAGTACAAGGAAGGGGAGAATAAATAGATGCCGGATTCTGGATGCTTGATCCTGAATGCACTGGATGGGGGAAGGAGTAAGAGGTGAGAGGTAAGTAGTAAGAGGGATAAGAGGGAAGAAATAAGAGAAAAGAAGCATAGAGAAAAGAGGGCTTTGAGTTTGAGATTATGATGGGAACGAAGCGCGACTACTACGAGATTCTTGGGGTACAGAAAGGGGCTTCGGGGGACGAAATTAAACGTGCCTACCGCAAGCTGGTGATGAAACACCATCCGGACCGGGTGCCCGAGGATCAAAAGAAGGAAGCGGAAGAAAAATTTAAAGAGATTTCCGAAGCCTACGCGGTGCTTTCCGATCCGAAAAAGAAGGAACTGTACGATAAGTACGGCCATGCCGGGATTGATTCCCGGTATTCCACCGAGGATATTTTCCGCGGTGCGGATTTCTCTTCGTTTTTCGGCGAAGGGGGCATGGGCAGTATCTTTGAGGATCTGTTCGGCGGCAGTTTCGGTTTTGACATGTTCGGCGGAGGCTCGCGGCGTCGTCGTCAGCAGGCAGGGATCGGAGAACCGCTCCATCTGGAATTTGGCGTTTCTCTGGAAGAGGCCGGAAAAGGCGCGGAAAAAGAAATCCGGTTTACCCGTCTGCAGAGGTGCCCCCGCTGTAAAGGCAACGGTGCCGAGCCGGGTAGCGGGAAGCAGACCTGTTCCACCTGTAAGGGAAAAGGCGCGGTCCAGAGCGGGATGGGATTTATCAGCTTTGCGCAGACCTGTCCACACTGCCGCGGCACGGGGGAGGTCATCAAAAACCGTTGTAAACAGTGCGGCGGCCAGGGACGGGAACGCGCCCAGAAAAAGGTCAGCGTGACCATTCCCGCCGGCGTGGAGACGGGTTCGGTACTGAGACTGCGCGGCGAAGGCAATTACGGTCCCGGCGGTGCCGGGGACGTGTACCTGCATATCAACGTCCAGACACATCCGGTGTTTCGCCGGGAGGGGGCGAATCTGCGCTGTACGCAGACGATCAGCGTGTTTAAGGCCGTTCTGGGCACGGAGATCGAAGTGCCCACGTTACTGGGACGGGCAAAAATGAAGATACCGGCGGGTACTCAGCCGCATTCGGTGTTCCGGTTAAGAGGAAAAGGTCTGCCGGATCTGCGGACCAAAAGAACCGGCGACCAGCTGGTAGTAATCGAGGTGGAAGTTCCCCGGAAACTGTCGTCCAAAGAGCGCCGGCTCGTGCAGGAATGGGCGCAGACAAGGGGAGAGAAACTATAGACCGGATGAATCAGAGAGATTGTGGAGGAAAAGAGAAGAGGGAAGAGAGTAGTAGTAAGAAGTAAGTAGTAAGAGAGAAGGGAGAAGAAGAGAGGCGAACACTTACGATTCATCAAAATGAGATACTTTAAAAATAATCTCGGGTTTTACATTTTGAGTTGGTTGAGGATTTAAAGTTGAAGCCGTTTTATTTTTTCGTTTGTGTATGCACATTATTTTGTCAATGAACCGGTGGGCGTTGCCCGCACAGGTGAGGTGAATAAATAAACGTTGTGGTTGGAAGAGGAGGGAACGATGCCTACCTATGAATACGAGTGCGGTGAGTGCGGGAACAGATTCGAACTGTTCCAGTCGATAAGCGAAAAGCCGACGCAGGAGTGTCCGAAATGCCGCGGCAAGGTGAAAAGGCTGATCAGCGGCGGGTGCGGGCTCATTTTTAAAGGAAGCGGCTTTTACAGTACCGATTACAAAAAGAAACCGTCGGGTAGTGAGAACTCTACCTCCGGCGAGAAGAAAGAGAAACCGTCATGCGACGCCGGCAGCGGAAGCTGCTGTGCCGGGGGGAGCTGTCCGGAAAAGGGTTGAGCAAGAAGCGCAGATATTGCGCGCTTCTTGGCCTCTTACGCTCTTCGCTTCTCTTCACAAGGCAGAAGCGTACAAAGAAAAACCGATGTCTTCTCTCATTAAACCATTCGCGGCAACCCATTATAATACGGATAAGCTGGAAGATATTTCTTCGGTGATCTGTCCGCCCTACGATGTCATCAACAGCCGGCAGGCGGCCACGCTGAAAAGACAGTCCCCGTTCAACTTCTGCCGGATACTGCTCTCGGCGAAGAGTGATTACCGGCAGGCGAAGGCCCGGTTCGATGGCTGGCTGAGAAAGGGAGTGCTGGTTGACGATTCCGAGGAAAACTTTTATCTGTGCGAGCAGAAGTTTACCTGGGAGAAACAGACCCGTGTCCGTTACGGGGTATTGACCCTGCTGCGCCTGGATAAAAGGGGAACGGTATTTCCCCATGAATTTACCCATAAGGCTCCCAAAGAGGACCGGATGAGGATCCTGAACGAGCTCAAAGCCAATTTAAGTCCGATTTTCGTGGTCGCGCCTTCCCGGTTGTCGGCGTTTGACGAGTGCTGTAAAAAATACTCGCGCCGCCGGCCGTTCCTGGAATTTGCCGATCCCGAAGGTAATCCGAACCGCGTATGGAAAATTTCCGATAAAGACGATCAGCAGGCGCTGAGCGGGGAGGCGGAAACCGCGAAACTTGTGATTGCCGACGGGCATCACCGTTTCGAGGTCGCGTCCGAATATTATCAGAGACAGAAGGGACGATATAAGAATCTCAACTATATTCTCGCCTATCTTACCGACATTCATCAGGGGCTGTTGATGCTTCCGACACACCGCGTGGCCAAAGTGGTCCAGAAGGAGTTTTTCCCCCGGCTTGAAGAATTTTTCGATATCCGGCAGGTAAGCCGGTCCGAGATGCGGCGCAGGCTTGAAACCGAAAGTTCGGGATTCGCGCTGGGAATATACCGCGGGGAGAAATTTTATTTTCTCCGATTGAAAAACGAAGATGTTTTAGATACAATATGTGAAACCGGAGCCCAAAAGAGGCTTGATACCTATGTTCTGCATAAACTGGTGCTGCCGCGCGTGATGAAACCGGGCAGGATCGAATATACGCACAGTATTTCCGAAGCCTGTCAGAAAACCACGCCCAGAAAAGCGGCGTTTCTCGTGCGGGCAACACCGATCAAGGTGGTCTTCGATATCACGGATGAAGGAGGACGTCTGCCGCAGAAGTCTACGTATTTCTATCCCAAGGTGATGAGCGGGGTGGTCGTGCGCCGCCTTCGCGGGGCGGAGAAAAACTCCCTTAAGAAATAGTTTTTCCTACACACATATCATGAAAATATTCAATAAACCGCCGGGGAAGTTCGGGAAGAAAAAGAGAATTCCCGACGGACTCTGGAATAAATGCCCGAAATGTTCCGCTCTCATTTTTCATAAAATGCTCGATGAAAATCTAAAAGTTTGTCCTAAGTGCGGTCATCATTTCCCCCTTACCGCGCCGCAGCGCATCGATCTGCTGGTGGATCAGGGAACCTTTGAAGAGCGGTATGCCGGCATGGAATCGGGCGATCCGCTTGAATTCAGCGGGCCGAAGACGTACCGGGCAAAAATCGAAGACGCGAAAAAGAAAACCGGGCTGAAGGAAGCCGCGATGGCGGGGAACGCGCTCCTCGGCGGGCGTGAGATCGCCCTGGGGGTGACGGATTCCCGGTTTATCATGGGCTCGATGGGATCGGTAGTCGGCGAGAAGATCGCGCGGATTACCGAATACGCGCTGGAACACCGGGTTCCTTTGATCATTGTTTCAGGGTCCGGGGGAGGAGCCCGGATGTACGAAGGGATGCTGAGCTTGATGCAGATGGCAAAGACCTCCGGCGCGTTAGCCCGTCTGAAAGAAGCCAATGTCCCCTACATTTCTCTGCTGACCCATCCCACGATGGCCGGGGTAATGGCGTCCTTCGCCGGGCTGGGTGACGTGACCGTTGCCGAATCAGGCGCGTTGATCGGCTTTACCGGCCCCAGGGTGATCAAGCAGACGATCAAGCAGGATCTTCCCAAGGGCTTTCAGACGGCGGAATTCAACCAGGACCACGGGATGATCGATATCGTGGTACCGCGGAAGGAATTACGTTCCACCCTTGAAAAATTGCTGGATTATTTGGCTTGACAGAAAACTCGATGCCCATTACAATTTACAAAAATACTCGCGCGAATGTTACCCGAAACGAGAAGGAGAAGAAATGGCCCAGGTCAGCTTGCGCAACGTAAAAAAATCATATGACGGCGATCTCCTCGCAGTTGATGATGTCAACCTAGGTATTGAGAACAAAGAGTTCCTCGTGCTGCTGGGGCCTTCCGGCTGCGGTAAATCAACCACTCTCAGAATGGTTGCCGGTCTTGAACATCCCACTTCCGGGGATATTTTTATCGCCGACCGGCGGGTCAATAACGTGCCGGCGAAGGACCGGGATATCGCCATGGTGTTTCAGAATTACGCGCTGTATCCGCACATGAAGGTATATGACAACATGGCGTTTGCTCTGAAACTGCGTAAGTATCCGAAATCTGATATCGATAAACGGGTTAAAGAAGCGGCGCAAATGCTGGGCTTGACGCAGATGCTCGAGCGGAAACCGCGGGAACTGTCCGGGGGGGAACGCCAGCGGGTCGCTTTAGGCCGGGCGATCGTGCGAAAACCTCTGGTGTTTCTGTTCGACGAGCCGCTGAGTAATCTGGACGCCAAACTGCGCGTGCAGATGCGCAAGGACCTGCATAAGCTCCATCTGAAAATTCAAACGACGATGATTTACGTGACGCACGATCAGACCGAAGCTATGACTTTAGGCGACCGGATCGCGGTTATGAAAGACGGGAAGATGTGCCAGTGCGACACCCCTCTTAACGTGTACGATAATCCGGTGAATAAATTCGTCGCCGGATTCATCGGTTCCCCTCCGATGAATTTTATCACGGGAAAGATCGTGCGCAAGAATTCCAAGTTATATTTCGAGGAAGGAAATTTCCGGGTCAAGATTATCGAGGAGATGTACAAAAAGGTCCAGAAGTACATCGATCAGGACGTGGTGTTCGGCATCCGGCCGGAGAACATTTATGACCGGCTGTTTGCCTCGGATGCCACACCGGACAATACCGTATCGGTATTGTGCGACGTGGTGGAAACGATGGGATCGGAAAATTTTCTGTATCTCTCCACCAATAAAAATTCTTTTATCGCAGTGGTTGATTCCTCCAACAAGCCGTCCCTGGGCAGCGCGGTAGAAGTGGTTTTCGACATGAAAAAGATCCATTTTTTTGATCCGTCGACCGAAGAAGCCATTGTTTAATATCGGCATTTTTTTTATTTTTCTCTTACTCCTCATACTTTCCTTTTCGTTTTACCTTCTGGGAAAGATCAGCACACTTTATACTTTTTTGCTGTGCGGCGGGGCAGTCATATCTTACCTTCTTTTCCGCCGGATCAGGTTCAATTTTTTCCGATCCTACCGCAGTCAGTTCGAAGGCAGTCAGGAAATCATCAATCTTTTCCAGGAAAGTATCCGGAGTAAACAGGAACGCCTGGCTCATCTTCCCGAAAAATCGGGAAAAGCCGGCGTACTGCTCGAGGTATCGCGCAAGTTCATCGAAATCAATCAACCGGAGGAAGTGGTTGATTTTCTGGTGCGTACGGTGAGCCAGCTGTTTCCCGATGCGGAAAATATCCTTTTTTTCGAGTTCAACGAACATACGCTGGAACTCGCGCGGTCGGTCAAGAAGAAAAAGATATTAATTCAGGAAAAGACGGGAGACGTAGTCGATAAGTGGGTGTTGAAGCATAATCTCTCCCTGCTGGTGGAGAACCTTACCGAAGATTTCAGGTTTGATTACAATCAGGTAGTGGCCTTTCGCCAGAGAAACATACGGTCTTTTGTCGCCAGCCCCTTATCCGTGGGAGAGAAGGTCCTGGGGATCGTGCGTGTGGAAAGCTGCGTGCCGCAGGCCTTTACGCTCGACGATTCACGGATTCTGCGCAGTGTCTGCGACGTGGCTGTGGTGGTCTGGGAAAGAGCGCGGCTGTTCCGGAAAGAAGAGGAGCTGGCCATAAAAGACCCGCTTACCTCTCTGTACGTCCGGGAGCACTTTTTTAAAAGACTGGATGAAGAACTGAAACGGGCGGAGCTGAGAGATACCGGCCTGGGGCTTGTGATGTTCGATATCGATGACTTCAAACAGATCAACGATTCCCACGGGCACGTCGTAGGCGACATTGTGTTAAAAAGAGTCGCGGGCATATTAAGTGACGCGGTGCAGGGAAAGGGAAATAT
>WJJJ01000013.1 GCA_014729775.1 Candidatus Omnitrophota bacterium | reverse complement strand
GTATATTCAACTGCCCGATACTGAGACGGTACTGCTTCAAGTATTCGGTGACCCGGCCCACAATGATGTTGTACAACAAGGCGGTACTATAAATTATTTCTTCGTAATTCCGCCCTATTTCCCGGCTGACGCCGAATCTCTCCAAATGATTGCGCATATATTCTCCTCTAAAAAAGGTATACCATTCAATAGTTAACCTGTCAATCTTTTTTTAGGAAAACTTTCCCTCCCGCGCGACATCACCCACGCACCCCAAAAAAACCACTGACTCTATGCCCCTCCGTTACCCTCTGAGGTTAACGAGAGTAGGATCTGGTGGAATGAGGAAAGGAACCGAAGGAAGCGTTATCAGAATGAACCTGCCAAATCCGTCACGGTTTCTCTGCCCGGCGACGGAAGAAATAGTCCGGCGCAGCAAATCCAATGTCCGCCCGTACGATGAACAATCACCTCGAAGGGTTGTCGTTATTACAAATACAATCATGACGGCATTCTCACGGATTCATGCGTTGCTATCGCTGCCGCCGTCTTTCACGCACAAATAACAACGGAAACACGATATCGCTGAAGCAACACGGAAGCCAGACCGCGAGAAACAGGAAAACAAATATTCCGAAATACTGGAAGGGCGCTCCCTGCTCCGCCGCCATTAACACATGGAATAGAGAAGCCCAGGTACTGATCAACACGTGGCCGGCATGCGGAAATTTCGTAAACGGGCGGTAATACGCGAAAAGCACTGCCCCCGCGGCAAGAGGATTCACCAGCCACCATTTGTCCACAAAACCGATATGGGCGTGCCGGTGCGGCATATTCAGCAGTGTTTCACCCCAGAAAGGAATCAGAGAATCGCTCAACGTCCCGATAAGCAACGACCCGCTGAACCCCACCGCGAACACCTTCAGGAACCTGCGCCATCCCGGCTGCTCATGATCCAGGTACCTGCGGTACAATGCCGTGGTTACCAGCGCGCTCAAGACCACGTGCGCCGGATGGAATACGTAGAACAGCGCGTGCGCCGCCGAATGAGAGATGTTGCGCAACATCATCACCATCAGTATGCCGGTCAGCGCGCCGAACATCGTAAACGGAGAATGCTCCCGCAATTCACGGAATACCTTATTCATTTCAGGCCTCCTTTACCCGCTGCTCCGCGAGGGGCTTATGCCTCCTTGAGTGAACGCAGTTTTTCCTCGAACAACTCGTCGATCCGGTCTATTAAATCGTTTCGCTGCTGATTTGCCGCGTCGATTTTCCGCTTTACCTGGCCGATGTATTCCAATGGCACATCCTCCCGCCGAGCTTCGTCTTCCAGCTGCCACAGGTCGAAATTCTTTTTGGTCAGCGCCTCGATTCCCTCGGAAAGGCCTTTGACTCCGCCAACCTTGCCCATCGTTTCCCGTTTATTATACAATTTCAGTTTTTCGTCGCGCAGAACCTTCTCTGAAACCGCGGCGGAAGCGACAAACTCTTCGATCTCTTCCCGTAAGGATTTTTTTTGTTCCAGTAATATGCGCTTTTTCTCCCGTAACTCCTCCTGAGAGAAATTTTCATCCCCCGAATCAATCATTTTGTCCAGGTAAAACTCCCGGATAGATTTAATCGCGAGTTTATCGACTAAACTGCCTAACGTTTCGGCCACGATGATCCTCCTTTTTTCTCAATTCGGGGAAGAAATCTCTTTCCCTTTCTTAACAATGCGGTATTCTTTCTTCGATTATACCAACCACGTCTGAAACTTCAATCGCTTCCATGCACTCACCGAACCCCTCCGCTTTCACCCCCGCGCAAACCGGACCCGACCCCGGATAGCAGGGCATGCAGGAAAACTCGCGGGCCGGCGTCAGGATATTCTTCCGGTGAAAATAGGGATAAAAATTCCCCGGGGGGGTGGGTCCGTAAAGACCGAACGTTTCCACGCCCATACAGCTGGCCAGATGCAAAAAGCTGGAATCCGGTCCAATAAAAATTTCACAGTGCTGAAGCAAAGCCATCGCCTGCGCCAGAGTAGTCCGGTCAGCGGAGATGATTTTTCCGGACATGGAACGGGCAATCTTTTGTCCCAGGTCACCTGGGGGGAACTTTCCCAAATTCATGACCTTCATGCCGTATTTGCCGGTGAGCACTTCCGCCAGCTCGTTCCATTTCTCGATCGGCCAGCTCTTGACCGGCCATGCCGCCAGAGGTAATATCCCCGCACAACGGTCATCAGCACCGATCCCGCATTTGCGGAAAAACCGCTCGCAAAACTGCTTTTCTCTCTGCGCAGGATTGAAATTGAATTCGGGCCGGCCGGGATTGAGTCCCTGCGCCCGCAACAGCGCAAGATACCGGTTAACCGGATGACCGGCTGTGTGCCGCTTGCCTCCGGCATCCCATACCTCGGGGATCCCAAGAAACACGGACGAGCTGGTTTTTTTCAACACAACCGCCAGGTCGAATTTCTCGTTTCGGAGCCTGATCGTCACCCGAATGCGGCCGCTGACCCCTTTGTCCTTCCCGTGGCGGTCAAAAAGAATGATGTTCTTTACCCCGGGATATCCCTCGATAACTCCTTTCGCACGTGAGGAAGTGAGAAAGGAAATCTCCGCCTGAGGAAATTTGTTCCTCAAAGGCGCGATTACCGCCGCGTCATAACATACGTCCCCGATATTCGAATGTCCGAGTATTAAAATTTTTTTCAATGGTTACTCCCTGCGTCCCTGTTTCTGTTCTCTCATGAAGAAACTGACGGTTTTCTCCCCCCGAAAATCGCGAGTTCAAAAACCTTGAAATAACAATCGACGTCGTCGAACCCGATCTGCCGCAGCCATTCGCACTGCTTCTCGACCGGCGCAAGCACGTTCCGGTCGCTTTCGGCCCGCCGGATATAGTCCTGTTCGACTTCCTTCCGCTTTTTCCCTGTTCCCCGCTGCTGCTGATACCGGTACAGATGATCGATCATATACTGCTCCCACACCGCCCGGGTATGTGCGGTAGGCGAAGACACGTGCTCGATATTGAAAAAAAGGCCGCCCGGCTCCAGGGAATCGAAACATTCCTCATATAACTCCTTCTTCCGCGCGTCCGGCTGATGGTGAATCGAAAACCGGCTGAGTACCAGAGAATACTGCCTCACGGGCAGCGCAAAAATCCACCCCTTACGCGAATAATCAACCTGAGAGAAAGAAACCTGCTTTCTCCAAGCCACCAGTTTTCTCCTCGCTTCCTGCAGCATCTCCTCGGAAAAATCGGCCAAAACCCCGTTCGCATCCGGATAGCGCTTCAAAATTCTCTCGGCCACGATCCCGCCGCCGCAGCCAAGATCGAGAAACAGTGACGGATGCCCCTGAAACCGGTCAATAAGACGAAACACGATCTCAAACTGGAGAGCCTCCAAAGGCACTCCCGAAACAATACGCTCTAAATATTGCCGGGCAAATTTGGGATCCTTCCACTTGGCGTCACTGCCGCTGCACATCCTGCACTCCTCTTTCTTCGCTTCGCCTCCCTTCCGGAGGAAAAGGTATTATACCAAAAAAATCTCTTATCCGAAATTTACTCCGGTGAAAAACGTCAGAAAAAAGGGGAATCGCCAAATTTCTCGCAACCGGTTATCCATGTTATACTTAAAGTAGAAAGGAGTATGCTATGCCACTTAACCCGTTACAAGGATTTACTTCAATAAGCCTGTCGGTGATCAACAAGGTAGGACTGGCGAGACAGCATCCGGAACCTCGAACCACCGAACGGGCATCTCCCGAGCCTCAGGCCGCTGATAACCGCGCGGAAAGCGCCCGGGAAGAAGCAGAGCTGTCTGCGGAAAGGACCCCCGCCGAAGAACCCCGCACTGAAGGAACACGGGGCAGACAGGTGGATACCGAGGCGTAATTCTGCCCGGTCCCGAAACGCACCCGCGCCGGGGTGTATTAAATCACGCGAAGCACCGCGGGATGCGAATGGAATGAAAGATAAATACGATTCCTTTCGGGCTCGTCGATCACGCGCGTGGTCACCTCCAGCGCGATATAGTTCCCGTTCCGGCTGATGTTGGAAAAGGAAATCTCATAATCTTTTTCACCCAAAATTTCCTGCGCGGCGGCCTTGAGCGCGGCATCTTCCGCTCCGATGATCTTATATCCCCACTCACAGGGATATTCTATTTGCGGTCTTTCCATATTCCCCCTTCACTTTCCTTTTTTGAAGCGCTCCTCTTCCTTCGCTGAGGAAGGTAAAAATGCGTCCCATTCCGAAGGATCAAGCACCACGTGTTTGATCATGCGGCGCTGATAGGTATAGGTGATGTGTACAAATCCCTCTTTCGTCTGAATGACTGCGGGATAAGAAAACGGTCCGCGGCCGACTTCAAGAACCGCCGCCTTCCGCCAGCGTACTCCGTCAGGGGAAAGGGCAACGACTAACGGGGTTCTTCGCCTGCGGCTGTCGTTATACACCAACACCCGGCGCCCGTCGGCCAAGACCATTCCGTCAATACCCGAATTGGGATTCGGCAGTGAAGTGGCAATAAGCGGCGTCCAGGTTTTTCCGTAGTCGAATGACCGCGTTTCGACAATCACCCGCTGACGGCTCCGGCACAACGCCTGCACCTGCCCGTCGTGCAGGGGGAAAAGCGCCGGTTGTATCGCGTCAAACCGGGACCGCGCGCCGATCGGTTCGGTTCGAGTCCAGGTTTTTCCCCGATCAGGGCTCCGTTCAAAATGCACTTTCCATCCTCCGGCTTCGGTACTGCCTCCGCACAATAGCGTTCCGTCATCCAGCAGTACCGGCTTGTTCTTTGCCGGCCCGTAGATCCCGTCGGGAAGCGGTTCGGCGTCCGTCCAGCTCAGCCCTCCGTCATAGGACCGTTTCATCATCCCCCGCCATCGTTTCGGACTGGGACCGGTTTTGTAAAATAGCAGCAGCGGCCCGTCCGGCAGCTGCGCCAGCACCGGATTCCAGCAGGGCATTCGGCGGCCGTTGCGTTCACCCCGCGCGATCTCAACAGGAACGGACCACTTTCCCTCCGTCTGCAGAGAAACCCAAATGCCCGTATCCGGATGTCCTTCACGGGAACCTCCGTACCACGCGGTAACCAGCCCCTGCGGAGTTTCCGCAATAGTCGGCGCGTGACATTTTTCCGTCGGGGACTGTTCCGGAGAAAAAACAAATTCCGCCTGGCGCATCGCACGCCGCGGCTCTGTATCCCGTGATCCCGCCGCCGGCATGCCCGCGAAAAACAGCATAAGGATCCCGGCAATCACCTTTGAGATTCGCATCGTCCCTTATCCTTCATCGCAATTTTCGTATTCTTTTCTTCGTTTTTCCGGGCCGGTTCAACCTACGCGGTTGAACTCAGCGCGCACATGCAGATTCTCGTACGCTCAAAAAAAGGAGTACCCGCACCGCTGCTCTTCCTTATTAGTCTAACAGAAATCGCCCTCGCCGCAAAAGGAAGAATACATAATTCTATTGATTTTTACGCTCAATATGATAAATTACTGTTTACCAGGAATCGCATATTCGTGTTTCACCTATTGACCCATGTCCGCCCTCTCCTCTCTCACCAACCCCCTTTACCGGCGGACATCTGAAAGAAAGGAGTATCGGATGAAAAACATCGGCGTAATTACGAGCGGCGGGGACTGCGGCGGTCTCAATGCCGTGATTAAAGGGGCCGCGCGAATGGCCCACAAACAGGACATGGCCTGTTACGTAATCCCCAACGGCTATGCCGGCTTGTACAACCTGGTGGAATTCGACAATCTGGTCGAACTGTGCCCGGAACGCGTGGATGAAATCGGCGCGAATCTGGCCGGATCCGAAGCGGGGCATTCCCGGGTGAAAATCAAAAAGATCAATGATCCCGAGAAGTACCAGAGAATCAAAGAAGGCATTAAAAAGTTTAATCTGGACGGCCTGGTGATCAGCGGAGGCGACGATACCGGAAGCGTGATCGTCGATTTAACCTCTCAAGGAATCAAATGCGTGCACGCGCCAAAGACCATGGACCTTGACCTGCAAACGTATTCAGTGGGTGGAGATTCCACGATCAACAGAATCGCGGCCTTTGCCGAAGATCTCAAAACCACGGGAAAAACCCACAATCGTATTATCGTCGTCGAGGTCTTCGGACGCTACGCCGGACACACCGCGTTCCGGGGCGGAGTCGCCGCCGACGCCGACTCGATCCTGATCCCGGAGATCCCGATCGATATCGATATCGTATACGCGCACGCCAAAAAACGCTATTTCCGGCGGATCGAGCAAAGCGACGTCCGTGCCGGCTCTTATCTGATCCTGGCTGCGGAAGGCTTAAAAAACGCGGACGGGTCGGAGATCACCGACGATTCGGCAGGTGTCGACGCCTTTGGCCATAAAAAGCTCGCCGGCGCCGGAAAATACGTGTCCCAGGAACTCACCAAAAAATTCAAAAACGACCCGGAAATTAAAGAGGCGATGAAAAGAATGAAGATGTACGTGCCGGGCGTGTACGAAATTCCGGAAGTACGTTCGGTACAGCCCGGACACCTCGTACGCAGCGGACACGCCTCCGCCTACGACGTAAACTTCGGTCTGCAGGCCGGCGCGGCGGCGGTTTTGTTGCTGAAAAAAGATATTACGGGCGTCACGGTCTCTTCCGTTTCGGGCAACACGATCTGCTACCTGCCGACTCACGAAGCGATTAAACAGCGTCATGTTGATCTTTCCGACGTGCTGCTCTACGAAAATATGGGCATCTGTTTCGGCAGAAAAAAGGTAGCGGTATCTCCGCAATTTTCCGAAATCAAATGTCCGCCGCCTCGTTACATGTAATCAAAAAAAGACGACCGGACGCATTTCCCGCTTCCGGTCGTCTTCTCTTCCCCTCAAATCCGTGTGTACTCATTCATTTTTTACCAGCACTAAAAGCATTTTGAATTTCTCCACGGCCTCAACCGCGTGCGGCTTATGCGCGGGCAGGATAAGCGCTTCGCCGGCATTGAGCTCCTGGGATTCCGTACCGATCCGCACCCGCGCCCGTCCTTCCACTATATACACGAACGCTTCAAACGGAGCGGTATGTTCGCTTAACCCCTGTCCCTGATCAAACGCGAAAAGACTCACCGTCCCCGCGTCACCGCGTTTGACGATCTCGCGGCTCACTACCGACCCCTCCTGTACCTGAATCATGTCTTTGAGAATCTTTTTGCTCATAGGAAAATAAATCCGTGCCGCCGGCGCCGTGTCCTGATCAGCTTCCTCCGTGTTTCAATAAGATAATTCCCAGCGGAGGGACGGTAACGGTAATGGAATCAAACTCGCCGTGTGAGGGAATCGGCACCGTATCCGCCCCGCCGAAATTCCCGTGTCCGCTGCCGCCGTATTCTTTCGCGTCGCTGTTAATCAGCTCCTTCCAGCGTCCGGGCCGCGGAACCCCGACCCGGTAATTATGCCGGGGAACCGGGGTAAAGTTGCATATCACGAAGATCGTCTCGCCGGGATTACCTGTTTTGCGTACGAAGCTCACCACGCTTTGTTCCCAATTGTGACAGTCCATCCAGGCAAACCCGTCCGGAGAAAAATCAATACTCCATAACGCGGGTTCTCTCCGGTACAGCCGATTTAACTCTTTTATCCAGCGCTGCACTCCCCGGTGCGGAGCATACTGAAGCAGGTGCCAATCGAGGCTCTTGTTGTGATCCCACTCATCCCATTGTCCGAGTTCCGCTCCCATAAATAATAGCTTTTTCCCCGGATGGGCATACATGACGCCGGTCAGGAGACGGAGATTCGCGAACTTCTGCCAGGCATCACCCGGCATTTTTCTTAAAAGCGCTCCCTTGCCGTGGACCACTTCGTCGTGAGAAAGAGGAAGCATGAAATTCTCGGTAAAGGCGTACCACAGACTGAACGTAAGGTTATCGTGATGATGTTTGCGATGGATGGGGTCTTTACTGATGTATTCCAGGGTATCGTGCATCCATCCCATGTTCCATTTCATGCCGAAACCCAGCCCTCCGAGATAAGTGGGGCGGGTAACCATCGGCCACGCGGTCGATTCCTCGGCCATCGTCTGTACATCGGGAAAATCAGCGTACACGGTTTCATTGAATCGTTTCAGCAATGCAATGGCTTCGATATTCTCACGTCCGCCGAACCGGTTCGGGATCCATTCCCCTTCACCGCGCGAATAATCAAGGTACAACATCGACGCGACCCCGTCGACCCGCAATCCGTCGATATGATATTTATCCAGCCAGAATACCGCGCTGCTGATCAGGAAATCACGCACTTCGTTCCGGCCGTAATTGAAAATTGCGCTTTTCCAATCGGGATGGAATCCCTGCCGGGGATCGGCATGTTCGTAAAGGAATGTCCCGTCAAACTTATACAGACCGTAGGCGTCGGAAGGAAAATGCGACGGCACCCAGTCTAAGATCACACCGATACCCTTCTGGTGCAGGTAATCAACCAGATACATGAAATCCTGCGGTGTGCCGAACCGGGACGTAGCCGCGAAATATCCCAACGGCTGATAGCCCCAGGAACCGTAAAACGGGTATTCCATCACCGGAAGTAATTCGACATGCGTATAGCCCATTTCATTGACATAGTCGGCAAGCTCGGGCGCGATCTCCCGGTAAGTGAGAAACCTGTTGCCTTCTTCCGGCACTCGTTTCCACGACCCCAAATGTACTTCGTATACCGCCCAGGGGGCGTCCAGAGAATTTTTTTCCTTGCGGGATTCCATCCAGTCCCGGTCCTGCCAGTCGTAGGAGAGATCCCACACTATAGAAGCGGTATTGGGGGCGGTTTCCCAGAAAAACGCGTAGGGGTCGCCTTTGTCGGTTTCGAACCGGGCCTGCGGCGACACGATATGGTATTTGTATAAATCACCGTGCTTGACACCCGGCAGAAACCCTTCCCAGATCCCGGAATGATCCCAGCGGGCGGCAAGACCGTGCCTGCCGGGATCCCACCCATTAAAATTGCCGATCACCGAAACACGCTCGGCGTTGGGCGCCCACACTGCGAAAAAAGTACCTTTAATTCCGTCAACGACCATCGGGTGCGCGCCGAGTTTCTCATAGGCGCGGAACATATTTCCTTCTTTGAACAGGTAAATATCATGATCCGTGATAAACGGTACCCCGTACCGGGGCGCACCGGTCTTTCGGGACTCACTACCGGATTCAGGATTCGCCGAAAGACGTCCCCTCTCCAGCCTGTTCTGCGTCTTTTCCTGCGTCATCCCATCCCCCTTTCTTCCTTTTTATACGTCCCTATGTTGCAAAATGTATTGTATTCCGTGTAACGGAATATGAACCCAATCCGGACGGTTATTCAGCTCGTATCCCAATTCATATACCGCTTTCTCCAGCACAAACACGTCCAGCAGCACGTCCAGATCTTTTGTGTTAGAAGGAATAAACGAAGCTCCTCCGGCCGTTTCCATGTATGAGGAAAGGAACCGGTCGCTCACGTGATGATACCAGCGGGTCACCCACGGACGAAGGAAAGCTTCGTCTTCGGCCCGGCGGGAAATATAGCGGGAAAAACCGCCATAGGCCGCGTAATGAAACGACCTGACCATCCCCGCGACATCACGAAAGGGCGACCGTTTCAACCGCCGTTCGCTTAATGCCCGGATCGGTTCTCCCTCAAAATCGATAATTTTAAAATCTTTCCCGGTATAAAGAACCTGTCCCAAATGATAGTCTCCGTGAATACGTATTTTCTTCGCGGATATCTTTTTTTCCAGAATCCGGGCAAGTATCTGCAGTATATTCTTTTCTTTGGCGAGTATATCCAGCGCATCCTGCCGCACCGTACCGGTGCAGCGGCCGATGTTGCGTTCCAGCAAGCGGAATGATTGTTTCACTAAACTCTTCATCGACTGATAGACCGAACGCTGATACAGCAGAGAGAACGCCTCGGGAGTGAACGCCTTATCATCCTCTTCCGAAGCCAAAGCCAGGTGCAGCTCGGCTGTGCGCTGGCCCAACAGAGCGATCATCTGAGAAAAGAACTCGCCGGTGAGTTCGGCCATAAACTCCGGCGCCACCTCCTCCATCCCGGATTTCTCCCCGTTGCGCGATAACTCTTCTTTCCGGCTCAAAATCCGGTCAAAGAACCCCCCCACGTTATCCAGCGCGTAATGCCACGCGTCACCCTGATTCGGAATGAACTTCTGCATGAACCCGACGAAAATCGTCGAATCGTCATTGGGAAGCGAATACTCGATTACCCCCGCGAAATCAGGCACATAGGGGAACCGCGCCCGTTCGGAAAGGAACCGGACGATTTCGGGATCGGGATTCATCCCTCCTTCGAGCTTACGGAACATCTTCAGAATAAGGGTATTTTCGTACAAAATCGAAGTATTGCTTTGTTCGGCTTTCAACACGCTCGATCCTTCCGGCCGTCCGGATTCCCGAAGGAGTTTTCTCAAAAATTTCCCCGCGGCCGCGCGCAGCACTCCCCGCTCTCCTTTAATGCGTTTTCTTCTGGTCATTAAGTCCAAAAGCGTCTGGTGCAGTTCGGGACAGAATACGCCGTCAAACAGCACCCCTTTCTTTTGCCGGTGTTCGATCCGGGACAGAAGCGCGTGGGGATAATTTTTCTCTATTTGGGCGGCGTCCTTCTCCCATACTACCGCCAGAGGGATCATGTACGTTTCCAGAGGCCCTTCGTTGTACGCCACTTCCACGAATATAAAATGAGTCCAGATTTCGGTACGGGCCACCGGAAGATTCTCGGTAATCCGCACCTTGCGCATGAGCCTGCCCTTTCCGCCGAACCAGCGCATACTGCGCATGTACGCCGGGAGGATATCCAGCTCGAGAAGCTCGCGGTTCTCTCCTTCGAGCAGTTCGTCCCCGTGTTTGAGAATTCTCATGCGCGGCAATACCGTTTTCTTTCGTTTCATCGGCGGCCGTCCGCCTTTTTCCAGTAAAAACCAAAAATGCATATGCGGACCGAGCATAATCGAATAAGGAGCTTTTTTAATCGAAGGGAACTTGTTCTGACTGAAAAGCTCGCGCGGCACAAACCCGGCATAGGCCGACAAGTCCAGTTCAACCGACTGCGCGAACCGGGACAAATTAATCATGACCAGAATACGCTCGTTCTCGTACTGCCGGATAAATGACAGGACTTTCGGATTCTCGGAATGCAAGAATTCCAGCGTTCCCCGGCTGAACGCTTTAAACCGCTTGCGCATGGCGATCACGCGTTTCATCCACCACAGCAACGAAGACAGATTTCGTTCCTGATTTTCCACGTTCAGAGCTTCGTAGTGATATTCGGGATCGATAATCAACGGAAGATACAATTGATGGGGATTTGTTTTGGAAAATCCGGCGTTTCGATCCGGACTCCACTGCATAGGAGTGCGGACCCCGTCTCTGTCACCCAGATAATAGTTGTCTCCCATACCGATTTCATCCCCATAATACAATACCGGCGTGCCGGGAAGTGAAAACAGGAGGATATTCATGAGCTCAATTTTCCTCCGGTTATTCCCCAGCAAGGGCGCCAGGCGTCTCCGGATCCCAAGATTGATCTTCGCTCTTGACTCAGCCGCGTACACGCGGTACATATAATCGCGTTCTTCATCCGTCACCATCTCCAGGGTAAGCTCGTCGTGATTACGCAAAAACAACGCCCATTGACAATTCAGGGGGATGGTAAAGGAAGGGTCAAGAATGTCGGTAAGAGGAAAGCGGTCCTCCATCTGCACCGCCATGAACATCCGGGGCATCACCGGGAAATGAAACGCCATGTGACACTCATCTCCGTCACCCAAATACTCGATCGCGTCTTCAGGCCACTGATTAGCTTCGGCGAGCAGCATCCTATTTTTGTATTTACGGTCCACGTGGGCCCGCACTTTCTTCAGGAATTCATGCGTTTGAGGAAGATTCTCGCAATTGGTGCCCTCCTCTTCGAAGAGATACGGCACCGCGTCCAGCCGTAAACCGTCCACTCCCAGATCGAACCAAAAATCGATCACCTTGAGCATTTCTTTTTGTACTTTCGGATTCTCGAAGTTCAAATCCGGCTGGTGAGAGTAAAAGCGGTGCCAGTAATACGCTTTGGCCACGGGATCCCATGTCCAGTTTGAGGTTTCGAAATCCTGGAATATGATCCGCGCATCCTTGTATTTATCGGGAGTATCGCTCCAGACGTAAAAATTCCTCCACACGGATTTTGGCGCGGCTTTCCGTGCCCGTTGAAACCAGGCGTGCTGATCGGAAGTGTGATTCAGAACCAATTCGGTAATCACACGAATGCCGCGCTTATGCGCCTGCTTGAGGAATTCCCGGAAATCCTGAATCTTCCCGTAAGTCGCGTGAATACTGTAATAATCGGCGATATCATAGCCGTCGTCGCGCAGAGGAGACGGATAAAAGGGAAGCAGCCACACCGCGTTGACTCCCAGGCTCTGCAGATAATCGAGCTTTTTAATAAGTCCCTGAAGGTCACCGATCCCGTCGTTGTTACTGTCATGAAACGCTTTAATATGCAACTCATAAATAATCGCGTCTTTATACCATAAAGAATCGTCTTTCAGATATGTTTTTCTGGGGGACATCCGTACTCCTTGTAATTTTCACTACTCACTGCCGGCGCGGCCGTGAAGCGGGTCACATAAAGTAATCAAAATCAGCCTCCCGCCGCAGCCGGTGATGAATCCGCAAAATGTGCACGGGAAGCACCGCGGGGTTCAGCTGAACGAAATTCCAATCTCCTTTCCATATATATTTGTCTTCGCTCAACAGATCATAGGCCAAATAAGACTGCGCCGAATCCATCCCAAGTTCGTGCACGGGCACCCGCACCCATCCCGACTGAGTATGGAACGGATCAAGGTTCACGGCAACAAGCAGGATATTGGAACGGTCTTCCGTCGCCTTCAGATAAAAAAGAATGTATTCGTTGTCGGTTTCGCAAAACCGGATGTTTCTGGTCTGCTGCAACGCCGGATTGTCCCTGCGAATGCGGTTCACTCTGCAGATGATCTGTTTGAGATTCCCCTCACGGGACCAGTCCCACTTTTTAATTTCGTACTTTTCCGAATGGAAATACTCTTCCTTACCCGCAACCGCATCACGCTCGCACAATTCGAATGCCGGTCCGTATATTCCGTAATTTGACGACAGCGTCGCCGCGAGCGCGAGACGCATAATAAAGGCGGGCCGACCGCCGTGCTGCAAATGCTCCGGTAAAATGTCGGGCGTGTTCGGCCAGAAATTAGGCCGGAAATACTCTCCGACTTCCGTATGAGCAAGTTCATTCATATATTCGATAAATTCATGTTTGGTGTAACGCCAGGTAAAGTAGGTATACGACTGCTGAAACCCGATTTTCGCCAGGCGGTACATCACCTTGGGCCGGGTAAACGCTTCCGCGAGAAAAATCACCTCGGGATGAGTTTTTCTCACCTCCGCAAACAGCCATTCCCAGAACGCGAATGGCTTGGTATGCGGATTATCGACCCGGAAAATCTTCACTCCTTTCTCGATCCAGAATAAAACCACCCCTTTCAATTCTTCCCATAACGGCCCGGGATCGGCAGTTTCAAAATCGATCGGCACGACGTCTTCATATTTCTTGGGCGGATTCTCGGCAAATTGAATACTCCCGTCCGGACGCCATTTGAACCATTCCGGATGCTGGGTGATGTAAGGATGGTCGGGCGAACACTGAAAGGCGAGATCAAGCGCGACTTCGAGTCCGTGACGGCCCGCCGCGGAGACAAAATGCGTGAAATCTTTCATCGCTCCCAGCTCCGGAGCGAGCGCAGTGTGTCCTCCCTCTGCCGAACCGATCGCCCAGGGACTTCCCGGATCCCCCGGTTCCGCGTTCACGGTGTTATTTTTTCCTTTACGGTTGGTGACGCCGATCGGATGGACAGGAGGCAGATAGACTACATCAAACCCCATCCGGGCGATTTCCGGCAAAAGCCGTTCGCTTTCACGCAGTGTACCGTGCGCACCCCGACGCCTGCCCCGCGACCGGGGGAAAAACTCATACCAGGCGGAAAAACGCGCTTTCTCCCGGTCTACCTGGACCCGCAACTGCCGCGGATATTCACTCACCCGCGCCGGATCCGGCTGGCTCATTATCGCGGTCAGTTCCTCGGTAAAACACAACAAACGGATCCGGTCGGCGTCGGTATGCGCTGCTTCGATTTCATCAGCCAGCGCTTTCAGCCGGACGGCGCGTTTCGTTTTTTTCTCCCGGTACGATTCTCTCATTAATTTTACCCCGGCCAGCGCGTCCACGGACACGTCAACGCCGGCGTCCAGCTTCTTGCGCAAATCATTCTGCCAGGAACGAAACGGATCAACCCACCCCCGGACGGTATATAAATATTCGCATTCCTCTTCAATCGAGAACTCTCCCCTCCAGCGGTCGTTGCCTAAGTGTCGCATGGATACCGTACGCCAGCGGGACTGATCGGCACGGCGAAAAAGCAGTTCCGCGGTCACATGGTCGTGTCCATCGGCAAACACATCGGCCTCGACCTTTACCAATTCCCCAACCGTGCGTTTGACCGGATACCGGCCTTCATTCACCTCGGGAGTAAGGTTCTCAATCACCACCCGTTTATGCGCGTACTCAATCATGCATTCCCTCATCCGATACAATGAGAAATCCCCAGGCTCAATATCTGCTATTATACTTGAAACAAAATCATTTTCCAAGATACAACATTCTCAAAACACGAAAAGTGTATCAAAGACACTGCTTCCAGGCAACACCTTCCTTCCGGTTTACCTTGACTTTTTTCTCCCTTTTTCGGTCCTGAAGTATGGCGAAAAATAGAAACGCACAGAAAAGATATGGGGGAAAACAGAGAAAAACGCGCTCTACGGAGAGGAAAAGATCCGGGCACAATAACGAGCCACCGCCTCCACGCACTGCGCGCAGGTGAGAGAACGGGAAGAACGAATATCCCTGCAGCGGCGGGCGCCCGCTTCGCCGACGAACACGTTGACGCATTCTTCTTCCCGCGGCGGATCATAATGAGCGATCAGCACCCGGCCGGCGTACAACGCCCCGCAGTCCCCCTCCGGCGCGCGGCCGTGACCACGACGCGAGAACGACTGGACCACATCCGGGGAAAGACCGGCTTCATCCTGAAAGGCTTTACCCAGCGCGTGAGCGCAATTTACCCTCTGGCACCCGTTCCTTCCCAAAAAATGATCTAATGCTTTTTCGACACTCATGGGCTCCACCGTTCAACGAAAGCAAAGTATAACACGCGCTTCCCCTGAATACAACTTTTTTCGATTGCGCGGGAGAAATCGATCGGCCGCTCTGCCCACCGTTTATACCCTGGATTTCTTTTCCCGCATCCCCCTCTACGGGAAACCCGTTATTCACATACCGGCAGACGGGAATCGTCGGGAGTGTGTTCCGGACAGGACGCCGGCGCCGGAACGGTCGAAGGCAATCGGCTTCCCCACCATTCGGTAATGATCCCGGCGGAAATGTTGGCCAGACACAGCCCCGCAAACAGACCGGGCAATCCGCCCCACCACGCGCCCAGATACGAGAACGGCACGTAGAGCCCGAACATGCGAATGACATTAATTCCCCCCGCGATCAACGGTTTGTTCACCGCATTAAATACCGACGCGGTGAGCAGAGCCAGCGAGCGCATTCCGTAGCTGAGGGGAATAATTCTGAGATACCAGACAAGCGCGCCTACAACCTCGGGATCCGCGCTGAAGATTCGCGCCACCGGCCCGGCCGAAAAAAATAATACGACCGCCAGCACGAGCCCCCATCCCAGCGAAAAGCGGCGGGAATACCGCCGTGCCAGGTTGACCCGGTCATAACGGCGCGCGCCCCAGTTTTGCCCGACAAAAGGAATCAACGCGGTTGCCAGCGCCATGATGACGGTAAACACAAACATTTCCACCCGCACCGCGGCACCAAGCGCGGCCACAGCCGGCGCGCCGAATTGGGCCACCAGCCGGGTAATGACCGCCGTTGCCGCCGGAAGCAGGATTCTGGAAAAAGAAGAAGGAACCGCGATATATAAAATCTGCCGGACGGACGCGGCGAATTCTGAAGCCCGAGGAAGGCGGAAATCAAGCAGACGCTCCCGATAATGCAGGATCGCAAGAGAACACACACAGGTCACCCCCCGGGCGATGACCGTCGCCAGCGCGGCTCCCGCCAATTCCATTCGGGGAAATCCGGCCAGTCCGAAGATAAGCAGGGGATCAAGTATGATATTGAGAACGGTCGAAATCATCATCAACAGCGCCGGATACAGCGTGTCGCCGCTTGCCCGCAGGACGTTATTGCCCACCATCGGCACGACTACAAATACCGTTCCGATATACCAAATTTCCATGTACTGCCGGATAAGCACCAGCATGGACGCATCGGCGTCCAGCATGCGGAACACCGGGGAAATCGTGCGCAACCCGACCCAGGCCAATACTGCCACCACCACGATTGAAATCGCGAGGCTGTCGGTCGCAAGGCGTCTCACTGTCTTCTGCTCCCCGCGGCCGATCGCCCGTGAAACGACTGAAGCTGCCGCGACCCCCAGACCGAGCGCGATCCCGCTCACGAACATGATCACCGGAAACGTAAATCCAATGGCGGCCAATTCCCGGGTCCCCAGACGCGAGATAAAAAAGGCGTCCACCAAATTAAACAACACCATCGAAAACATCCCGAACAGCATCGGAATTGTGAGCGATACCAGGGTCTTTCCCACCGGTCCCTGAATAAGATTATTTTTCCTGCGCATGCGATCTTCTCTTGTGGCTCAGAGGCTTTGAAGCTGTTTCTCCCCGACGGATCTTCTTCGAATCACGCGGAAAGACGAAGCTCCTATTATAACAAATTAGACCAATTTGATAAGCAAAAAATCGTTTTTTTCGGGGTATCCTCCGAATATTTTCGGGCCCGATCCCGTTGGCACGTGGGGCAAAATGTGCTATAGTCTAAGTGTCGCTGCGGAAACGAAAGGAGGCGCTATGAACGGTGTCGCGTTAATGAGTCAAGTAAGCCAGATGTCGGCCCTGAAAACCGGCCTCGCGCTCCACAAACAGAACGCGATGACGCTACTGGATTCGATGTCAAACGTCAACCGGGTCGGAGCCGCGCGAACTCATGCAAAAATCGAGCCGATCGTGCCGATTTTGCATTCGCTGGGAGGCGCTATCCGGGGCAACAACATCGATATCAGAATCTGACGGCACAATCATTTCACGAGCCGCATCAGAAATAAAGCGGACAGATCTTCCGGGAAGAAGAATGGTATACTTCACCGCCGGAAAGGATTGCGGCGTACACATCAAATACTTTTTCATCTTCCAGATGCAGAAAATGGCCCACGCCAGGAATACGGTATACTCCGCACCCCCCTATTTTTAACGCAAGCAGTTCCACGTCTTCAAAATCAATGATCGGATCATTTTCTCCGTACAGCACAAGAGTGGGAACGCTCACTTCATGCAGCGCAACGACTTTATCGAGCGCGCCGGCATTGATTACCGAAAGACCGTGCTCGCAGAATTCTCCCAGCCGCTCGGCCGACATGGATTCAAACTGCCGGGTGATCTGCTTTTTGAATTTCTCCGAGAGACAGGACCCGAAACTGGCGATGAGCGTTTCGGCCATGGAAACCCGTTCCTCTTTTTCCATCGTGACCCCCTGCATAATCGTCCGCCTCATGCGTTCGTTCGGTTTCATTCCGATACTGGCAAGGATCAATCGCTGCGTCAATGCGGGAAACCGGAGCGCGAACAGCAACGCGACTACTCCCCCCCAGGATGCAGAACACACCGTCGCCTGCCGGATACCGGCGGCGCGCATCACCTCACGTACAATGGCCACTTGTTCCTCCAAAGATATTCGCGAGGGACCGTGAAGGATCTGTGCCTTGCCCTGATGCGGAAAATCAAACAGGGTGATCCGATAGCGTTGCCCGAACCGCTGCAGGAAGGAAAACCACATGGCCATCGACTGCTGGGCGCCGTTGAGACACAGCACATCCTCCCCATTTCCGTATACCCGGTAAGGAATACGGAATCGGTGCCACTGAATGAGTCCTTTTTTCTGGGACGGGGATTTGGTCATGTGGATATCTTAACGGAATATCGGCCAGGAAACAACAATTCTTTTTCGGGCACTTCCTCGCGCCGCCGGACCGCTACCCGGACCGCAAATACTGCAATGCGCTCAGGGTTTTGGCGTCTTTTATCTTACCGTTACTGCAGAGAGACATGACCCGGGGAAGGGTCAGTTCACGCACCTCGATTATTTCGTCCTCCTCCCGATCCGGGAGGCCCATACGTAACTCACGGGCTTCGTAAAGCACGATCGTTTCGTTTGAATATCCCGGCGCCGGGTAAATCACGCCGCATTTTTTGAACCGGCGGGCCGAATAGCCTGTTTCTTCCCGCAGTTCGCGGCGGGCGCACTCACGTATGGATTCTCCGGGGTCCAGCGTACCCGCGGGAAATTCCCACAGATACTCCTCCACGACCGGCCGGTACTGACGCAGCATGAGCACCGCGCCTGGGCCCGCATAAGGAATGATCAACACCGCTCCCGGATGGCGGATGATTTCAAGAGTAGTATCCACGCCGGTAGGCAGTGTCCGGGACTCGACCGATAAATTGACTATTTTGCCCTCATAGATACGTTTTTTTCCCATGTGTTGAGTCCTTTACTGTGTTGTGGGAGTCGGGGAAGACAACGGATTATCTTGGGAGGAATTCATCACTTCCTGATAAAACGCATCAATTTTCCCGTCCAGGATTTCTTCTTTCAGGTCTTTCTGCCGCAAGGGTAAACGGGGATATTCCCGGGCCTGTTCCGGAGAGTCTTCCGGCGCGATCAGTCCGGCAAGCTGATCCAGTGCCGCCTCAATCCCGGTTAAATTAGTGGTCCCGAACAGCCCCGCCGTTTTCTCCGCAATATCGTATTCGGCCACGAACGTCCGTACGGCCGGGGTGACGTTCCCGAACCACGCCGGCGTGCCGATCAAAATCAGAGAATACTCCCCCGGGTCAGCCTGCAGAGGCTTAAGCACCGTGCGGTTACCGGCTACCGCGTCCTTGCCGGCGACCGCCACCGCGAAAGGTCCCGTCCTCTTGCGGGTATCAATAAGCCGTTCCAGATCGGCGTCAAATCTCTCCGCGATCTTTCGGGCGACGCTGTGCGTATATCCGGTACGGGAATAATAGACGACCAGCACCCTTTTTTGCCCTTCCTCAGCCGAAACATGCCCGGCCGTCCCGCTTTGCACGAAAATCGCCAGCAGAACCACACCGCCGCCCGCCAGAAGACGCTTCACTCTCCCGCTCCTCTCACGTTGCCGGTTTCGATACCTATTCACAGTTTAATGTGGTGTTTTATTTTCTGGAACATCTTTGACGCATGCACCGTGCATACATACTGCCCGACTGCCCGGGCCATGTCACGCGCGGCACCGTTTTCTTCAAACCCATCCGGACTCGTTCCCGCGACATTCTGAAGCGCCTCGCGGTCAGCGGCTCTGTACATGTCTTTGATCACCGGCTCCATGAGCGAGATCCCCGCGCAGGCCACCGGGGCGGCACCAAGTCCTCTCAGATTATGCAGAATACCGGCGAGCGCGGTTTCCTGCCCGATGGTCGCCGACACCGCCAGATTTCCGACCGGCTTGCCCGCGTACGGGTTCCCGTTCATCTTAATACTGCGCAGTCCCATTCGCCGCCCGCGCGCAATCTCATGAAACACGCGGGACCGCTGGATTAAGTTGATCACCTGCGCCGGCTGCTGGTAAGAGTACACGGGCGAGGAAAAAATCAAGGCATCGGCCGAGAAGAATTTCTCGAACAGAACCCCTCCGTCGTCTTCGGGATCATCAAATAACGGACACTTCCTGCCGCAAAAACACAGATCACACGATAAGCACGGTTTGAGCCTGTACCGGCTCAATCGTACTGATTCAGTATCCGCACCCGCTTCCCGGGCGGCCCGCAGCGCTTCCGCCAGAAACCATTCACTTGCCGATTTTTCTTCTTTTTTGTTGGTTCCGCATATCCCTAACACTTTCATGAACACCTTCTTTCGGGGCCGGTTTCCTGCGTGAACATCGTTCGCATATACCCTCTATTACTACACTCACGGACCGGACTGAGTGCCGCGTGCTGATCTTGCGGGGAACTGTCAACCGTTCGTAAGGACCGTAAGAAAAATCAAAAATCGTGTTACACCGCGTACAGCGGAAATGCGAATGAGATCCGAGATCGGCATCAAACCGCTTTGGCTGCCCGCTGCCCTCTACCGTCTTCAACAGCCCCATACGCACGAACAGTTCCAACGTGCGGTTGACCGTATCAAATGAGATAGACCGGAATCTGGGTTTCACTTTACGATATACCCGTTGTGCATACGGGTGTTCGTGAGCGTCTTTCACCACCCGGTAAATCGCCTCCCGCTGAGGAGTGATCCGTATACGATCTTGCCTGCAACGCTGCAAAAATCTCTCCATTGCGCGCTCCTTTCACTGTCAGATAGGAATAGCTACTATATAGGAAAAACTCTCAAACGTCAAGCAAAAAACCTGCACGTCTTATTACGGCTCCGGCGGAAGATCTGCATTCATGCGCATCGCGAATTCCCGTGCCCGGCGAATATCGCCGTGATCCGGTTTCCCGCGGTGAATGCCTCCGAATAACTTCAAAGGACCGAAGGTATCGTATCCTTTGCAGGCGAACTCCCCGCGCACACGGCAGCCGCGACGGCGAATCATCTCGCGCAGTGCCCGGTGATTCTTTCCTCCGGTTCCCCGTCCGCTGGTCGAAAAAATGAAAACCTGCGCGGGGAGTGCGGGACATTGTTCGACCCAGCGCAAGAGTATCCGGTGATGCCTTCCGAAATATATTCCCGAGCCGAACCCGGCCACTTCGTATTTCGTCAGTTCCCCGGGATCAATTTCCCCGGCTCGAACCGCCTGACACCCCGCGACTTGGGCCATGGCGTCTGCCACCTTGGCGGTATTCTGATGATGCGCCGAATGATACACAATTATCCCCGTCATTGCCCTGCTCCGGAAGCATTTCCGTTCACGGCACTGACCGGAACGATATCGAACACCGTGATTTCCGGCCGGGCAAAGAACCGCACCCGCGGCGCGATCCCGCCTTCCATCCCGACCCCGCGATTCACGTACATATGGGTATTCTCTACCCGGTACTTCCCCCGTTCGTATTTCTTACCCAGTCGTGACATCGTAACCAGCGCGCCGTAGCCGGGAACCGCGACCTGCCCCCCGTGCGTATGTCCGCATAAATATAAATCAGTGGAACGCGCGGGGAGCCGCTCCACCAGATACGGATAGTGAAACAGCACGATATGAAAAATTCCACGGGGAACCTCGGCGCACCGTGTCAGTATCTCGGAAGGACGATCACACCGTGAACCGGTAAGGTACAGCACTTCGCCGTTTTTCTGAACTGCTACCGTCGCGTTCAGTTCCCGGAATCCCGTCCCGGAAAACAGCTCGGCCTCGTCCCAATACCACACGTCAAAATTACCGCGAACCGCGAATTTTCCGTGGGAGGACCGCAGCGAGGCAAGTGTCCGTCGAAACGTTCCCAGCGCTTTTTCTGTATTGAGCGCGTCGCCGGTAAACACGATAATATCGGGGCGGAGCTCATTGACCATCCTGACCAGTTTCGGCTCGTTCCGGATTTTCCGGTCACAATGCAGATCGGAAATCTGCACCACGCGGAAGGAAGTATCACGTAAGGATCCTGTCCGTATCTTCTCTCGATTCACCTGCAGCCAGTAGGGCTCAACGAATAACCCATACAGAAAACAGATCAACCCAGCCAACGCGGCCGCGTGAATCCAGGGACGCGCCCGGCGGAGAAATACGGAAGGGAGGGGCCGCCGGAACAACTGCGCGGCCAATATTCGCAGTTCAAGCGCGTAGACCGCCAGCACCGCAGCAAGGAACAATCCCGCGGCAATACGTTCGGTCACCGGCATCATCTAACTGCCGAATCCCTCTTTGGAGGAAAGCATGGCGGAAAGTTTTTCCCCGCCCTTAATGCCGAAGTCAAGTGTCCGAATCGGAAAAGGAATGGTAATGCCGTGCTGATCATAAGCTTTCTTGATACGAACCACCATGTCACTGCGCGTCCGTAAATATTCCGGCTGACTGACGAATGGAATCCACACCCTCACCTGAAAGTTGATGGAACTGTTGCCGAACTCTTCAAAATAAAATTCCACCGGCCGGGCGGCCAGTTTTCCGGTCACAGGTTCAAGCGCGGCCATGGTTACTTCTTTCACCTTTTCCAAATCTTCGCCATAGGAAATACCCACCTGTAAATCTACCCGGCGCTGCCCCTTCAGGGTGTAGTTGACCACCGCGTTCTCAAAAATAAGCTTGTTCGGGATAAAGATCGAATGCCCGTGAAAGGTTTCAAGGAGTGTATCCCGCAAATTAATCTCTTTGATCACCCCGATAAAATCATTGGTCTCCACCACATCTCCCACTTTAAACGGCCGGTCGGAACGGAAAACCAGGGCGATTCCGGCGATAAAGTTCGAAGCAACATCCTGAAACGCGAAGCCGATCGCGATCCCGGCGATCCCGACCCCGGCCATCACTGAAAAAAACGCGTCGTCTAGATCAAGTATCCGAAGGGCGATCAGAAAACCAAGAAGCAGAACCGTGATGCGAACAAGAATACCAAGAAAATTAATCAGGGCCTGATTTTTCACAAAACGGGACAACATGCCGCGAACCACGGCTGACAAGCGCCGGGAAAGAAGATAACTCACTACCAGCACCAGCAGGGCGACGAGAAAATTCGGCAGGACCAAAATGCAGGACTCCAGCCATGTTTTCAGTTTTTCCTGAAGCAACCCCGCAGCGTGTGTGATCGAACCCATGTCAAGCCTCCTTCCTCCAATTACCGGCAGTCATTGTATCCCCCGGATTTCCCTCACGCAAAGGTATTCTATAAGAAAATCATACGCTTTGCAATCGGTCACGGATAATTTCCGGCACTCTCGGTACTCGCCTGTCCGGGGCGAACCGCGTACTCAGAAATGAGGCACTCACCAGGGAAAATCGCCCCAGGCGGAGTTGACAGATTGCGCAAAGAGATGAAGACAGATTAGCGACTCGCGCGGGGCACACAAAGGGGGAGGCGAGGCACACCTGACGCGCCGCGCGCTTATCGCTAATCTGTGAGGTGCGGAATATCTATAATGATTATAGGATAGCGGGAACTATTCAGACAGGGCCTGCGTCCTGTTTATTTTGATTTGGTTCACACTTTCCCGCCGGGATCAGCCCGAGGAAGGCACACACGAAGGGAAACAACGGCGGGTAAAGAACCCAACGACAGCTGCTTACGGAGAGAAAAAAAAGAAGCGAAGCATTTGCCTCCCCCGGTTCAACCGCGTGCCCCAACCCGGTTCAACCGCGTAGGTTGAACCACAAGGTTTCCTTGATTTTCCTTTCTCAATCGGGGCTCACGGTGAGTTCAACCGCGTAGGTTGAACCGGCGGTTTTAGGTATTTACCCGTGCCACACCGTCTCTGTCGTTCCGTTCACTATCCGGTCGGCGATTTCTTTCCCCTGCATGACCGAATGGTCGGTATTGCCTACTTCATACCGCCACGCCCCGAAACGACCTCGCGAAAACACCCCGTGCTCTTCAAGCAGCGGATTAATCCGCGCCAATACTTTCTCCCGGTTTAGGGTAGGAATGGGATAGGCGTAAGGGATATCGAATGAAAACGTAGACACAATATTGCTCCTTTCCTCCGGCGCGATTAAACCGGTGTCAAGAAGACCTGCGATCGTCGTATCCACGGCTTGGTTTTTTCCAAATGGGGAATCCTCAGAATATGCCGTTTCGCACAAAAACGACCGGTATCCCGGGCCGGGTACGTTACGTGGAGAATAATTGGAAAAATAGGTCGCGCGGAAGAACGGCACATCCTTCTGCGGAAAATATCCCCACGATTTTTCATCGAGCGCTCCTTTCTTTAATCCCACGCCAACGACCCATACCCGATTGTGTGCCAATTGTTCCCCCCATTCCGTCAGCGATGCCGGCGCCCCTGCGCACATGCGGGTGAAAAGATCGAGGGGAGAAGTATTCACCAATACATCATACCCTTGCCGCGCGCCGTTACTCAGCTTCACGCTTTTACCAATAAGATCCACCTCCTCCACGCGCGTATCGAACTGTATCTTCTGTGCAAGCTGGGCGGCCACGTTATGGAAGATCTGGCCCGTCCCCCCTTCAGCGGGAAACTTAAAAATGGAGTTCGGCCCCCAATCCATACGGTCTTTATCTGAGATCAGCAGCCCTACCACTTCTTTTACGTCAGGCCGGCTGACCCGTTCGGTGATCCAGTCCGCACTCATGTCCTCCAGCGGATACGCCCATACTTTTTCGTTATAGGGAAGCATAAAATACTGGGCGATCCCTTCGCCCATGTTGGCCATAATCCACTCTTTGAAATTCTCCGGAGAAGTATTCTTGCGATGCGCCGCACGAAGATCCCGCACGCACTTGGCAATTACCTCCCGCGGCAGATGACGAAGGTTGTTTTGAAACGGATAAGGCACCCATCGGTCCATGAAATAAATCCAGGCCTTCCGGGTATGCTCGTAAAATTGACCGTGGAGCGCCGATTCAAACAACTGGTTGAAGTAGGGATACTGGGAAAAGATCACATGCCCGCCGAGATCCCAGGTAAAACCCTGCTCATCGCGGAAACTGGCACACAGCCCTCCCGCGTAGGAGTGCTGTTCATAGATTGTAAAATCATCGTGTCCCAACTCAAGAAGCCTCCGGCCCGTGCTTAAGCCGGTTGGCCCCGCTCCGATTATGAGTATTCGCATGCGCCTCCTGTCCGTCGCACTCCTCGGGAATCAAGCCCCTCCCACATACAAACACTATTTCCTGGGTGAAAACCTATTGTATAGGAAAAACGTTGACCTTGCAATCGAACAGAGCGAACAGGAAAAAAGTAGATGCACGCACTCCGGAATATCAGAGAATTTTGGTATTGCTGATGACCCGATATCCGGATCCACGAACCCGTCCCCCCCGGTTCAACCGCGTAGGTTGAACCACAAGGTTTCCTTGATTTTCCTTTCTCGATCGGGGCTCACGGTGAGTTCAACCGCGTAGGTTGAACCTAGTTTGGGGGGAAGGTCAGCGTTTCTTCTTCCGCAAGAACTCCTCTTCGACCTCTTCTTCGCCCTCGCGATAAAACTCCTCTTCGTCCGGAGCAAGCTCCTTCAATAAGCGCAGGAATTCACCCGCATGGACCCTTTCCTCGTCGGCAACATCACGCAGTACCTCCTGCACGAGTTCGTGATCCGTGGATTCGGCCAGCTGCATATACAGCTGGATCGCCTCGTATTCGGCGGCGATCATGAACCTCACCGCACGGATCAATTCTTCTCTGGTGAGCTTTCTGTCATTTTTTAATCCCGAAAACGCATTCCCGAAATCCGGCATCGGTCCCCTCCTTTCAATGATTCACAAATACAGATATTATACAATCCTTCGCGCGCTTTTTCCAGCTATGAAGAAGGAAAATCGGAAAGGTCGGCCCGCAGCGCATCCCATAGGTGACGGATCGTTTCGGAGGTTTCAGACTGAGCGGTCTCTACGATACTCCTGCCGTTCACCATCGCCTGCACGACCGCCGGGTCGAACCGTATCTTGCCCAGCACGGGTATATCCGTTTGGGAGGCATATGCTTCTATTCGGCGGGTCAAATCCGGATTCAAATCCCATTTATTGATCACCAGGCGGACGGGCACTCCGAAATGAACCGCCACCTCGATCACCCGGCGGGCGTCGTGTAAACCCGACAGCGACGGTTCGGTCACCACAACCGCGCAGTCTACGCCGCTCAGGGAAGCGATAACCGGACACCCGATTCCCGGCGAGCCGTCGATGATCACCCATTCTCTTTTCTGTTTCATTCCCATCTCACGCGCTTTTTCCCTTACCGTACTCACCAATTTTCCCGAATTCTCTTCGGCTACGCCGAGCTTCGCGTGTACCAACGGGCCGCACCGGGTATCCGACACAAACCACTGCCCGCAGAGATTTCGTTTCATCTCCACCGCGCGCTCCGTACACACGTAACTGCAGAACGCGCACCCCTCGCAGGCAACCGGATCCACGGTAAAGTCATCCCCGATCGCATCGAACCGACAGACCTCCCGGCAGCGGCCGCACTGCACGCAGCGGGACGGGTCAACCCGCGCGGTCACCCCGCTGAAAAAATCGTGTCGCTGGCGGACCTGCGGCGCGAGCATTAAATGCAAATCTGCCGCGTCCACATCACAATCGGCCATGATCTTATTCTTCGCGAGCGCGGCAAAGGAAGCGGTAACGATGGTCTTTCCCGTGCCGCCTTTTCCACTGATCACCACGACCTGTCTCATCCCGGTTCCTTTCGCTGGTGTTCGATCATTTTTCTCAATCCCGCGAACCGCCGCTTCCATTCCGGCAATACCGTGACAAAAGGACGACCTTCAGAATACGCTTCGGCGATTTGCCGGCTGAACGGGATTTCCATGAGTACTGGAATACCTTCACGATCACAGTACTCGAATACCTTGCGGTCACCGAGGTCAGCCTTATTCACCACCACACCGCAGGGAATCCCCAACGTCCGTACCACCTCGACCGCCAGCGTAAGGTCATTCAGTCCAAACGGCGTCGGTTCGGTTACTAAAACCACGTAATCGGAATCCTTGACGGCGGTAATCATTGGACAGGAGGTTCCCGGAGGCGCATCAATGACCGTCATCAGCCGTTCATCTTTCATTTTTTTCACCGCTTTGATCAACGGCGGTGCCATCGCCTGACCGATATGGAGTACTCCCTGCGCGAAATCAAGTTCGCCCGCTTTCCCGTTCTGGACCACACCGATACCGCGCGGCTCCTCCTTGAGCGCGCCCTCCGGACACACATAGGCGCACGCGCCGCATCCATGGCATAATTCCGGGAACACCAGCACCTTCCCCCCCACTACCGCAATCGCATGATACTGACACACCTGGGCGCACTTCCCGCACCCGGTACAGCGCTGCGCGTCAACCGCGGGAACAGGAACCGTAACCTCTTTTTCCCCGCTGAATTCCGGCCGGAGAAACAAATGTGAATTTGGCTCTTCTACATCACAATCAAGCAACTGCGCTCCGGATACCGAAAGCGCCAAATTCACGGCAATCGTAGTTTTCCCCGTTCCGCCCTTGCCGCTCGCCACAGACACGATCATCTTCCTCTTCTCCTCTTTTCGGTTCTCATCCCCTTAAGGATTACGCGCCGAATTTCGGCCCCACGCTCGGGCCGTTGCTTTCAGAATACTCTCCCCGGCTGAATTTCTCCAACGCGTCCCGCACCGTTCCAGAAGCACCGGTAATCACCCTGATTCCGGCCTGATGCAGGGTTTGATAGGCGTTGGGCCCCACGTTGCCGGTTAAGACAGCCTTTGCTCCTCTTTCGGCGACCTGTTGAGCTGATTGAATACCCGCACCCCCTCCGCTCACCGCGTTCGGATTCTCATACGCCTGGAATTCTTTCGAATCCTCATCCACGAAAAGGAAAAAACGACAGCGACCGAAACGGGGATCAATTTCCGCGTTCAAATTATTCTCCTGTGCAGTCACACAAATTTTCATACCCCTCCTTGTTCGTGATCTTTGATTCTTTGCTTCTCTGCTGTTTCCTCTTCTCTCCACTTCTTCATCTCATCTTCTTTCTTCTCTCTCATATGCTGCTTTTCTGATCACCTGCCCCCTGATGCCTGCACGCTGATACCCTGTTTCTCTCCTGGCCTCTCACTTCTTTTGCTGCCTCTTCACTTCTCCTCTTCATGGCTGCACTCAGACTTCTCCACTCCGTATCCCCGGCCGGATCCGGGAGTACACGCACTCTGCCCCTTCACGAGTGTTCCGCTCAGAAACTGAGAAACGGCGTTCTCGACCGAACCGGATACCCCGAAAATCATTTGTATTCCCTGCTCGGTAAATAATGCCTGCGCCCGGGGACCCATTCCGCCGGCAATGATCACCGCAACCTGCTGATCGCGCAGGAACTGAGGTAAAAATCCGGGATGATGGCCGGGATTGGCAATAACCCTGCGGGACAGTTCTTTTCCCTCTTCCACATCCACGAGAGTGAATTCCGGACAACGGCCGAAATGCGCCGACACCTGACCGGAATCAGTTGAAATCGCAATACGCACACCGTACTCCTTTCTTAAACAGGAAGCGGCACGCCAAGGATCTTACTCACCCCGGCGTGCCCTTCTTCCGTTATTCTTCCTGAGCAGCCTGATTTTCCAATTCCTGCAGACGCTGCTTCACCGCCTGAAGTTCACGTTCCATCCCTTCGGCCTGGGCGCGTAACGCCCGGGATTCATCCTCCGGGGAAAGGGTGCCGGAATACCCGGCCGGCGGATAGGCATACGCATCCTGTCTCCATGCCGCCCCAGCGCCGCGGCCAAAACCGCGACCAAATCCGCGGCCAAAACCGCGACCATATCCGCGGCCAAAACCGCGACCATATCCGCGGCCAAATCCTCTGCCCGGCCCCACGTTCATAAAGCCCGGAACTCCAAATCCAGCGCAATACCCCGCGGCCCGTCCTGTCATGGGACCAAATCCTTGAGGCCCTGTTCCGTCTCCTCTCGGCATTTTTCCCTCCTTTCTTGTGTCTCATTCCTTCCTTAATGAGAATTATTCTCATTAAGATTGTAAAAAATTTTTACCCCTGTTTCCGGCACTCGTTACAGACGCCGTAAAACTGCAAAATATGTTTTCTGATATCGAACCGATATTTTTTTGCCAAATGCCGCTCTGTTTTGTTCAATAACTCAACTTCTTCGTCTATGAAATCGGTGTAATCAATCACCCGGCCACAATGCGTGCATACTAAATGATGATGGTGATCCTTGGCCTCGGGACCGCGGGATAATTCATACCTCGCCCGGCCGTCGCCGAAATCGAATTTAAATACCAGTCCCAGTTCAGTAAGCATCTCCAGCGTGCGGTATACCGTGGCAATCCCCACCGACGGCGATATTCTCTGCACCCGCTGGTAAATTTCTTCGGCACTGAGATGGTCCCTTGTCCGGCTCAGCACCTGCAATGCCGCCTGCCGGGCAAGCGTCATTCGGTATCCTCGATGCCGCAACCGCCCCTGCAGCCAGCCGTATCCCTGTCTTCCTCTCATTCTTCTCTGCATTTCTCTCCTTATTGAGAATGATTCTCATTCTTTGTTAAAGGATACCACGCCGTTTTTCTCCTGTCAACCCCCTGTCTTTTCCTCCTCCAATGGGACATATTCAGAATGAAGTCAGGAAAAAGCAGAAACAGCCACTATACGCCCCAAAGCCTCCCCTTTATAATGAAAATTGAAAGGAGGAAGAAATGAAAAGGTATGACATCAAGGCCGACAAGGAGTGGAGTATGCTCGGAGGAACAGGAAGGTCGCAGACAGCTACAATGGTACTCACGCCGGGGGAAACGACCGGCGGACCGGAGAACCGTCACCGGGAAAGCGATCAGTGGATGTATGTCCTGTCCGGAAATGGTGAAGCCGTCGTCGCAGGACAACACACTCCTCTCCTGGAAAAGACACTGCTGTTGATAGAAGCGGGCGAAGCACACGAAATAAAAAATACCGGCGCTGTCGCACTGAGAACGTTAAACTTTTACGCGCCGGAAGAATATTAACCGAATCAGAAAAAGGAGGGAAAGATGGCAGCATTCACCTCTCCTTTCAAGACACCGGCTATCCCTGATTTTTCGCCTCCTCTTTCCCGGATGGATCAAGCCCGAATCGGAAGGTCGTTGCGGTTGCAGAACACCGATTCGCTGCTGAGAGGCATCAATGAAAAGGCAAGCCAGTTCCGCAGGGAAACGGTAAACCTTCAGCCTCCGCCGATTAATCCGGTCAATATCGCCCCCCGGATTCAAGTGGGGCAATTTTCAGGGTTTCGGACAGAACTGGGGAACAATATCGACGTCACGGTCTGAAGTGTCCGGGCAGGAAGACCAGCACGAAAATCAGAAGAAAAATGATTTCCGAAAATTTGGATTGCACGCGCCAGAAACACAAAACATCGCGGCAAAAGTTGATTTTCCGGGAATAAATGATATAATTGATGCAATGTTAAAACGATATCAAGTACTTCTCAAAGATTACCTGGCTGAGTACATTCAGTATATCGGCCGGGAGTACGACCTCAGCTTTTCGGAAACGATCCGGGTGGCGCTTTCTCTTCACTTTTGCGAGGTTATTTCCGGGATGTACCCGAAGAAGACATTCGGCGTGGACACAAAGGAAATGACGAAAGCGGTAAAACAGTCACGGGAGCACCCGGAAGACCTGGAAAATCTGCATAAACTCATTTCTCAGGCATACTTCGAAGCGCGTAAGGCAATTGAATACCGGATGACGGATGTTACGAAAAAAGACCAGGATCTCGTGCCAAAAAAGAAGAAAAAAAACGTTCGAAAAAAGAAAACAGGACGTAAGAAGCAATCCTCATAACAAATAGATGCTCAGCGCCATTACCGCCATTCCCAGGATCACCCCGCTGATCGCCAAGTGCGCCCCTTCTTCCCGGTAACAGAGGGGAAGCACCTCATCGAACCCGATAAACACCATAATCCCGGCCACAAACGCGAAAGAATACGCCATGATCTGCTCGTTCAAATAGGGAAAGAGCAAGAAAATCCCCGCCAAGGCACCTATCGGTTCGGCAACGCCCGAAAGGAACGAAAACCAAAAGGCCTTTTTCCGGCTGCCTGTGGCGTAGTAGATCGGAGTAGACACCGCGACTCCTTCGGGAATATTATGAATAGCGATTGCCACGGCCAGAGGAAGCCCTAAGCGAATATCCCCCAGAGAACTCATGAATACCGCGAGTCCCTCGGGAAAATTATGAATGGCAAGCCCCAACGCGATCACCATGCCGGCGTTCATCATCTTCTTCCCGGGCGCCGCCCCTTCAACCCGTTCCTCTCCGTACTGATGCGGAATAAGAAAATCGATCAAAAGAATAAAAAAAATGCCGATAAAAAACCAGATATTCGCGCCCAGGAATCCTACCGAAGCTACGGCGGAAGATAAGAGTTCCACAAATGATATGTACACCATCGCTCCTGCGGAAAGCCCGAGGGAAAACCGGAAATAGGAGTCCTTGAAATCTTTTACGCAGAAGGCGAGGATACTCCCCAATCCCGTGGAGAACCCCGCCAGGCAGGTCAATAAAAACGGAATCCAGATACGGTCGAAGGTCAAACCATTTTCCATAACCGCCTATAGTTTCCCCGCGAACGTCAGTATTCCCGCAAGAATAAACAGAGATGCAGCTCCATAACGAATATGTTCCGGGTGCACATACCGGCACACCGCCCCGGCAAAAATCATGGTAAGCAACGTCACCGCGGCAAATCCCAGCACCGACGCGAAGAACACGCTCATCAGCGATTTAGACTGTGCCGCGAAACACAGATTCGCCATCTGGGTCTTATCCCCGAGCTCCGCCAGAAAGATCGCGCCGAATGTCGCCGCAAAAACTTTCCAATCCATTCTTTCCTCCTCTCTTACCAAACTCTACTCCCCTGCCATCTGCGCGGCACGGGAATGCGGATTCTCTCTTCCCTCCTCGTATTTCTTCCTTCTTATCTTTTACTTCTCCTCTCCCCATCCAGCATCCGGAATCAAAAACCCAGGATCAAGCACGAAATATCCTGAATCCGATGCGCCAAGGATTTTCCTTATTTTCTTTTCTGGAAAAAGTAACCCGGCACTGACGGCCGGGACGCCGGCACAAGAAAAGAGCGGGCACTGGCGAAATTGATATTTTCGATCGTATAGAACGCTTTCGGGTTGCATCTGGTAATGATTTTAAGGATATCGGTGACGCAATTGCGTTTGGCCACCGTGAAGATGATCGTAACCGGCCCCTTGGTTCCCTGCGCCCGAATAGTAGTAACCCCGTAGCCGCGTTCTCTTAAGGTCTCCATCAGCCGGGCCGCATCCGAGGACACGATGACGCGTATCAGCAATTTCCCGTAACCGACGCGTTTTTCGATCGAAACACCCACGAACGTTCCGGTCCCGAAACCGGCGGCATAGGCAAAATAATGAATCAGACTGGAACCTTCCCGTATCAACTGGCTCAAGGCAACAAGCCATATTAATACTTCGAAAAATCCTAAAATTGCCGCACGGGACCGGGCACCCTGCGACACGGAAATAATGCGCAGCGTCCCCATGCTCACGTCGACAATGCGCACCAGAAAAATCGCGAGAGGGATACAGACCAGAGAGAAGAAGTCGGATGAAAAGAATGAATGCATTTCCATAAGTTCGCCGGTTACCCGGCCTCTTCGAAATCAATTTCCCCAATAAAGCTACGCTTCGACTTCCTCAAGGAGCTCTTCTATTTTATGGGTAAACTGGCTATTGTTGAACGGTTTTTCAAAAAAATAATCCGCGCCGAGTGCGGTCATGATCGCATCACCGATTTTTCCGGACACCCCCGACACACCTACAATTTTTATTTTCTTGCGCCCTGCCAGACTACGGATATGCATACAGGTCTCGTATCCGCCCTCACCCGGCATTTGAATGTCCAGCACCACCAGATCCGGCCGGAACCCCGCGAGCTTTTCTTCTGCAGCTTTCCCGTCTTCGGCCTCGGCTACTTCGTACTTCCCTTCGCGTTCCAGCACCTTCCTGATCAAACCGCGTATATTCCGGTCGTCGTCTACAATCAAAATCCGCTTGGTCATCTCGCCCTCCCTGTTAGGCACTCGGCTTCTTGTCACGCAACCACAAAGGGAGTATCACCGAGAACACCGATCCGTCGCCTACTGCGCTTTCCACCGAAATTGTCCCGCCGTGAGCCTCCACGATTCCTTTGGTAATCACCAGGCCCAGTCCGGTTCCGGGAACTCTCTGGGCTTCTCCGCCTGTTTCCCGGAAAAACTTCTCGAACATATGCGACAGTGTTTCCTCCGACATCCCGATCCCTTTATCATGTACTTCCAGGTGCACGTTTTCTCCCCGCACAAAACCGCGCACCGTGACCGGACCGCCTTCGGGGGAATACTTCATCGCGTTGCTCACCAGGTTCATGATCACCCGGCTGATCTCCTCACGATCCAGCCATAACTCCGGGATTTCATCATCCATCTCGGCCCTGAAATCATGTTTTCCTTTGCTCTGCACGGAAAGCACCTTCAGAACCTCGGACACCACCTCTTTGAGCACGACTTTCCCTACTTTTAAGTGTAACATTCCGGACTCGATTCGTGCAAGGCTGAGCATCTGCCCGATCATCCCTGATAAGCGCCGGCTCTCCTGCCGGATAATCTGGAGGTACTCGGTTTCCTCGCTCAAATCCTTCTCTTTGGCCATTTCTAGAAGGATATCGGAAAACCCCAGAATACTGCTCAGCGGATTTTTCAAATCATGCGACACGCTGGAAATGAAATCGTCTTTGAGCTTATCCAATTCCCGCATCCGGTCCAACTCGCGGGTCGCGGTCATCTCCCGGCAAATCAGGGTAATCCCCGCCGGCTGCCCCTCCTCATCGCGCAGAATTGACCCGCTCATTGCCATCAGCACCTCGGCTTTTTCGGCGACATTGACCGAAATACGCCTGTCCATCACGAAACCGTAAGAAGTAGTGTCATCTACCATCTGCTGGACTGTCCGGGAGATTTCCCGGGGGAGCACGTCGCGAAAACTCACGTTCTCCGCTTCCGGTTCAGTGATATTCAGCATAAACGACATATTGCGGTTCATGTGCAGTATCAGCCCCTGCTGATTCAGGATCATCACCCCGTAAGGGAGACTCTCCAGCAGACTGCGGCAAAAAACTTTAAAATCGCTTATGTGCGTCATCCCATCAAATCCTTGAATACCGCGCACTCTCTGAGCGCTTCATCAACGTGCGCCGCGATATCATCCAGATCCTCAAGCGCAAACCCTAAATGATTCCATGCATCTTCATTGCACGGAGAGATCAGGTCATCTCCTCCGGATCCGATCTCGAAAGCCCGGGTAATGACATTGGCCAGATGCACGATACTCACCTCTGTTTTTTTCTCTTTCGCCAGCACCGGATTGTCGTGATAGGCCGCCGCGCGAACAAGACTTTCGGGAAATTTCCACTCTTCGAGAAGACACTTTCCGATTTCAGTATGATCAACACCCACCTCCCGGGCTTCCGCTTCCTTTATCGGGATATTTTCTTCTCTTACCCTCTCCATTACGGCTCTGAACTCATCGGGAAGGTATTTAAACACGATCACTTTCCCGATATCGTGGAGCAATCCCGCCGTAAAGACTTCCTCGAAATTCTTCTGTTCTTTCTTTTTGGCGATATATTTCGCAATCGCCGCAGTTCCCAACGAATGTTCCCAGATCCGTGATAAATCGAACCCGCCCTGCGTCTGCCCTGAAAACATTTTCACCACTGTGGTATTCAGGACGATATGGTGAATGCCGTTGAATCCGATAATGACGATCGCGTGGGTCACGCTGGAAATACGTCTTGAGAATCCGTAAAAGGCGGAATTGGCGATCTTGAGAATATTGGAAACGATCGCCTGATCGGCGGAAATAATTTCGGCGATATCGTTCGCCGAGGATTTGGGATCATAGATTTTCTGCCGGAAGCGGGTATATAAATTGGGCAGGGTCGGGAGACCTTCGATATCCCGGACGAACTCCCGCGGATTCCGTATTTTCACATTTCCTCCCTGCGCAGCAGATACTCCTGCGCCAATTCGCATAACCGGGCCATTACCGGATCCTCCATATACGGAGCGAACTTCTCCCTCACTCTTTTCCGTATCTGCTCCGGCGTTTCCCGCACCGTCCCCCGGGTTTCCGCCGCGTCCTGCTCCTCCGCAATCCAGACCTCCTCCACGCCGCGGCGCAGGCACAATTCTTTGAGCCGCTCGCTCACCGGAGTGTCGGCAGGACACACCAACATCCCTTGCGCATCCTTCACCTCTTTGACGACCTTCATCCCGGGACGCAGTTCATTGATCCGCACCGTTTTCATGCAGCTTCTCCCGGCATCTTTTCTTCCTCAAGCAGTCCCGCGAGACTGCGCTTCGCGCGGCGAAGTTCCTCGGCCACCGGATCAGGAAGAATCTCGAGCAGTTCGGCATCACGCATGAATCCTTCCAATGAACCGAGAAATCGTTTGATGATCACGTGCCGTTTCCTTCCGCGTTCGGTTTCCGGATCGACCTCCCGCCGCTGTTTCATCACCATCGTCAGGTCTTTTTTCACTTCAGCAGGGCTGCGGTTCTGGTCAAATAATTCGCGTTTCACCCGCTGATACCCTTCTCCGTCCAGTTTCTGTTTCGCCATTCGCAGGGTATGTACTGCTTCCAACGTGGGCGCCGCGGCCGGAGTGGATTCCGTTCGTTCATCATGTTTCAGGCACTCCGGCTCCTCTTTCTGTAAAAAATTATAGGACCGAATCAATTTCATTGCGGTATGTTTACGAATCGCCACTTCCTGTGCGGTATATTGATCAAATGTTTCATATCCCCATTCTCTGTACAACTTCCGCTGCCAGACAACCCCAAGCACTTTCGCCAAATTACGCCAGGAATTCCTGAAATTCCGGGTGTTGCGCGCCACTTCTTCCCGGACCCGCGCCGGTTCGGCGGTCTCCAGTGATACCTCCGGATTTTCCACCGGTTCTGCTTTGACAAGTTTTAACGACATTCTTATCCTTTCTGTTGAAATGAAAGAGTGAAAATACGTTCAGGAAACGCCTTCATTGTATAATTTTTCCCTGATCTGCGCAAGTAAGTTCCTTCCGAAAAACGATTTTACCCCAGTAAATAAAGGTCGAAATACTTTTCCCTTGCCAAACCGTCAATTTATGATATAACACTCCTAACCAAGGAGGAGAAATGGCTGAAGTTCAAATCAAATCCAACGCGGAATTCGAGAAAGCGCTTCGTTCTTTTAAAACCCAGTGCAAACGAGAAAGAATCATAAAGAACTTCCGGGAAAGGCAATATTACACAAAACCCTCCCAAAAAAGAAGAGTACGAAAAAAGAAACGGTAACTCACCGCCGTCGTTCTCAGGCCGGCTCCGCCAAATTTATGCGACGGAAATCTCATCGGTTAAATACACGTCCTGAATGGCATGAAGGATTTCCACTCCGTCATGGAGTGATTTCTGGAATGCTTTCCGTCCGGAAATAAGGCCGGTACCTCCGGCGCGCTTGTTGATCACCGCGGTTCTTACCGCCTGCTGTAAATCATTTTTTCCGGAAGGACCGCCGGAATTGATCAACCCAATTTTTCCCATGTAGCAGTTGGCAACCTGATAACGGGTAAGATCAACGGGATGCGCGCTGGCCAGTTGTTCATACATCAGCGGATGGGTCTTTCCGAATTTCAGCGTCTGGAATCCGCCGTTGTCCATCGGCAGTTTCTGTTTGATGATATCGGCCTGCAAAGTAACTCCCAGATGGTTGGCCTGACCGGTGAGATCTGCCGCGGTATGATAGTCGGTATCGTCTTTTTTAAAAGCCGAATTTCTTAAATAACACCATAACACCGTGCACAAACCCAGCTGGTGCGCCCGTTCGAACAACGCCGAAACTTCTTCGATTTGGCGGCGGGATTCGGGTGAACCGAAATAAATGGTAGCACCTACCCCGACCGCGCCCATTGAATAAGCCTGCTCAACGGAAGCGAACAACCGCTGATCATATGAATTCGGATAGGACAAAAGTTCGTTGTGATTGAGCTTCACGATAAAGGGAATTTTATGCGCGTACCTGCGCGCCACCAGGCCCAGGACGCCCAGCGTAGAGGCAACTCCGTTACATCCTCCTTCAATCGCCAGTTTCACGATATTTTCCGGATCAAAATATTCAGGGTTCGGCGAAAAGGAAGCCCCGGCAGTATGTTCAATCCCCTGATCGACGGGCAGGATCGACAGATATCCCGTGCCGCCGAGACGACCATGCCGGAATAAAGATGCCAAATTACGCAGAACGGAATTTGGACGGTCAGAATCAATAAACACGCGATCGAGAAAATCGGAACCGGGAAGAGAAAGCATCTTGCGGGAGATCGTAGAACAGGTATGCTGTAAAAGAGAATCTGCCTCTTTCCCCAAAAGAGCCGCGATTTGCGAATAACTTAACATAGACATCTCCTTTGCCCATTAATGTAAATAGGCGTTTAACACGTACTGCTGAATCATCCGGTGGGTATTAAAGAATGAAGCGTTGATCGCGATACAGTGACGCATAATATCTATCCACCGGTCCCGGTCGCGGTAATATGAAGGAACAATCACCTTCTCCAATTTTTCATACAATGCCGCGGCATCCCGCTCATCGTCGTTTTCGGGATCATGCAGAGTGCCGATGGACCAGCCGGTGAGGTTCTCGATACTCCCCTCGATCCACCAGCCGTCTAGAATACTCAAGGACGGAATCCCGTTATGCGCGGCTTTCATGCCGGAAGTTCCGGATGCTTCTTTCGGTTTGCGGGGCGTATTCAGCCATAGATCCACGCCTGAAATGAGCATTTTCGCAAGATCCATATTGTAATGCTCTAAATACACGATCTTGATCTTCTCGCTTAAGGCATGAGCGGTTTGAATGATTTTTTTGATCAGCGCTTTACCGTCATGATCCTGCGGATGCGCTTTTCCGGAAAAAATAAACTGTACCTTCCCCGCCTCTTCCGCGATCCTGATCAGCCGTTCCGTGTCGTGGAACACCAGATCGGCGCGTTTATAGGCCGTTGCGCGACGGGCGAACCCGATCGTAAACACCTCCGGGTCCAACCCGGAACCGGTGTGTTCATTGACATACCGGATAAGCTCCTGTTTTGCCTCATCGTGCGCCATCCACACCTCTTCCCGCGGAATACTCAACGCGTAACGAAAGTTAAACGGATCATGGACCCATCCCCACATGTATTTATCGAACAACTTGCGAAAATGGGTGCTTACCCACGTCGGAGAATGCACTCCGTTGGTAATTGAATCGATGTGATACCCCGGGAACATTTCCTGAGAAACCTTTCCGTGCTGTTTTGCCACTCCGTTGACGTAATGGCTGAGATTCATCGCCAGGCGCGTCATGTTCAATTCTTCGTTCCCGGCGCACTGCTGCAGGAGCTCCAACGGTACCAGGTCGCTGAGCACCTCCCGCACAAGATCGTAGGAGAATTTATCATGCCCGGCGGGCACGGGAGTATGAGTGGTAAACACACACATCCGCCGCACGCCGTCCATATCCCACTCTCCCTCCGGCCGGCCCCGTACGCGCAGGAGTTCAAGGGTAAGTAAACTCGCGTGTCCCTCATTCATATGATAACGGTTCAGCTGCCGGTACCCTAGCTCCCTTAACATCCGTACGCCGCCTACTCCAAGCACGAGCTCCTGGGAAAGACGGTAGCGGCGGTCCCCTCCGTATAAGAAATAGGAAAGACTGCGGCCGTATTCGTCATTCTCCGGAAGATCCGTATCGAGAAAAATCACCGGAATAAGATAACCGGCACTACCCCGCACCACATACTGCCAGGCCTGGATATGAACTTCACGACCTTCGATTTGGACACTCGTCCTTCTTGAGGACAGCCGGAGGACCTTTTTCGGATTCCATTCAAAGGGATATTCATGCTGCTGTCCTTCAGCGTCGATCTTCTGAAAAAAATATCCTTTACGGTACAAAAGCGTAACCCCGACCATGGGCACGTTTAAATCCGCGGCGGACCTGATCGTATCTCCGGCGAGAATACCCAGCCCTCCGCTGTATGTGGGGATATCCGAATGGACTCCTACCTCCATGGAAAAATAGGCAATACGCCGTTCTTTTTTTCGAATACGAAGAGAATGAGGATGTCTGCCTGATCGTGTAGCCATTTTTCAATCCTTTCCTTATGTGTCCGCACGGATTGATACGGGAAAAGGTCCGAGGAGTATTATACCTAATTTTGGGAAAAATAAAAGGATTTCGCGGCGGAAGAAGAGACCGGGACAGGCCGAAAAACGAACACACATACGCCCGCACCGCGTCACGGTATCTGCAGGAAATACATTCTTATACAAAAGGAAGGGAATGAGTTAGAGAGAAGAGACGATCTGAATATCAACCGCAATCAGTCCTTCGTCCAGGTCCGCGAGCCGGGAGAAAGCGGCTTTCGTCAAATCAACAATCCGGCCCTGGCGCACCAGCCGCTTCGCGGGACCCCGGTCATTTACCCGCACGACAATCGACTCTCCCGTATGGGTGTTTGTGATCTTCAATTTAGTACCGAAAGGCACATTCCATATGGCGCAGGTAAGCTGACTGTCGTCAAACACTTCCATATTCGCCGTGGTTTTCTTCACGCCGCGGTCTGATTCCGAGTACCAGGACGCCAGCCCTCTCACGGAAATACTGTTACCGTAGGAAACCGAACGGTTCCCAGCGGCGAATCCGGTCATGAACACGATCACAAGACACAACGAAAAAATTCTCTGCATGGCTGGTCACGCTCCTTTGGGTAATTTCTAAAGTGCCCGGTCCACGGCAAAGAACAGCGTCTCCGGGGTATTATATGGGTATACCATACTCAATCCGGAAAAAGCAAGGCGAATAGGACACTGAACGTTTTCTGTAAGCAGTGGGTATACAAGCAGTTATAAATTACCTGAAAAGAAATTCACTTAAGCGGACTAAAAAGAGATTTATAAACCGAACGTTGAGGGTTCAGGAGGAAAGTTTTTGCCGGACCAGCAGACTGATCTCCTTGGCGTCAGCGCGCGCGCCGGTCCGTGGCAGGATCTCTTTCATTACCCGTCCCATATCTTTCATAGAGGAAGCACCGGTAGACTGTACGACCTCGTCCACGATACGGCGGATTTCCTCCTCAGACAATGGTTCCGGAAGATACGCCGAAAGGAATTCAAGCTCCCGCTCCGCTTCCTGCCGGAGGTCATCCCGCCCCGATGCCTGCACACTCTCAATCGTTTCCTGAAGACGCTTTTTCTGTTTTTGAAGCACCTCCAGGGTTTTTTCATCACCGAGCGTTTCACTGCGTGTTTCGATTGCCGCGTTTTTCAGCTGTGCCCGAAGAAAACTCAAAAAACCGGCCTTTTCCTTCTCCCGGTTCTTCATCGCGGCAACGTAATCTTCATAAATTTTCTGTTCGATCATATCCGGCTCCTTTATTTCGTCTTTTTCCGCGTCGACGCGGTTTCCACAACGAGCCAAATTATAGCACAATCATTGGAGAATTCCAATAAAAAACAGTGTGTAATAATATTGCTCAAGAGAAAGAAAATATGTTACAATTGAGAACCTGGATGCCGCAGAGGAAAAGGCAGGAAGCAAGGAACAAGAAGAAAGAAGCACAGAGACGGAGAAGAAAAAAAGAGAAAACGAAAACCGAAGAATAATTTTTTGATTTATCCGGCGGCAGAAGTAAAAAAACATGGAAATTAAACAAAGTCAGAAACTCACCCAGACGCTGGCACTTACCCCGCAAATGCGTCAGTTTCTGCGTATTTTGCAGCTCCCGGTAACCGATTTACGCCATTTTCTTGAAGCACAGGCAGAAGAAAATCCGATACTGGAATGTATAGATCCTCCGGAAAGGGATTTACTGAAGCAAACCGAACAGCTCACGCGCCCCGAACAGGAAAACCCCTATATTGCGCTGGGTCTGTCTCCGGAAGAAGCCGCCAAACGGCGCAATTACACCGAATCGCTGATCACGTCCTCCCGCACGCTACCCGAGCATTTACTCAGTCAAATTCGTATCCAGCCTCTCTCTTCCCGTCAGCAGCTGATCCTGGAATTTCTGGTGGGCAATTTAGATGAAAACGGTTATCTCAATCTCTCTTCTGAGGAAATTTCGCTCTTCCTGCGCAACGAACATCATACCCCGTTCTCTCCGGAAGAAATAGAAACGGCGATAGAAACGTTAAAAACCTGCGATCCTCCGGGAGTCGGGGCGCGTAATCTAAAAGAGAGTCTTCTGCTTCAGCTGGAACGCAGAGGGAAAAAAGACTCTCCCGCCTATCGTATTATTACTTCCTGTCTCCCCGAACTCGCGAAAAATAAAATCGCGGCGATCTCCAGGAAGCTCAAAATCCCGCATCGAGAGGTACTTGCCGCGAAAAAGGAAATTTCCTCTCTCGCTCCCCGCCCCGGGGACAAATTCACTGCCTTTACCCGGCAGTTTAACGCCGCCTCTCAACCAGACCTTACCGTAGAACAGCATAAAAGCAGTCTGGAAATCAGGGTAAACAATTCGTTCCTGCCCCGACTACGGGTGAGCAGCCGTTACCTGGAATTGCTCAGGGAAGGAGAGCTTTCTCCCGAAACGAAACGGTACATTCGCGGAAAAGTGAAATACGCTCTCACGGTAATCAAAGCGGTGATGAAAAGAGAAGAAACCATACGCAGGATCGGGACCCTTATCGTGGAACATCAAAAAGAATTCTTTCTTCAGGGAGATCCGGCCCGGCTCAATCCGTTAACACTCAAGGATATCGCCCTGAAAGCACACCGCAACGAATCGACCGTAAGCCGGGTAGTAAATAACAAATATATTTCCACGCCCTACGGCATCTACCGGCTTGATTTTTTCCTTACCAAATCTTTTCCTTCAAGCAACGGCGCCGATATTTCCCAGGAAATGGTAAAAGAAGAAATCCTTTCGCTGATTGAAGAAGAAACGGCGGATGAGCCCCTCAAAGACTCGCAAATCGCGCAGCAGCTGAGTGGCAAGGGTATAAGAATCGCACGAAGAACAGTGGCAAAATACCGGGAAGAATTGAGGATCCCTCCCTATCATCGCCGGAAAAGAATCCGCGGTTAAAAAGCCTATTCATCCAGCAAACCGTAGTCTCTCATCTTATTATAAAGCGTGGTACGGTTAATTCCTAACATCAAAGACGCTTTCTTCCGGTTCCATCCGCATCTTTCCAGCGCCTCGGCGATGATCTTTTTCTCAGACACCCGAAGCGCGTCTTTAAGCGAAACGCTTTCATCAGCCACACTGCCGGTATCTGCGGTCACCGGTGAATTCTGCACGGCTTCAGGCAGATCATCAGGGCCGACGGTTTTCGACTTGCAAAGAATTAAGGCGCGTTCCACCACGTTCTCCAGTTCGCGCACGTTGCCCGGCCATTCGTAACTGCACAATATCCCCATCGCTTCCGGGGAAAACTGTTTTGGTTTCACCGAAAGTTTCCGGCCGCCTTTTTCCAAAAAGTGCTGAATAAGCAGGGGGATGTCGTCCCGGCGTTCCCGCAAAGGAGGCAGATGTATGGGGATCACGTTAAGCCGGTAATATAGATCCTCCCGGAATGTTCCCTGCTGAATCAATTCTTTTAAATCCTGATTTGTCGCGGCAATGACCCGGACGTTGACCTGAATCGTTTTGGTATCTCCTACCCGTTCGAATTCCCCTTCCTGCAAGATACGCAAAAGCTTCACCTGCAGTTTCGGACTGAAGGTATCGATCTCATCGAGAAAGATCGTCCCCTCATGGGCGGCTTCGAATCTTCCCTGCCTATCCTTAATCGCTCCGGTAAACGCGCCCTTGACGTGGCCGAACAACTCGCTCTCAAGCAGATTCTCCGGCAATGCCCCACAACTGACTTCGATCAAGGGATGGTCTTTCCGATGATAATCCGCACGGTGAATCGCGTGAGCCACTACCCGTTTTCCCGTCCCGCTGTCGCCCTGAATCAAAATAATCGCATTGGTCGGCGCGACGGTTTCAATCAAATTATAAATTTTTTGCATGCGGGGGTTCTTGCCGATAATCGTGTGGAACTTCTCCCGCGCATGCGAGGTAAGCTGCCGTTTCAGGAACTCATTCTCATCAAGAATTTTCTTCTGCTCGAATACCCTGCGGATGATAATTTTGATTTCATCATCAATGATCGGCTTGGTGACGTAATCGAACGCCCCTTCGCGCATGGCTTTTACCGCGTGCTCTATGGAACCGTAAGCGGTAATAAGAACGACCTCGATTCCCGGATACTGTTCTTTTATTTTTTTCAACAATTGCAGACCGTCCATGCCGGGCAGTTTAAAATCGGTCAGGACCACATCCGGCACTTCGCGTGCCACTATTTCACACGCGTTTTCCCCGTCCCCGGCAGACGAAACCGCATACCCGTCTTTCCTGAGAATTTCCTGCAGTGATTTGCGGGTGAGCGGTTCATCATCAACGATCAGGATCTTGTTGTGCGATTTCATGTCGTCTGAAAATTTGAGGCGGGAAGGAAAATACGAAAAGTAGTGCCGGCTCCCCGGCCGCTGTCCACGTGGATCGTTCCTTTATATTTCTCTACGATTTCACTCACCAACGCCAGTCCCAGCCCGGACCCTTCTCCCATCTGCTTCGTGGTGAAAAAAGGTTCAAAAATCCTTCCTTTTACCTCGGCAGGAATGCCGGCACCCGTATCGGAAAACTCCACCATAATACCGCCGGGAATCTTACGCGTCTTGGCCCGTATTACCCCGCCCTCCGGCTGCATCGCCTCCCGGGCATTCTTGAAAAGATTATTCAGCACAATCTTAAGCCCGTAATCCGGGATCTTGGGCAGATTGGAGTCCAGTTCCGTTTCCACCGACACATTGCCGGAACGCAATTCACCGTCATACAGGAAACGGGTTTCTTCAAAGATCCGGTTCACGTCGATCTCCCGGCCCGCCGAGGACATGCTCCAGGAAAAATCGAGCAATGAACGTACGAATTGAGCGATACGCTGCAATCCCTTCTGCGACTCCTGCAGATACTCTTTGAGCACCTCGTCGGACTGCACGCGGTCCATGCTTAAGTTTATGTATCGCATGACTCCGTCCAGCGGGTTATTGATCTCGTGTACGAGCCCGCCGATGAATTTCCCGAGCGAAGAGAATTTCTTATACTGTTCGATTGACCGGGAAAGATTCTCCCGTTCGGCTTTCAGCCGCAAATATTCGGTTTTCTGAGAGGCGGAAAATAGTTTCAGTTTCTCGAGCGCAATCCCCAGCTGTCTGGCGATAAGCATCACGGCATCAAGATCATCATTATCAAATACGGTCCCGTCCCCCTTTTCCGTGAGATTCACCACTCCAAGCAGAGTGCCCGATGATTCGAGGGGAACCGACAAAAACGATTTAGACTGGTAGTGAGAATAACGAGGAAAGGTACCGAACGACGGTTCGGAATCAATATTCGCCACTAGAAAGGGTTTTCGTTCCTGCGCGACCCTGCCGGACACCCGTTCTCCGAGCTTGGTGCGGGTTCCTTCAAGATTACGCCTTTCTTTACTGTGGATAATTTCAAGGACAAGGTCCTGGGTCACCTCGTCCACGAGAAAGATCGAGCCCGAACCGGCATTTACTTCCTGCATACAGCGGTCCAGACTGACCGTAAGAAATTCTTTTACTGGATTTTCGTACGGATTTGACTCCATAGGTTCTCTTTTGAGGAGAACTAAAGTATAACATTTCAAAAATTCTTTATCAACCTATTTTTTCGAGGGTCCGTTTGAGAGGAGGGATGAGCTTTCGGATGAAGGATTCGGCCTTGGGTGCCGATTCCGGAGAAGGGGTCGAGACTCTGATCAGCGCGCCGGACGGTTTTTCCCCGCGCATGACGTCGAAAAAAAGCCGTATTTGCTGGCCTACATAGCTGTCGGTGAATTCCGAACCGGCAGAAAACCAGTACCAGGCGCGCAGGTTTCCATACCCGGCTTTCATGTACAGGACGTTTACGGTTAATTGATCCTGATCGAGCGGGATTTCGGCCTTTTCCTTGCCCATGACCTCCACACCGCCCCCGACATAACAGAGTTCGGGAGGATGAAAGCTGTGCCGGGTATCCTGCGCGTACACGAGCGAAAAATACAGCGTATCGCCGTCGGGATCGGTATATTCCCGGGAGATCACGTCCCGCGTTTCCAGGATCTCATAGGTACTTTCGTCAACCTCCAGGTCTTTTCCTTTCCATTCTCCAATCTGCATCGGGAACGAAATTTGAGAGGGAGCCGGAGAGGAACGGGCAGACAGTTCCATCTTCCCGATCAACAATGCCGCAGCTGCGAACAGGCAGGCGACCTGAAAATAGGGAACGGTCAGAAAAGAACGAAAAATATTTTTGCGCATTTCACACCTCAATCCGGCAGCCTAACAGCCGGATAAGACCCACAAAACAGAGAAAACCGAGTACAAACACCAGCATCCCTGAAACATCATGCACCGTCCCCGAAGCGATTTTTTCGCCGTAGACATAGCCGACCCCGACCAGAAAGGTCAGCCTCAACAGATTTGAGAAAAGCGCGACCGGCACGGCAAGAACAAACAGTAACACCCGTTTGATCGTACTTCCCCGTGCCAGATAAGCACACAGCGCCCCGAGCGCGATAAATGCAATCAACGACCTCAACCCGCTGCAGGGATCTCCGACAAGTATCTGCCCGCCCGGATAGTAAATCATCGATCCATTTTGCACTGCCTCTATTCCCATCATTCGCGACAGGAACGTCGCTGCCTGCGCGGCCATGAGTTTCAACCGGAATGAAGCGCCGATAATGAATACTTGCGGCAGCGGCAGCATGAATCCCAAAAATAGAATGGGAAAGAACAATACCCGGAAGTATTGCGATCCCCCCAAATACAGCGCTAATCCGAAGAGCACCGGCAGCAGGCTCGCGTACATCCCGAAATTGATCTGAAGCACATACCCGATCAGATACATTGCCAGCCCTAAAAGAATCAGCGCGAAACCGGCCGGATGCGGCCATGTGGGTATACGGGCCAGTATTTCCCGGCTGCGAAACACCAAATACAGCGAAACCACAGGGATCAAGAAACCATGAGAATAATAGGAATCACGGGCGGAAAACCGCGAGATAAAATGGGGGATTACGGGAAAATACACCGCCGCGAAAAGCGCGCTCATAAGCACAATCCGCCGCAACGTCCTGAGGGTAAGTTCGATACCGGCAAATGAGATCTTCTTATTCATGGATTTTCCGTGGCTTCAAGAAGAATCACGCATCCGGACGGCACTACCGAAGCGTATTCATCCTCCGCTGCGCGAGCCGGTTCACGAAATAATTCGTCGGATATTTCTCCTGGATGGTTTGGTAAACCTCCCGGGCTTTTTCCGGCTTATGCAGATTTACGTACAAGGTTGCAAGATCGAATAAATACATCGGATCACGGGGAAACGCCGTTGAGAGCTTTTCCAGTAACGCCACCGCGTCGCTCACCCGGTTTGTCTTAATATAACATAATGTAAGCACATTTGCCGCTTCTTTTTTTACGCGAGGATCAGGATGCTTCGCCAGATATTGTTCGTATTTCTTTGCCGCCTGCCGATATCCGCGTTGAGCTTTCTGATGAAACCCCGTTTGCTCATAGTACCGGGCGGTCAAAAATGGTATCATGAACGCCGCCTGTGAGTCGGGAAAATGTTCCCGAATGTACCCGTAGGTTTCCTCCATTTTCCCGGTATTCGCTTCTTTCTGATAACATTCGGCAAGTCCCGCATAGGCCTGCGCGAGGAGGGTCGACTTTTCTGGAAATTCATTGATGATCTCGCGATAGATGCGTTTGGCTTTGGCTGTCTTGTCATCCTGAAGATACAGCCGGGCCAGCCGCAGTTCGATTTCCGGCCGCTGAGGAAAATCAGGATAGCGTTCGCTGAACTGCTCATACACCTCTTGCGCGTTCTTCATGTGAGATAACTGCCGGACATACGTTTCCGCTTTTGAGGTATACGCTTTAGGAATATAGCCGCTTTCCGGATAATCAAGAATGATCCGATCCCACATCTCCAGGGCTTTTTCCGGTTCACCTTCCGCCAGATACAATTCGGCTAACGCGTCGTACACCGTCGGCGCGACCGCGGTATCGGTATACTGCGACAGAAGATCCTGGTAGTGGGTAATCGCGCGGTCGTAAAACTCCCGGGCTTTCCCGGCACTCCCCTCTTCTTTATATTTTGTCATTAAGTACCGCGGCAGGGTGAGCCCGATCGGCGTCACCGGATACTTAGACATTAATTCCTCGTAATATTGAATTGCTTCCTCCGGCTTCTCCCTTTTTTCGTAAAGCTTAGCCATGAAAAATTTCGCACGGGAAGCGATCACCGGTTTGGTAAAAAAATTATTCTCTATCTGCAGTAACTGCTGCTGTGCTTTCCGGTATTTATGCTGGTAGGTATAGAGATCGGCAATAATGAACTGCGCCTGGGAGCTTTCGTCTTCAAGAGGGGCGGCTTCCACTACTTTCCGGTAAAGCCCGATAAGCGTTTCAAAATCCTCGTCGGTAAAATTATCGATGCCTTTTTTGAATACTTCATCTGCCTTGCGTTCGGCCTGCCAAAAAAGCCGTTCGGCCCGGTAGCCGGGATCCACACAACCCGAAAGCGCCAGCACCGCGGCGACAGCAGTAATCCATCCCCATGAAATCGAGAACCCGGCACGCTTCACTGATCCCCCACCTTCAGTACTCCCTGCAGAGACTCAATCTGTTTCTGGAGTGAATCGGTAACCATCTCGTTCAGCGGATACGCGTTCTGCACCTCTTCGTACATCTTTAACGCTCCCGCAGGATCTTTCATTTGATTCTTATACAGCGCGGCGGCCGCCAGCGGATACCGCGGATCCCCGGGGAAATCTTCAGCAAGCTGATCAAGCACGTCGATAGCTTTTTGCCATTGACCTTTTTCCCGGTACGAAAGAATCAGCCACTGCGCCAGCGCATCCTTTTTTCGCTGATCGACGATCCGCTCCAGTTTTTTTTCATACTCAGTAATCGCCAGCTCCAGCAGCATCGCCGCCTTAGTATCGCGTCCGGCATCGCGGTAATAGGTATAGAGAAGGTAAGGCACCGCGAACACTTTCGGACTCTCCGGATAGGCGCTCTCTAATGTCGTATACTCCCGCCGTACCGCTTCCAGATCTCCTTCCTTTTTATACGCTTCCGCGATAGCAACCCGGGACAGGATATTCAGTTCCGTATTCCGGGGAAACTGCGTGATTATTTTCTCAAACGTTTCTTTCGCCTCGGGAAGGTTTCCTTCCTTAAGATACACCCGTCCCAACTGAAAAAGAGCCATTGGCAGCATGCGGCTGCGCGGAAATTTCTGCTCGAACGATTTGTACAATTCGATCGCGCGGGAAGGTTCCTTGAGCTGGTCTGCGAACAACGATGCGCGCGCGAGCTGGGCCTTGCCAGCCAGCAAAGGCACTTCTTTCTGGTTCATCACTTCTTCCCACACGCCGGCGGCATCCTGCCACTGCTCTTTCAATAAATACGTTCGCGCCAGGTAATCTTTTACCGCCACCCCGACCGGGGTCTCCTCCCCGTATTCTCCGGCAAGCGAGCGGTAGTGCCTCAGCGCCCGCTGATAGGCACGTGCAGCCTCCTCCTGATCATCGCGCACGCGTTCATGAAAGCGGATAAGGTAAATCGGTGTTTCCAGGCCGATTGGGGTCACCGGATATAAATCAAGAATTTTGTCGTATTCCTCCAGCGCGGTTTCATACTCGCGCCGCGCTTCGTAAAGTTTCGCGATCGCGAACTGCGCCCGTGACGCGATTTTCGGCGCGGCCGAAAAATTGTGGATCACTGTTTCCAGTTCTTCAAGCGCCGGTTCGAATTTATCCTGCGCCAAATACACCCGCGCGATATCAAAATGCGCTTGCACGGTCTTGTACTGATAAGGATAGGTACTGGTAACCCTGCGATACCCTTCGATAATCCGGGCATAATCGTCGGCGGTGAGATTCCCGGGACCTTTACGGGCAATTATTTTTGCCGCCCGCTGTTCAGCTTTCCAGTACAGCTTTTCCGATCCGTAACGTGCGTCTCCGCAGGCGGCCAATACCGCCACGCATCCCGCCAACACCGTAATCTGCGCGATTCGCATCTTGACACTCCTTATAAAAGCGCAAAAGAGAAGACTATTCTTCTCTTTTGCGACTCATGAATTCTGGATCACAAACAATGTTATTTCTTTTTAAACTTACGCGCGCCGAACACGCCCAGTGCGCCGAGTCCGAACATCACGATTGTCGCCGGTTCAGGCTGATGAGGAATATCTTGCAGATAGGAATACTGATCTCCTCCTCCACCGCCGCCTTTACATCCGGTGAGAAACGCGACGCACAGGGCGCACACCATACATGTCAGTTTCACCTTACCACTCATACACTTCCCTCCTTTGTTTTCAAATACAATACCGTCGGCGCGAGTATCGTCCATATCTCGATGATCAACGACGCAATGATTCCCAGGCCGATCATCACCAGGATCACTTCCGGAGCGATATTCACGATTAAATTTCTGCCGATCTGGTTGAGCGCCAGCACTGGCACATAGACCAGCGCAGGAACTACAATAAAAAGAATAGTCGTCAAAGACCGGCGCCCGAATAATTTTATTCCCTCATGGAATGCCCTGATCACATTTTGTCTGCCCAAAATGATCGCGGGCAGCGCGTAAATAAACAACGCCTGAGGGATCAGCGCTGCCAGATACATCAGGAGCGCCGTAGCGAAGTTCCTCTGCGCAAATACCGCTTTTACGGCTTCCGACGTCAGGATCGCCGCGCCCATCATCACCGCGAGAATCACAAACAACGCGAAAAATCTCCGAAGCGCGTACGTGAAATTACGCATAATACGGGGTCTTTTCCCTTCAAACGTTTCCTTGATCATCCCGATCGCGGTTCCGGTCATCAGCACGCCGACTACGGCGATGATCACCCTTTCTGCGTAATAGAACAACTTGGGCAGAATAAATAAATGATACGGATAATGAAGGAACTTTTCCCCCAGGAATTTTCTGATCGGCGGTGCCAGCAGATACGATACCGGTTTCTGCGGCGCCAAATATAAAATCCACAAGGCCAACACTCCCGCCAGCGCGGTCACCCCGAACGGCACGATCACTTTTAAATGCCGTTGGAGCAGCTGCCAGGAATCTTTCCAAATATGTATCGCTGTTTTCATCAGCAGAGAAACTTCGTTTACCTGGCGCCTTCGCCGGTCATCACCCGTCCCAGAGTCCAAAGCAGGATCTGGAAATCAAGAAACCAACACATCCGCTGCAGATATAATTGATCGTACCGCAATTTTCTCGACGCATCGCGTATTGATGCTCCGTATTGATAGCGCACCTGTGCCAAACCGGTAATCCCTGGTTTCACCTCGATCCGCTGACGAAACTGCGGCACGTGAAAGGCAATCTGCTCCGAGAATTCGGGACGTTCCGGACGCGGACCGATAAGACTCATGTCCCCTCTCACCACATTCCATAATTGCGGCAGTTCATCGATATGCGTTTTACGCAGGAAATTTCCCAAGCGGGTGACCCGGGGATCGTCATCCTGCGCCCATACCGGACCGGTTTCCATCTCGGCGTTATTGCGCATCGTGCGAAATTTCCAAATATTGAAAATTTTGCCGTTCTTCCCCAGCCGCTTCTGGGTAAAGAACACCGGACCTTCCGATTCAAGCTTCACCAGTATCGCGATAATGATCAGCAACGGCGCCGACAAAATAAGTCCGATCGCAGACGCCGCCACATCAAAACACCGTTTTCCCAGGCGATACTTTACGCGGGCGAAACTGATCAATGCGCTCGCCAAGCTCCCGCTCATCACCCAACGAACCGATTCCAGCGGCACAGCCGCCGACCGTACCATAGTCGACTGAGCATACACAGAACTGCGCACTAACCACACCACCGCGGCAACAGTACCGGTCAGGAACACCCCCAGGAAAAAAGAAGCACAGACCCTTCTTACGTCAGGTCTTGTAATTTCCCGCAGGGTCTTCCGTACGGTTCGCACCGCCCGGCGGAACTTTTTATCCACATCTCTACTGGGATATCCGACTATTCGCTCCATTTTCTTTTACCTGCGCTTGTATAAGGTAAAGCAGATTCCATGCCAAATAAGAGTTACTCCCGCGAAAAAGGGTGAAATAAGTCAACTATAAACGGTTGGGAATCAAACTGTTAGAGATATAAAACCGTTTTCCTTGAAACCGTTTTCATTCGGCGGTTCCCCCCATCGGCGAAATGTCTATAAATATCAACAAAGCCTCAAAGGAAACGAACAATGTTTCTTTAACACTATATTTATCAACAAGTTAAACAATGTCAATCTTTTCGACATTTTTGGCTCTTTGTGGGAAAATTCCACAAATTTTGTGATGCCCTCCCACGGATGATCACGCGAGCTCTTCTCTCCTTCTCGCGGACGCGTCGTTCTCTCTCAAACCGGCGGATTTCGCCTTGACAGTACGCCCAAATATGCCGATAATGGAACAGCGAGGAGCATTCATGCGGGAAGAGTTGAAAAAACTGCAGACTTTGCTGGCCAAAGAGAAGCGAAAGACCGACCGGGTCACTCTCCCGCTGGAGATGGAATTTGCAATGAGCGGCCGGAATCGTTGGCATCGCCCTCTCGCGATTGAAGATATCAGCGGCGGAGGGATGCGCTTTCTTTCCCCTGTCCCGCTCACCCGGGGACAGGTGATCTCGCTTAAACTGAAGCTTCCGGACGAACAGAAACCTTTCTCGGTTGATGCCGACGTCATCTGGAATTCCCAGCCGGAGAACACGCATTCAGGCTCCTCTTCGTATCCCGCGTATCTTACCGGAATCCGGTTTCACAAAATGTCCCCTCAAGACCGGCAGAAATTCGTTTTCTACGTCAGCCGGACGATTCTCAGCGAATATCTCGATCAGCACGGGGACATTCACGTAAAGTCATGAATATGTCACAAGACTGCATAGACGTAAAAACTCTCTTACGTTCGGTGGATTACCGTATCGCACGCATACGCGAGGAAATCACTCAGGCGTACTCTCTCGTCTATCGGGAATATCTGAAACGCGGATACACCGAGGAATGTCCGTCGCAGATGCGCTACACGGTCTACAACGCACTGCCGCAAAGCAGCACGTTTGTCACGGTCGCAGACGACATTGTCCTCTCCACCGTTTCGGTGATCCCCGATTCCCCTCTGGGCCTGCCCATGGACGCAATTTACCGCAATGAAATCGATGCGTTACGCGATCAGGGGAAAAAAGTATGCGAAGTGACCATGCTCGCCAGCAATACCGACCTCTTTCGCGGCGTATCGGTCATGTTGAACGCAAAAAAAATGTTCTTCATCTTTTCACTGTTCAAGCTTGTCTTTGATTATCTTTCGATATATCACGATTATGATTTTGCCTGCATCACGTTCCATCCAAAACATAAGCTTATTTATGATTTTCTCCTGTTTGAGGATCTGGGAGAGCTCAAGACGTACAATCACGCCAACGGAGCACCGGCAATAGGCAAATACATCAACCTTCACGGGTTTGAAGAACGATGCAAAACGATGCAGCGTGAAGATTTACAGAAAATGTTCCTGCGGGTAAAGAACGAACCCGAAAAATTCAGCGGAAAATTCCGTTTTTCGGAAGACGACCTGCGCTCGTTTTTCGTGGAACGCCATCCAATCCTCCGAAACTGCTCTCCGGAACACCTCGCCTACCTCAAGAAATGTTACCCCACGTACGATTTCGAAAAAATCATGCGGTAAACATCCGGAAGGATTCTTGCGCGGATTAAAAGAAGTATTGAGTACGGACGTATACCAGATCTTTCTGATCAAACCGTCCAAAAAGAGTCGTTAAGTCCCCGCCGAAAAAAACCATTCCCGCGGAAACGTGAAACGAGGGATTCGCTTTCCAGGTGACCACCGGATTGATCATCCAGTCATGCCGCGAGAAATTAAACGAACCGTCCAGAACGAATTCGGCGCTGCCTCTCCAGAGATCCTTCCGCAGCGTGCCGTCGACTTGGAAGGTATATTCTTCGTCGGCAAACAACTCTCTATAACCGAGAATTTGCCTGTAAAGAAAATCGATATTCAGATACAGACCGCCGGAACCGGTGTAATCGGCCCCGCACGCCCCAAAAAGGGTATCGTGGATCGCATACGAAAAATCCTCCCGCAAATACGCCATTTTGGTCGCGTAGGCCAGCTCCGCTCGCACCGAACTTACTCCCCACACGGTTTCTGCGTCGGCACCGATCAGGTGCATTCTTGGATGTTCTTTGCGCAGAATAAGATCATCTCCGGCCGGGGCAGCCGCGAGCAGCCGGTTCAGGTTCCCGGCGGAGGGAAGATACAAAAACTGTTTCACCAGGTTCCCCTTTGGCGTCGATTCCTGCAGGACTCCAAGATTCTGCGCCACGTTCAGATAATAGAGCGCGTAATCGATATCCCCGGCCCGGGAGCGCAGTCGCGCTCCGCCTTGAGAATTGGTGAGCGCGTGCTTCTCCCGCTCAGGATCGGCCCGGATTTCGATCGCATTCACCAGAGATTTCACCGCCGGCGGATAACCTTCCTCTCGTATGATTTTTTTCGTGTGATCAAACAGCGCCCAGTCCGATCCGAAGTACAGCAACTGAGAAGGTTCAAACCAGGGCATCCAGACAAATTCGAGATCAAAGCGGGGAGCAATATATTCATAGCGGCTCATCAGAACCGCCCTTTTCCGACGCTGTTTATCAAACAATACAAACCACCGGTAACTCTGCGGATTCCACACGTCCAGCCTGGACCGTTCAATCCGGCCCCAGGTCACCACTTGACGCCCGACGGTGAACGCATGCGCTCCCTTGACATAACTCGCGTACGCTTCGTGCAGGAATACATCCGCGTCCTCTCTGCTCTCGTCCCCCGACCAGGCTTCTCCGACCGCTTCAGCGTTTATCTGAACGCGCAAAGGACTTCCTTCGAGCCGGACCTCATTCTCCCATAATGCCCGGCTGAAATACTGCCGGTGATCTTCGTATTCGGTATCTTCAACCGTGTCCTGAAACACCCGGAATTCGAGCTCCCCTGAAGAAGACCAGGAAACTGCTCCTTCCAGCGCATCCTGCGCAGTGATCGGATGCGAAGCCGCCGCACTCAGCGCGAACGCCAATCCAATACTTCTAATTACGTTCGAGAGCGGAAAGCGTAAACAGCGTATCCGCAAGCCCCTGATTATATTCCACATACTCAACCTTCATCACCGTCCGGTGATCCTCTTTAAGGTCCTTCATTATCGTTTTCATCGCCGTCGGGATCCCTTCGACCTCCTCCAACTCCTTCACCCGTAATTCCTTAATTTTCTTCTCCCGGGTATCGTAAAAATCAACCGCGACGACCACAAAAGAATCTTTCGTTACCCAGCTGACGCGTTTTCCGTATTGGGAAGTGTCCGGTTTGGGCACGCTCTCCACCACAAAGCACGGCCGGTTCAGGGATTCACCGTCCCGCAGAAACCGATGGGTATCCTGACCGGGCTCGCGCCGTTCCATATCCTCGTAGGTAAAATCAGTATTCACAAACCGCAGGTCCCTTTGGCTACTCACGATCCGCTTGGATCTGCCCAGCGCGGGAAGGTACAAGTATTGCGTCTCCTCGCCGTTTTCGGTTTCCCAGGATAAGAACTTCGTACCCTCGATATCAGCCGGTTCCGTGAACTTGAGAAATGTTTTCCGCAAATTCCCGTAATCTTTAAAATACATCATCAGCGTACGGTCCCTGGCGCGGCCGCGGCGGTCGATTAAGATCATCTCAACCTTGAATTCAGCGTCATTCCCGTCCTCGCGAAAATAGGATTTTTCCATGATCTGCCCTCCGCTCAGCTCCTGGGCGGCTGCGCCGGGAGGGAAGGAGAGCCATATACAGGTAAATAAAGCGGACATCCATAATATTCTCTTCCCGTAAGTCATCAGGCTACTCCTCTTTTGATCGGTTATTAGAAGCCTTCAGGCGCGAGCGCCGAGTTTTCTGGCGAGATACCAGCGTTTGACCCGTTGAAGAGGATGACGATTCCCCCACCGCACGTATCCTTTCTTCAGTTTCTGCAGATACGGATCGTATTGAAAATAATGCGGCACCGCGGCCGGTCTGTCTTTTCTCAATACAATGCGAATCACCTCAGTGGCGGCAAGCACCCCGCACAGCGTGCACGCGGTTACCAGAGACGGTCCCGATTTTTTCTTCAGATTCACCGAACCAAGATTTAAATAACGCATATGCAGAGCCGCCGGCGCAAGCCCTACCGCGAACGCGATAATCTTCTCCGTCTCGTTCATGTCAGGATGAATATCAAAATATTCGTCAAACGTCATCCCGTCTTGGGGAGCGAACACCAGCATCGCACTGCCGAACCCCAGAGGCCCCGCGGTGACGGTATATACTCCCCGTTCCCGGGCGGCATCGAAAGCGCAGCGCCGCGCTTCCAGCGAAAAAAAATCGATGCCGTCAATGAGCACATCCACCCCTTCCAGGAACTGATGAATATTTTCACGGCCGATCTGCTCGGAAAATACTTTAAGCCGCAGATGAGGATTGATCCCCAGCGCGATCTCCCGCATTGCCTCCGCCTTATTTTTTCCGAGGGTATGCACGAACGCGCCGCACTGTCTCTGGACATTGGCTAATTCGTACCTGTCCATGTCGGCAATATGGAAACCTCCTACGCCTAAACGGGCCAAAGTCGTCAGGTGCAGCCCGCCGACGCCGCCGGCTCCGATAACCCCGACGGTCGTACGCCGCAGCTTTTCCTGCTCCTCTTCGGTCAGCAGTCCGATATTCCGGCAGAAAGCTTCTCTGAAAAATTGATCGGCCTCTCCCGCAGTTTCAGCGGACGAGTTCATTTTCGCGGTTCTCCTTTCCTTTCCGCCCCGACCGAAACCGGGGCTTCAGCGCTATCAGCGCGCTGGGCAGAATGATCAGATCGACCACCAAGGCATGAATCATCAACAGCGCGCTCAGCATTCCGAAATAATACGTGGGGACAAAATGAGAAAATATCATCACTCCGAAACCGCAGAACAAAATTAGGGACGTAAGAATAATCGGCCGGCCCTTTTGATGGAACGCATCATACATCGCCTCCCGGTACTTTCCCCGCGACTGCAGAGAATGCTGAAACGAGTGCATGTAATGAATGGTGTCATCAACGATAATGCCGATGGCGATCGCGGAAATCATCGACGTCGCGCTGTCAAGCCGAATCCCGGCAAACCCCATTATCCCAAAATTTATCAGAAGAGGCAAGAGATTCGCCCCCATGCTCACCATGCCGGCCCCGAAAGTACGGAACACGAAAAACATCATGACAAAGATCACCGCCATTGCCATCGCCAGACTTTTGACCTGCCCCTCAGTAACGGCGTTGTTCGTCTCCACCTCAAGCACGGTTTGCCCCAGGACCCTTGCTTCAATCCCGCTGAAATGACGGTGCAGATATCCCTCTACATTTTCGATCACTTCACTCAGCCGCGCCGTGCTATGTTCGGTGAGACGGACCTGCACAGTCGTCCATTCCCACTGGGAATCAACAAACTCACGTAAATCCCGGGCGCCGTACAACAGGAGATACTGCGCCAGAAGCGGCCGTGACTCCGGGATGGCGTAATAGCCGGGATTCTCGTTATGGAACGACTTATTGATCTCCTTGACGTAATCAACGACCGATTCGACTTTATCGACTTCAGGAACCTTTTCCAAAAAACGCTCCAGATTCTCGATCTCGCGGAGCCGCGCCGGATCCTTGAAATAATCCCGTTCCTGAGCACGCAGGGAAATCTGAAGGAAATGCACTCCGCTCAGGTTCTCCTCCATAAACGTAGTGGCTTGATACACTTGTGTCTGCGGTTTGAAATATTCAAGCACGCTTGTTTCCGACTGAATGAACGTCGTACCCCACACACAGCCCGCGACCAGAAGCACCGCGCCCCAGAGAATCGCCCGATGAAAACGTTCGCTGAATCCGGCCATCTTCTTTAAAAACGCGTCGAACCCGCTGTCCAGCGCCCCGCGCCCGCCGCCGGGCTTCATCGCACACAAATGAAACTGTTTGATCAGCGCGGGCAAAAAGGTAAAGGTCAGCACAAAAGCAAAGAAGACCCCGGTTCCCGCGACGATCCCCAGCTCCCGCACCGGCGGGATCCGGCTCACCGTGAGAGAATAAAAACCGATCATCGTAGTGAGCGTCGTCAGCGCGCAGGGCTTAAGCAAATGCATCGCGGTCTCCGCCACGGCGGAACTTTCTTCCTTCCCGCCGCAAAAATCCCCCCTTCGCGCCCTCTGCAGGGTTTCCCCCACTAAATGCACGCTGTCGGCAACCGCGATCGCCAAGATGATCGGAGGAATAATCGTCGTCACGTTATTGATGGAAAACCCGCAGAAGTAGAGGAAGGCCATTGTCCAGACCAGACTCACCGTGATCGTCACCAGCGGAATAAGGACGCCGCCCAGACGCCGAAAACTTATCACCAACACTGCGATTAGAAAAACGAAGATCAACGGCAGGAACCGTTTGAGATCCTCCTGCATATACCGGGCATAGAAATGTTCGATAGTGGTCAGTCCGCTTACGTAATACTCATGGGAAGAGGGGACTTCCTTCTGAAGGATTTCGAATACATCCTCGATGACTTCCTTCTTATAGGTATCATCTTCTCCTTCATGACGGACGAGCTCGATGGAGATACCGGCAACCATTCCGTCCGGAGAAATTAGATTTTTCACGTAAAGCGGATTCTGAAGCGCGGCGGTTTCGAGACGGGACAGCGCGTCCGGATCAGAAGGGATCTCTTTAATAAACTTCTCGACGATAAAATCCTGATCGGAACCCCGGATATCATTGACATTGGTAATACTGGTCACCTCGTCCACGTGAGGCAGGCGTTCAAACGCGAGAGTAAGCGTACGGATCACCCGAAGAGATTTCTCGGTAAACACCTCTCCGGAATCGAGCGCAACCACGATCAGCTGGTTGCTTCCGAATTCTTTTTTCCATTCCTGAAACTGCACGTAGCTGGGGCTGTCACGATCAAAGAATACGTCAACGCTGTGATCGATTTGAATTTTCGGCAGGACTGAGAGGGCCAGAAGCGTAATTGCTCCGGTCACGCTGATCGATATCAGCGGCCGGCGCAAAAGGACTAAAATGAATCGGCGAATGAAGGCAGCCACGTCCTTATCATAATCGAAACGCGCCGGATTTGCAAGCACTCACCGCGTTACCCTCAGAGGCTCACAGGGTGTGTGCTCCTACACACACAGATCTTTTCCGAATGCCTCTGGATTCAAGATTGAACAGAAGGTATTTTTGCATACAAATGATCGCCGCAATCTTCCAAATGAAATTTCTTGAGCGCGGCAATATCCCGTTGATCATGAATGCGTTCTCTTACGAATTTCTGGTAAGATCGAGGTTTGACTTCCAATACATCTTCGTACCCGCAGATCCTCTCGTCTGCAGGAATACGGTTGAGGTACTCATGATACGAAGAATACGGCCATTGCTCCGGATCGTCAACCAGATGAGCCGTGACCGGATTTAAATGCAGGTAACGGGTCAAATGCAGCAACTGGTTGTCAGTAGTAACCCGAACTTTTTTATACCGACTTTCCCATAAGGGCCCTTTTCTGTGGTACTTGGTATTGAAATAGCGTGTATAGCTGTTCTGTACGTTTTTCATATACTGAGCTATTCCGTCAGCAGTTATCTGTGTTAAAATCATATGCAAATGAGTCGGCATGAGGCAATAGGCGATGATTTGAGTGCGCGGTAATCGAATCTGTTTTTTTAAAATGTCCTTTTCTGTGAGCTGACCCGTTTCAATCCGTTTCAGAAGCCGGTTGAAACTACAGGGAAGATCTCTCCATTGAAAAAAAGAAAAAGCGCAGATAATCCTTCTATAATCGCTCTCCGTATGAAAAATAACAAAATTGGCGATGCTCCGATTAAATATATGATACACGCCGCCGTCCTCAATTCTCAGCTTCATCCTCACCTCCTCTCGTTATAATCTCTCTTTTTTCGCCCTCTGTCAACTCTTCGTCACCCCTCCTCCGCTCACCCACATCCGCCCCCCCGTGTTAACCTCCCCCCGTGTTAACCTACGAAGTTAACCAAAGTCAACAGAATCAATGCTTTTTTGGCTATGCGGTTAACCTACGAAGTTAACAGTGGGTAAGAAGCGGGCAGGAGAAAGGGTACGGGGGAAGTCGAGATTGGGAAATAAGTAGAACGGGATGGTTACCCGCGGCAACGGCAGCGGAAAAGGGGAAAAAGACCGAAAAGGAACAACAGAAATGTCGCCGGTTCGGGGATCACCGGGGTACCGGCCACGAAGTGAAAGGCGTCAATGTCGACATCCACCGGCGAAGATATCAAATCTTCGCTTAAGAACAGACTCGCCTGTCCCGTGATCAAGTTATACTGGATAATGTCTCCGTCCCGGAACACAAGATCACCGAGCGTCGCGCTTGCCTGCGTGGATAACAGGATGTTCTGTTCGTCTATCATAGAGAACGCGTCAATGTCCTCGTTGCCCAAAAAACTGTCTTCGTTGAAAAACAATTCGGCAGTATCGGTGGAAAGAGTATAGCGCACCACGTCACCGTCGCGAAAAGATAAGCCGCCGAGCTCAGCATTGCCCCGCACGGACAGTAACAGCGTGTCCTCGTCAATATACTGCAACGCATTGATATCTTCCCGGGCATCGGTGAAATGCTCCTGGCTGAACAGCAGGACCGCCGTCCCGGTAGAAAAGGTGTATCTAAACACATCGCCGTCCTTAAACCACGGCTCGTCCTCCTCTTCGCTGAAGCGCACATCACGGGTGGTAGAAAGGATAATATTATCCTCATCGAGTACGTGCAGAGCGTCGATCTGCTTATCTCTTCCGGTCAGGACATTGAGCGGATCGAATTCATCGAAAAACAGCGAGGCTTCGCCGCTGAAAGTATCATACTTCAGCACCTGATACATTTCCGAAGTCACCCCGCCGAGATCAATCTGACGTGTTGAGGACAGATACACCACCGCCGCCGAAGCAGAAGAGATACCGGAGGCGGTCAAAATCCCGGCAAGTAGGATAGATACGGCTTTTTTCATGATTACGGTCTAAAAAAAGAAAGAGGCAGGGAATTATCCCTGCCTCTTTTGAACCTTGTACAATCCGCCAAAAGGTTTATTTCTTTTTCTTGCGAATACCAATGCCGGCTAACCCAAACAATCCGCCGCCCAAAAGAAGCAGAGACGCCGGTTCCGGAATCACGCCCACACTTACGGAACCGTCATGATCTGAGTCAACACGATAGGTACCGTCACCGTTATCGGTAAGAATCAACGTCTCCCCATGAGTATCCGAGCCGGACAGCGCCTGTACTTCCCAACCTACAGTAAACACGTAAGTGCTCAGATCATTACCGGCCGCATCCAGCCAAAACCCGGGAAGCATATTGGTAAATCTCCAGGAAAGGGTAGTCGCGCCCTGAATAGGATTGCCGGCCGCGTCAACAATCAACGAACCGCTTCCGCTCACAAGCTGAAGGGTACCGATCAACGACCCGTCGGTGAACGTTGCCGGATTGTCATCGTTGGAGCCAATACCGCTGTTGTAAGTCTGGTTGGGCGGCTGGTCCGCGTACATATTCAGCGTTCCGCCGGTGTAATCATACAAAAGGGTCGTTGTTCCCCCACCGGATACCGACGCATCCACGATTCCGCCGGTCAAATCATCCCAGCGACCGGTAATTTCATACCCGAGCGTCGGCGTGTTCAACCCTTCGGTATCCAACAGTGACCCGCCACCAAGCAACGCGGTCACATTCAAATCACCCACATCCACAAACGTATCTCCTACAGACGGCAACCCGTCTCCGTTATCCGTCACGTAAGATGACGTCTGCATATATGTCTGCAACTGATTGAAAAAACCGGTTACATTATCACCGTCAGGAGTGGTCCCGGTAATACCGGCCGGCGTCAGATCAAACTGAATGTTACTGGCGTGAAACGCAAACGCGTTGCCGCACACCGTAAGTAAAATCCCCAATGCTGCTACTCCTAAAACTCTTTTCATCGCTATTCCTCCTTGTTCTGCTCTCTTCCGTTTCAAGCTATTCATTTGTGTTCCCACGTTCCACCTGATATTAAAGCAATTCCTGTGCCAAAAAGTAGCCGTCAATGCAAAAAAACTTCTCTTTCGGCCTGATTTTGCCTTATTTCTGGTCATAACTCCCTCTGTAAGGCTCTCGCCTCTCTCTTTCGCCGAAAGCGTTGTTAACATATCCGACTTTGTCAAAGATACCGACACTTACGCTGTTTTCCTGCGGCGAAGCTTGAATCCGCCCACGCCGAGCAAGCCGCTGCCCAACAGCAGCAGGGTCGCCGGCTCGGGGATCACCGTATCCGTGCTATGCCCGCTCACTGATGCCTGCAGGGTATACGTTCCGCCGGGACGCACCGGTCCTCTCGACCATTCACTCACCCGCAGATAATACAGCCCGGGAGAATGAAAGGTATACCACCCGCCGCCATGCGGTAAATACGAATCCAACCAGGAGGTACTGCCGCCGGCACCCCATGCCGGATTGGAATCGTCGTCACCGTCAAGCTGGTTGTACGGCGACGCGTAGAGCAGGAGTATCGGATCAATACTTCCGCCGACCCCATACCCATAGTCAATTTCAAAAATCCCCTGCGACCCGGCGAAGGGAACGGTGAACGAATAGTAATCGTAAGTATCGTTCCCGGTCCCGCTCACTGAAACCCAGGGCACGGTTGCCGAATCAACGATATCGGAATTGGCCCCGACGGAAAAATAGGGATCCAGATTCATTGCATCCGCGAATGAATCGTTCGGTTCAACTTCAGGGATCATCAATGCTTCGGCCGCCTGACCGGAAGTACACATAATCCCCACGGTGAGTGCGATTAAAATAAGAACTTTCATGCGAAATCCTTTCCTTTTGCCTCAAATGTCATTTTCTGCGCCGCAGCCGCTTCCCGCCCAGCCCCAGCAGGCCGCTACCAAGCAGCAGCAGGGTTGCCGGTTCGGGAATCGGGCCCTGCGGACCGCCCTCGCTTTCGATTGTCGCATCGGTGATATCCACGTATTGATTCGCCGCCCAGTTGTCAAATATGTTCACGCGAAAGATCCCGTCCTGAAGAGAATCGTACTGGGCAGAAGAAAGCGACCCGGTCGATGACACAAAACCGCCTTCTCCGTATCCCAACGCGCTGATATCGTAACTATAGGATAAATCGTCATGAATAATCAACTGAGTATAATACCACTGATTGGAAGTGATGAGCGTACTCCCCGCAAAAGACCAGCCGCTGGTAAAGCGGCCGCCGACCCCTGAACCTTCCGGCCATGGGCGAGGCCCGATCGACACGTTCCCATAAGATCCCTGGCCGTTGAATCGCCATTGGTACTGGAGTATCGCGTCAGTGAAATCGTACCTATCTGTCGTCTGATAGAATGCGCCCAGCCCGCTGCCTGGATTTGCGGAACTTTTCTGGATCCGCAGCATATCCGGCGACGGATTACTTAGAGAGGAATTAATCGTCTGAGATCCGGGCACCACTTCCCAATCAACCGGATCAAGCGAAATATTGGTCACGAGCGCGTACGCACCCGGGGTGTACATCATCAGCATTAACAACGAAACAAGACACACATACTTCTTCATGCCAACTCCTCTCTCCTCAAAAAATGTCACTCCTCACTGAACGCACTACAGACAGTTTATCTTTTTCTGCGCCGCAGCCGCGTCCCGCCCAGCCCCAGCAGGCCGCTACCAAGCAGCAGCAGGGTTGCCGGTTCGGGAATAACGGTTTCAGTGCCGACCCGCAGCTGCGCGTCGTCAAAGAACGCGTTCACGTACGAGCCGGACTCAAGCTCTCCAATCATTGCCAATCCTATAGTCCGGGTACCGGCAGGGATCAACTCCATCACCTCCGTGTACGCCCAACTCGATGACACCAGCGGATCGGATGTGAGCACGTCAAACGGCATATCGCTGCTGTCCCCTTCAAAAAAACCCAGCGAACCGAACGCCTCATCGCTCGAACCTTGATATTCTTCAGTTTGGTACCAAAACCCAGCCTGCACATATGCCTGGCCGGAATCAATCAAACCGGCAAAAGTCGACACATCCGCGTACTGGACTAAAACCGCATCCGAAGCCGCGTTCTGCGCATAGGAAAAGAAATAATCGCCGGAATGAGGCAGGACCGTCCCGGTACTCTGGGACTGGCTGGTCGTCGCGTACGCCGGACCGTACACTTCCCAGCCGGAGGTATCACCAGTCTCCGCGCCCGGATTCACCACCAGATTGGGCGTCAGCCAGGTAATCGCGTACGCCGGAAAAGATATCACTAATGCGCCGATCAAAAATAATACAGTCTTCCTCACCGCTCTCACTCCTTCTGTTTCTTTTTAAAACCGACCCCGGCCAGTCCGCACAATCCGGACAACAGCATGAAGACGGTCGTCGGTTCCGGCGTAGCCGCGGCAGTCGCGTTCACCTGACCGCTGAACGTCACATCCGCGGAGGTCACGTCCATGGAACCGTCATAATCTTCGTTCAACTGAAACAGTACGCTGTCAATATCCTCAAGGGTACCGAGGTAAATCGTCCCGGCATTCAAGTCACCGACCAACGCGATGCCGCCCAATCCCTCTTCGAGTACGGCGTATCCGCCGAGATCTCCGCTGTAATACGGATCCAGCATTGCCACGATTTGATTCACTACCTGATCTTCGGTCATTCCCCCGAACAAAGTCTGCAGGGAAAAATGTCCCATATACGCCGTGCCGGAGGACCAATGCAGATCCATGTCCGGATGATGCGTTCCGCTGCCGTCGACGTATTCACCGTAGAGACTCGCGCTGGCATCAACCGACCAATACCGCGGCTCATCCCACTCCGGCAGATCCCAATCAATCGTATAATCTATTACGCCCACGCCGGTAAACGGATCTTCTCCGTTCAAAAATTCCCGGGTATCAGCATCCGGCACCATCTCTTCCGTAAAATATACGGGATTCTCCAGGTCATATAGCGCGCTCCCGCTGAATGTGAGCGAAGTCGTGTATGCTTCAGCCACCCCCTGAACCATCATCCCTACGAGTACCGCGCACACCAAACTCACTACCTTCTTCATAATTATGCCTCCTTTTCCCTCAACCGCCATTCTCTTATGATTAGTCTTTATAAGTCTGTAGCAACATCCATGCCAAAATTGACTTTTTTACCCCCGCCCCCCCTAAGGAAAGAGAATCCCCTCAATCTTCTTGCCTCGGAATCCTCCCCCTGGCGGAATGACTGTAAAATTGCGTGACATCGTAAAAAAAACCGACACCGGAAAAGAGCCGCGCGCCGCCTTTTCTCACGCAGTCACACAAGGGATTCCGGCCGGGAAAATGAAGACGCAGGGGTGGGGAACCCCTGCGTTGTATCACTCAATACACCCTGCCGTAAAGAAAGGTACTACAAGGAATGCGGTTATTTTTTTCTGCGGCGGGATCCGGCTATGCCGAAAAGACCTGCGCCCAGCAAGAACAATGTCGCCGGTTCGGGAATGACTCCCGGAGGACAATTGCCGTTGGTACAGCCGTTGACCATAAACCAGTCCTTCAAGCAGGTCACCCGCGAAAACAAAATATTGATCGGCGTACCGCAGGGAATATTCCCGAACAGCGCCCGGTTCACCTTCATCTCCAGAAAATAGGTATGCCCGTAGTATCCGCCCGGCTGACCGAGATCCGGCTCGATATCGCCGAGGTACTTCTGATAGATCTGGTACTGGCCGATCTGATCACCCTCATCGATACGGTAGGGAACGTCGCGCAATTCACGCCAGTCCTCGACCGAATAGACACCTCTCATTTCCAGCTGATCGCCTTCCAGATTGGCTACGTCCAGCCCGTATTCCGGGAAATCGTCTCCGTCCAGATCGATCGCCAGATCCTCTTTGGCCCAGTTGTGTTCATACGGATTCGAGGTCACGATGCCGAAATAAAAATAATCATCGTCATCGTCGAAATACATCGCTTCCAGGTCCCACCGCTCGTTAAACGGATCGGAATCGTAATCAGCCCCCTGCACGGGTTCCTGCGGATTCCAGTTGTCCTGTTCCGTCCAGTCAGCGGTCCAGCTGTCCGGAGTCCAGTCCGTAAAGGGCGTAATCCCCCAGTCGCTGGGATCTCCGTCAATCAAATAGGCAAACGAAGACCCGGCCGTCAACGCGGTCATGAGCACACTCAATACCAGTATTTTCATTGTTTTCATCAATCCCTCCATTCTCTTCATATGTCATCGTTCTTTTCATTCGTGGATCTTCGATTAAGCAATAGCAAAAGTCATGCCAATTCACCCGGGAGAAAAATATCAAGGCTGGAAAGAAAGGTATCCCGAAAAAGATCTGCGGGCTGTTAAATTATTCGTCGCTGTGTAAAGATCCCCGACAGAACATTCACAGTTCAATATCGTATTTTTTGATGAGATCGTAAAGAGTAGGACGGGTGATCCCGAGCATTTTCGCGGCAAGACTCACATTCCCCCTGCATTCCTGCAGGGCCCGGACGATCACTTTTGTCTCGGCCTGCTGGCGGACATCCCTCAGCGAAAATTTACTGAGCCTGTCTTCTTCGCGGGAGTCGGGATGGAAGCCCAGATGCGCGGGGGAAATCAAAGGACTGTCGGCCAGGATCACCGCCCGCCGGATACGATTTTCCATTTCCCGCACATTCCCCGGCCAGTGATAGGTACGCAGTCTGTCTTTCGCTTCTTTGGTAAACCCGCGAAGTTCCTTGCCCGCGCCGTCCTTCATAAACTTCTGCAGGAAAAAACTCGCCAGCAGCAGCACGTCCTCTCCGCGTTCGCGCAGAGGCGGCAGAAGAAGATTGATCACGCTTAACCGGTAATATAAATCTTCCCGGAACTTTCCTTCCTTGATCTTTTTGGTCAAATCGCTGTTGGTCGCGGCGATGACCCGCACGTCGAGTTCGAGCGGCTTGTTGCCTCCGACGCGTTCGATCACCCGTTCCTGCAGGAATCTCAATATTTTCACCTGAAGGTTCAGACTCATCTCGCCGATCTCATCCAGAAACACCGTGCCTTTACCGGCCACTTCCAGTTTCCCCACCCGCCGGGCATGCGCATCGGTGAATGAGCCTTTTTCATGGCCGAAGAGCTCACTTTCCAGAAGATTTTCGGGGATCGCGCCGCAGTTGATCACGATAAAGGGACGTTCTTTACGCGCGCTGGAGTAATGGATCGCCCGCGCCGCGAGCTCCTTCCCCGTACCGCTCTCCCCCGTGATCAGTACGGTCGCATCTGCCGGAGCGACGCGCCGGATCAGAGAGAACACCTCACGCATTTTTTCGGAATCACCGATCATTTCTTCGAACCGGGCCGATTCATGCAGTTCCCGGCTCAGCCGCCGGTTCTCCCGCTCCAGCTCCTGAATGTACTGCGCCCGTTTCAGCATTACTTTCAAATCGTCGACGTTCACAGGCTTGACGTAATAATCGAACGCTCCCTTGCCGATACATTCAATCGCCAGATCCTTGGCGTCGTTGCCCGTGATCATGATCACCTTGGTATAAGGATCTTGCACTTTTATTTCCTCCAGGATATCGATCCCGTCCTTGGAAAAGGTGGGACGTCCGCTCAAATCGATATCCAGTGTCACCAGCTCCGGATGCCCCTCCCGCAGCAGCCGCAGGGCATCGTCTTTGGTGGCCGCGGTATATACCTCGTATTCCTCAGCCAGCGCCCACTTAAGCTGACGCAAAACTCCCTCGTCGTCATCTACCAGCAGCAGTTTCATTTTAGGCGCAACAGATTCAGCCGTGATCTGTGGTTCCTGTTCGTTCTTGCTCATACTCGGATCCTTTCTCTGTCGTGTCTTTTCCTACGTTCCTCTCATCGCCCGGCACGGCCGGCCCCCTTCCCGCCGCCGGCAGGGCAATCCGAAATACCGTCCCTTCCCCGGGAGTACTTTCGGCCTCAATACGGCCATGATTGGCTTCTATGATCGTTTTGCACTGATACAGCCCGATCCCCAGTCCCTTGGATTTGGTCGAACTGAACGGCGTGAACAGTTTCGTTTCAAGAAAATCCTGCGTCATCCCCGGGCCGGTATCCCGCACCTCAAGAATCCCCTGGTTTTCTTTTTCTTCCGCATGGAACTCAAGCCGCCCCCGTCCTTGCATCGCCTCCACCGCGTTGAGCGCAACATTGAGAACCGTCTTATACAGATGGTCGGGATCGCTCACCACGACGATATCCGCCGGCACTTCGTTTCTTACGTCCACCCCACGCAGACGCGTCTCTCCCATTTCTTTCAGCACCCCGTTCACTACCCCGGCAACCGCGCATGCGCGGCTGCGCACGCTCACCTCGCCCCGTAAAGTACGGAACTCATCGATCAACTTCTGCATCTTTACGATGGTACTCTCAATGGTAAACAACGCGTCCTCCTGAAAGTCTTTTCGGCCGAACTTGTCCCTGTTGGACACCAGCAGTGAAAGATGATTGATGTAATTTTTCACATCATGGATCACGAACGACGATACCTTATATAAGGACTCTTTCTTTTCCGCCTCCTGCAGAGCGCGGTACGCCCAGCAGTTGACGATCACTCCCGAAGCCTGCAAAGTGATCAGCTTGAGCAGTTCCCGGTCCACGAACCGTTCCCCGCGGAACGAAAGAAAAATCAATCCGATGACCTTTTTGTCGCCGTAGAGCGGCGCGGCCATCTCCGCGCCGCTGGCTTCCAGGTAGGCACAGGCACGGGGATATTTCTTCTTCATCGCCTCCGTCTGCACCTCACGCATGCCGAACGCGCCGGCGCGGCGCAGCATCCAGTCTTCGAACTCCGGCTCAAACGGGCCCCGTTCCTCAAACAATACTATCCTCGCCTCGTCGGCGCCCATGATCCTCTGCAAGGCGCCGCCGATCTTCTGTTTCAGTTCTTCGATATCCGTCACCAGGGAGATCCGGTAGGTGAAATCCTCCCACAGTTTCTGCCAGTCGTACTTCTGCCGGGTAAAGTGTCTCATCATCACGGTTTTGAGCCGCTGTTTCACCGTGGGAGAAAAAAGAAGAAGCATCAGCGCCAGCAGAACAAACCCGGTAGTCAGGAAAGAGAACAGCGTGCTCAGATTCCAGCCGAACCACTGAAACAGCTTCACGAAGGCGCCGATGAGAAACAAATATCCGCCGAGCAGAAACAGCGTCATCGACGTATTTACCGCCACGTCCTCTTTGACTTCCGCCAGGCCGAATCCCCTGCGGGCAAGCGGCCAGAACGTTCCGCAGCCGATGAGCACCGCTCCCGCGGAATAGGCCAGGCCGCTCACGTGCATCTTCGAAAGAAACACCGCGTAGGTGGAGATAAAAACGAAGGGAACTAAAAAAAGGAATCCGCTCAGCAGCACCCGGCGCGTGAGCGGATCCTTGCGGTAATACCAAGCCCGTTCCAAATTCGACAAGGCCAGAATACAGTCAAATACCACCAGTACAAAGAAATACCGTGCGGTCAGAGCCAACTCGGCCCCGCCGGTAAAATGAGCCGCGCGCACAAAGGGATTGATCCACCATACCAGGAAGAATACCAGCGATAAGACCACAAACACCGGCGTAAGGATCACCCGGTTCCAGCGCGACGACCGGGGCGGAAGCAATGACACGCTCAATACCATCCACATCACCGGCGCGAGACAGAACCCGGCGCCGATCACCCGCGCCGATGCCGCGACTCCGGCGGACAACAAAGCGTTGCCCGCCTCATACACCGCCAGCGCGCTCACGCTCAATCCCGCGAGCAGATTCACAATATGTTTTCTGCGCAGCAGCCGCACCGCAAAAAACAGCAGAAGGGTCACGTTCAGACTGTGGAGACCGGTGTACACTATTTCCATATGATTATATTCCCGCCTTTTTTCCTTCTGTCACCTCAGGTTCATCAAACTGAGCCACCCGATCCAAACGCGGCACGGAATCCCTTTTCCAAGCGACAGGCCCGGCCCTCAATCGTAACAATCCGAACCTCGCGTATTTCCTTAATTTGCACCACGCGGTCCGGACTATCCTGCAGGACATAAACAAAAAAGGCAACGGATCGTCTACACGAAAATATGTGCAATGAACTTCTCCGCGGTAGGTCGCGAGCCATTGGCGCAGGGTGAGTTCGCCGCGCGCCCGGTAACGGAAAAACGACGCCGGATCTAAGTCTTCATGCACGAATTTGACCCCTTCCCGGAACGCCGTGACCGGAGTAACCGCCTGCTGCGTATGATCGCGATAATACAAATAAGGAAAATCGACTCCCGAGCGCACCGCGAGTTCCCCGCTCATCAGCGTCCGGATATTGACCTCCACGGCTTTATACCTTTTCTCCCGCGAGTCGTATTTGAATTCGATCCCCGCGAAGCCGGTATAGCCCAGCGCCGAAAGAAAACGCAGGCCTTTTTCCCGTACTTCCGGATTTTGGCCCGATTCGTGAAAACAGCCGATCCCGAACTTTATTGGATACTGGCGTATCTTCTGCTTGGTGAAGATCCCCAGCGCCCGGCCCTGCCGGTCATAATAGGCGACAAAGGTATAGATGAAGTTATCCGCTCCGGGGATAAGCTCCTGAACGAAGATCTCCTGCCCTTGTGCGATCAGCTTAATCGCCAGTTCCCGAAGCTCCCGGGGCGACCGGACCACGAAGAGTTTTTTCCCGCCGTACTTTTGACGCCAGACATGCGAGCGGGCGGGCTTGAGCGCGCAGGGAAACGTCACCTTCGCCGCCGCACGCACGGCGCCGTCCGCCGAGGCGATCAGGAATGAACGCGGACACGCGAGCCCGTATTCCCGAAAGACTTCGTAGGTGCGGCGTTTGTCCAGGAACGCCGAAACCTGTTCCCGGCGCGGGATCGTGAACCGGAAAGAACGTTTCAGCCGCGCCTCATGCCGGGACACGCAGTCAACATAGCTATCGGCAGTCATGATCAGCACCGGCTTTTCCCGGTAATGTTTTCCCACGTGCTCAAGGAACTCGACAAATCCCGCTTCCTCCCGAAGGACATCCGGACAGCACGCGGCGCGGCAATACCGGGATCTGAATCCTATACTGTCGGCAACCGAATCAAGCCCGATCACAAGAATGCCTCTGCGGCCCAGGCTGCGCGCGACCGACAGCCCGTTCGCGGTCATACCCAGCACCACCGCCGGAACCCGCCGCGCCGGCGCGCTCGCAGTGCCCGCGCGCGCAAATACCTTCCTGCCTATCTTTCTGAGAAAACGGGAATAGACCGCGAAAAATGGACGCAAATCATCCGCGGCAAAATAGGTATGGGCCAGTTTCGGTGCGCGAAAAGAAAGAAACCATGCTCCAAGTGTCATTCCCCCTTCCCGACGATAACGAAGAAAGCTCCCGGTATCGAGATCAAGGTTCATCAGCTTCACGCCGGGCACGAATGAAAAGTGCTTTTTGTCCGGCTCAGACTCGCCGCAGGCCAAATGGCGATACATGATCATCGGAAGATCAACCCCCGATTGAACGCTTATTTCTCCGCCAAGACTCGTCCGCATATTAACTTCAATAAGAACCGGTTCACCAGTACGTTCATCCACCTTATATTCAACCCCCACAAGTCCTCTATATCCTATTGACCTTAAGAATCTCTCCCCCACAGATTGGATTGACGGTTCTTCTATACTTTCCATTAATGCCCCAACACCAAAATGCGGCGGATACTGGCGCAGTTTCCGGCAACAGAACAACGCCAGGGATACGGAATACTCGTTGTAATATGCCATAAATAAATGCACATTCTGATCAGGTCCAGGGATGATTTCCTGAACCAAAACTTCTTGTGACTGGGTTCGCAAGTATAAATATTTATCCTTTAATTCTTGGCCAGTATTTGCAATGATTACCTTCTGCCCCCCGTAACACCGGCTCCACACGTGAGAAAACCGCGGCTTTAAGATCACCGGATACGCGACCATGGACAACACCTCCCGCAGATCACGTTCCTCGTGTACTTTGAATGTACGCGGATGACGCGCGCCGTGACGCGCGGCGAGTTCCGCGGTGCGTTCCTTGTCCAAAAACGCATCCACGATCTCTTTGTCCGGAAGTAAAAATGAAAAATATTTTTCCAAAGATTCCCGCGCGCGGGATACCACGCCGATATATTTATCGGACGTAAGATACAGCACCGGGCGCCGGGCGAATGACCGTCCTAAATCAAGAAGCCAATGCAGAAACTCCTCAGGATCGTTCCCGGGATCGGGACACACCCGGGGATCGCAGTACCAGGAATACATCCCCGGCTCATGCCGGCCGGAATCAACCCCGGTCACCGGCACGCCTTGACGGCCTAAACTTCGCGTGACCGACAGCCCGTTGGCGGTCATACCCAGCACTACCGCCGGGATACTCTGTGTTGTGTGTTGGGTTCCCTTCATTTCCATATCCCCGCGAGCGCGCAGGCAAACATCCTCATGTCGGTTTCCCCGCGCGGCCCCCGCGTCCGGCCTTCATTTACCGGTATTCGCGGCCAGCAATACCTCCGGTCATGACCGGCCCCGCGGCGGCGCACCACAAACGCGGTTTTAAATCCGGCCTGCTTGACCGCGTTGAGCGCGGCGGTCGACATGCTCCCCTTAGGATAGGCGAATACTTCCACCGGCTGGCCTAATACACCCTCCAGCCGCAGTTTGGATGCCGGGATCTCGGTCAACCTCTCCTCCTCCCGGCTCGGATCGGTAGTACCGAACTCGGGATGGGTCACCGTATGCGCGCCGATAGTCACGCCGTTGGACTCCATCCGCCGGATCTCTTCCCAGGAGAGCATCTCCGGCCGCTGTCCATTCACTTCCCGGTCCCACTCCGGGACGATCCGGCCGTCGATAAAACCCGTGGTCACGAACAGCGTCACCGGCAGGTCCAGTTCTGTGAATACCGGGTAGGCGCAGGTGAAGTTGTCCTTGTATCCGTCATCAAACGTGACCAGCACCGAATATTGAGGCAACGGCCCGGCACCGTCCAGAAACCGGGTAAAGGTATCCATGGAAATCACGCAGTAATGCCGCCGCAAGAATTCCATCTGGCGGCGGAAGGTTTCCCGTGAGACGACCATTCCCGAATCAGAATACTGGTGCGCCTGCGCAAGATCGTCCACCACCCGGTGATAGCATAACACCACCGGCAGATTGCGCCGGAAATACCGCCGCGCTCGCGCGATGCCGCTGTATACGGCCAGCCACGACACTATTTTTTTAACATATTTTTTCATCACGGGCACCCCTTCTCCGGGCCGAGTGCCGAATCAAGCGAAGAAAAAGAAAGCGCTCCCAACAGCCGGTCAAGTTTTCTTTCCGTAGTATGCAGATTCACATAGTGCCGGAACGAACTTAAGTAACTCGCCTGAAACCGGGGCTGACCCGGGTCGAATTCCCAGGGATGCAGGTAAACCATCGCCGGCTGTCCCCGCGCATTGAGCCGCCGGACCCCGTATTGGATCAGCCGATAGGGAAAAAGACGGAAATAGCCCCCGCCTGCGAACGGAATATTCTGCCCGGCGACCCTGAACGTCGACACCGGAAACTCCCACAGCCCGGCGTCGACCTGATACGGTTTTGTCTCGCCGTCACGAAATCCGCCGTCATACCGGTAATAGGGGAACACGCTGGAATCATAAACAATTCCTTCCTCTCGTAATATCTGATATACCCACGGTGATTTTTGCGTCAGCGACCAGCTCGGCGCGCGGTAGCCTAACACTCTTTTCTGAATCAGATTCTCCAGCAGGTCTTTGCCCTCGCGCACATCACGCCGAAATTCTTCCGCGGTCTGCCGGAAGATCAGCTCATGCCGGTAGCCATGAGAAGCAACTTCATGCCCATCCGTAGAGATCTCCCGTACCAATTCCGGAAATTTTTCCGCAACCCACCCCAGCACAAAAAATGTCGCCCGTACCCGGTGCCGTTTGAGCAGAGCGAGGATCTTTCTTGTGTTCGGTACCACACGCGACGGGAACGAATCCCATTCGGCATAGGAAACATGCCGTTTAAAGTTCTCGACCTGAAAATACTCTTCCACGTCAATCGTGAGAAAATTGGTCACCTTTTTCATACACGACTCTCCGTCCGCGGCGGACACACCCGGGCATACACTTGTTGATATTTTCCAAAAAATGAGGCGAGATCATATTCATGTATCACTTTCGCGCGCGCGGCCGCGGCACAGCGGATTCTCAATGATTCGTCCGCGGCGAAGCGGCGCATCGCGTCGGTCAACGCCGTTTCTTCCGGATCCACTACCATACCCTGCGCCGGATCCACCACTCCGGGGATCGCGCCGACGCGGGTCGCGATCACGGGACAGGCCATGCTCATCGCTTCCAGCAAGGCCAGCGGCAACCCTTCGGTCAGTGACGGCAGGATGAATACGTTCATGGTACGGTATACCCGTTCCATTTCCGTCTGCCGTCCGCTAAACACCACCTTTTCCCCAATCTTTTCGTCCGAGGCAAGCTGCCGCAGATTGTCCCGCAAAGGTCCCTCGCCCGTGATCACCAGACGCGCCCGCGGGAATTCAGCCGCAATCCGGGAAAAGGCGCGAATAAGCATCCGGTGCCCCTTTTCCGGACTCAACCGCCCCACACTTCCAAACACCAGCGCCCCGTCCAGATGCCACTCGGTTCGAAACGGTTCAACATCTGACGGATCGAAACGGGAAGTGTCGACCGCGTTAGGGATACAGGTGATCTTTTCGGCGCTGATCCCGGCATGTTTCAGCGTTTCTTCAATGTCCGGCGATACCGGCACCAGATGCGCGAACATGCGCACGATCCAGCGGTCGATCCGTTCGTAAAAACCGACTTTATGATCCTCTCCTGTCCAGCCGTGCAAAGTAGACACTGCCGGAACCCGGCAGGAACGGGACACCATCAACGCGTACACGTCGGCTTTATACCCGTGCGCGTGAATACACTCAATATTCTCCGCGCGTACAAAGCCGTTCAATTTCCTCACCGTACCCATGTCGATCTTCGCCCCGCAGGAGAACACGTAGGATTCGATATCACACTCCTGCGCCCGGCCATACAGCTCCGGATCCGGTTTTTCTGCGCTTTTAAGGCAGACCAGGTACGGCTTCCACGCCTGATCCCGCGCCAAACACAACAAATCCAGCACGACCCGTTCCGCGCCGTAAAACCCGGAAGAAGAGATCATATGAAGTATCCTCATCTCCTCCCCTTATTTCCGCTCAGCTTCAGATATACATTTTCGTATTCTTTCACGATCGTTTCCAGATTGAATTCTTCCCTGATCCGTTCCCGCGCGTGACGGCCCATCTGCTCCCGTTTCTCTTTCTCTCCCAGCAATTCACGCAGTGCGTCGGCCATCTCCTCCTCATGTTCCGGCGACACCAGCCGGCCGTCGATCCCGTCACGGATGAGTTCGGTGTTGCCGCCGACCGCGGTGGCGACTACGGGTTTGGCGCTGGCCATGGCTTCGGCCAGCGTGAGCGACAACCCTTCGCTGCGTGATGAAAGACACACGATATCCATACAATGCAGTAACTCCTTGACGTCCCGCCGTGTCCCCAAAAACCGGACGCGATCCGTAATCCCCAGTTTCCCGGCCAGCGACTCCAGAGAAGTGCGTTTTTTTCCGTCGCCCACAACGAGCAGCAGCGCCCTCGGGCATTCTTTGCACACCAGGGAAAAGGCGTGAAACAGCAGGGGGTGATTTTTCACCTCGCTCAGGCGGGCCACGATACCGATCACCGGCGTATCGGCGCCGATCCCCAGCGCCTGCCGCGTTTGGTCACGCGCGCCGTTACTGGCGTGTTCGCGAGGATCCACCCCATTATAAATGCGGATGACCTTCCGTTCGGGAATGCCGACCTCCCCGACCAAGAACTCCTTTAATTCATCGGATACCGCGGTCACCTGATCGCGCAGGACCGAACAGATCCGGTGATTGATCCGGCTCCAGCGGCTGTCCGGATAGAATTTGCCCTGATCGGTGTGCACGATCACCGGCACTCCCGCGGCCCGCGCCGCGAGTGCGGCATCGCGGTACACTCCGCTGTAGCTGTGTACCACGTCGTAACGATGCTGACGGAATCTCCGCGCGAGTTGCCAGGCCAGATTCAGGGGGAATCCGTTACTTTGCACGACTTCCACCGGGATGCCTTCCTTTTCCAGTTTTTCCGCCAGCGATCCCTTCTTCCACACGCAATACACCGACGACCGCACACGCGCCCGGTCAAACCGGCGGATAATATCGACGACCACTTTTTCCATCCCGCCTACGCCTAAGGCAACGAGGACGTGCGCGACGCGCAGTTTTCTTTCGTTCATGTTCTTTCCCTCAACACTTTCGCAGGGATCCCGCCGCAAATCGTGTACGGCGGAATGTCTTTAGTCACAACCGCTCCGGCAGCGATGACCGCGCCGTCGCCGATGGTCACCCCGGAAGTCACCACCGCGTTAGCTCCCAGCCAGACATCATTGCCGATCACGACATCTTTCTCCCGCCAGGGCTGGGCGGTCATTACCTTTTCCCGCCCGGTTCCGTGGTTGGACGCGAAAATTTTCACTCCCGGTCCCATCAGCAGGTTATCGCCCAGCACGATCCGCGCCCGCTGACTGGCCCAAATACAGCAGTACTGATTGATATGGGCGTTTACTCCCAGTGAAATATTGTGTCCGCAGCGCAGGGACGCCGTGGGATGAATACGATGGCCGCGCTCCTTTTTCATTCGGACGCGGGGCGCGATATGATCATGCACGTACCAGGCCCACTTTTCCAGCCGGTATCTCCACGCGCCGGCACCGAATCCGTAACGTATGATCTCCCAGAAATAGTTCCTCATCACTCGTCCTTCTGAAGCTCACATTCCGCGGTCCGCCCCCGGAACTTTCTCCTCTCCCGTATCAAAAACACCCCCGCGCCGCCGATACCGCCGCCCATATCAAGAAGGAAATCTCCCCACCCGGGATCTCTCTCCAGCGAAAAAAACTGCATTCCCTCGCTTAACACTGAAATTCCGCACACGATGACCGCGGTCAGCATCACCGCTTTCACCCCGCTCCTTTCGCCGCGGGTCAACGCGCGCATCGACACCCACGCCAGCCCGGCAAAAAAAGGCACGTGCAGAATATTCTGCACCATCGTCGGCGTAATCCGCACCGGCAGGACCCGCTTGAACCAGGCCCTTACCGCCTCGGGATCTTCCAGCATTCCCTTAAGGGCGGTTTTTATCTCCGCCACTGGGAGAAGCGACAGTACCAGAATGAGCGTGATCACCGCGCATACTGCCAACGCATATTTCATCGCACCGGCTCCCATAAGACTTTCCGCTCTCCCCGAAAGAATTTCCCCAGACCGGACAGCGCCGCGATGTTCATCAGACAAAAATGATACGGCATTCTTATCCATACGGGTGTACGCGGACGAAGCCGCAAAAGAAAACCGGTGCAGGCGAACGTATAAAAGATCAACTGCGCGATGCCGGCCGCTGCGACGAACGCGCTGCCGCCCGGACCGAACAGAGTGCTTAGGAACAAGACAGCCATGGCAACCGGAGCAAGCCAGCGGCAGATCTTATGCGAAAAAAGCTGCCAGGCCGGTAAAGGAAAACGGACTACATTCAACAGCGCCCGCATATGCCAAACCACCCGCATCCCGTTACTGACGATCCTCGATTTACGCGCGAATTCCGCCGAGATATCCGGCGCGGCCGCCTCATAGGCGCGGGCCCGCGGCTCGCACACACAGCGAAATCCGGAGCGGATAACCGCCAGCGGCAGGGCGAAATCTTCGATCAGCGAATCCGAGAGCGGCAGGTACAGTTCGCGGCGGATACCAAATACGCATCCGCTCACCCCGATCACCGACCGGATACGGCTCTCACACCGCCGGATGAACTTCTCGTACTTCCAGAAAAAATGCGCTTCACGGGCAATCCCGCCTTCCGGGAGAAAATACTCCTCCCCGCCTACACAGCCGACTCCGGCGTCATGAAAATTGCGTACCAGCATCCGGAGCGTATCCGGATCCCACTTCGTGGTCGCGTCGGAAAAAAGCAGAATGTGTCCACGCGCGGTTTCCACCGCCTTATTCTGCGCGGCGGTCTTTCCCTGCCGCGGTTCGTTGCGTACCAGTTTTACGCCGCGCCCGCCATATCCGGATACGATACGGTCGGTCGCGTCGGTGGACCCGTCAGAAGCCACGATTACCTCAAGCCGGTCCCGCGGGTAATCGTAGGTGAGCGTTTCCTCGAGTTTCCGCGCGATCGACCGCTCTTCATTGTAGGCCGCGATGATCAGCGAAACGAGAGGCGTATCCTGCGCGTCGGCACGTACCGGAGCGGGACGCAGGCGCGCGAGCATCCATAACAGCAGCGGATACCCGGCATAGGCATAGAAAAGAAACCACCACGATATCCAGAACAGCCACACGGATACATCATCTCCCACTGCGCATCACTCTCGCTTGTACCCATTCATATCCGGCAGGCCGGATGATCGTTTTCACCGCGCTGCGGCAGGCCCGGGTGAAACGCAGTTTGCGGTATACGCCGGCATCGCCCCGGACGATACCGGAAAACGTGGGAAAAGACATCGATCGTTTGATGCCTGTTTTTTGCAGGACGGAAAATTTTTCCTTACGCGCGAAATCGTTGAGCGCAGGGCGGCTGACGCATACGGTCCGGTATCCGGCTTCCCGGGCTAAGGGCGCGAGCCGCTCGTCCGAATACCCGGTCGGTGATGAATACGATTCGATCCGCTGCCCCGTCCGGGCTTCCAGCGCGTGCCGGGATTCAATAAGCTCGCTTTTGAGCTCCTCGTCACTGCAGCCGCGCGGACTGACATGCCGCATCCCGTGCGATCCGATCTCCATGCCCTGTAAATTTAAGTAGGAAAGGTCGGCCCAGTCCATCATTCCCGTCCGGCCCAGATACTCCAACGTCACGAAAAAGGTCGCGGTAAAGCCGAACTTTTTGAGCAGCGGAAGGACCTTGGTCCGGTTGCTTTTCCATCCGTCGTCAAACACCAAACCGATCAGCCGGTAAGGATTACGCGCCGTGCGGATCCGGCCGCCGGCAAGCTTATAGGCGGCACCGGCCGCCTGGTCCCGCAAACGTGCCGCGCCTACGACCTTGTATCCTTCGTCATAGAGCCATTCCATCTGCCGCGCGAACACCGATTCACGGATAATATACGGCCGCAGCTTCGCCGCGACGCGGCCGGTATCAAAAGAATCTTCTCTCACATCATGATACAACAGTACAGGTATCTTCATACGCTCCCGTTTCCTTCCATATTCGGTCTAAATTCTGCGCGATATGTTCCCAGGCGTAGCGTTGCCGGACCAGCGCCCGTCCCTGCCTGCCGAGGGCGTCCCTCTGCGGTACACTCTCCAATAACTCAACTACCTTCCCGGCGAAATCCGCGGGTTCGTCCGCGAGCGCGATATCGGTCCCTTGCGTCACTTCAATCCCCTCGGCCCCGATCCGCGTGGAAACTACCGCTTTCGACATCGCCAATGCTTGCAGGATTTTAAGCCGCGTCCCCCCGCCGATCCGCAGCGGTACGATAAATACTCCGGCCGCGGCCACGTACGGCCGCACGTCGTCCACCGCGCCGGTCACAACGAGACGCGGCTCGCTCTCCGCCAGCCGCAGTAACGATCCGGCCGGGGCGCGTCCGACCACGTAGAATTTTGCGTGCGGAACGCGCTCCCACACCAACGGCATGATCCGTTTCACGCAATACTCAACCGCGTCGATATTCGGCAGCCAGTCCATTGACCCGGTAAACACCACTGAATTTGCGTCCATACCCGGCCGTCCGGCGGCCCGGCCCGCCTGAAAATAGGCAAGGTCAACGCCGTTGGGTACGACGGTAATGCGTTCAACCGGCACCTGTCCCTGCTCCGTGAGGATCCGCGCGTCTTCAGCGGATACCGTCACGCACCGGTCGAACTCGCGGCACATCGCGAATTCATAGCGGCGCAGTTTCCGCCATTGCAAATACGCATAGAGCCGTTTCAGCGGATTTTTCTGCCGGCGGGCATAGCGCCGGAAAATTACCGATTCGACGTTATGCTCGGTCAGGATCTTAGGCACGCCCCTCGCATGACGCACATTTCGGCTGACCTGGACTGAATCACAGTGGATCAGCTCAATCTTGCCGCCCGCGAGCAATTGAGAAATTTTTCTCTCCATTCCCGGAGAAGAATATTTCTCCACGTTGTAGGGCTCGCGGCGGAAAATATTCATCATAAACCGCAGTATGCCGTACCGCCGCGGCGGCACGCAGATGACCCGGCGGCAGTATTTTTCCAGGACGCGCACTGCCTCCCGTTCTTTGGCCTCGTCGCCGAACGCGACAAGGAAAATCTGATGCCGCCCGGCAAGCGCCTTGATGAGATTGCCGGTGCGTATCTTGGCGCCGGTATCGAACGGATAGGGCAGGCGGCTCATGACCAACAGTACGTTCACCGTGACCCTCCGGTTTCTTTCAGCGCGATCTGATGCACGCTGATTACGATCGCGATAAGAATGTACAGTACGGGATAGGTAAACAGCGACTGGAACATCCCCCCGACGCAATAAGCGAACAGACTGAGCATCGCCCCCTGCGCGGCCGCGCTTAAAAACGTGTTCTGCATGGCCTTTTCTTTGAGCAGGCGCAAAGTGGCAAGTCCCTGTTTGAACGTATAATACAGCAGGAAAAACAGACAGCCGAAGCCGAGCATCCCCAGTTCCGACAGCGCCTCGATATACATATTATGCGGCACACGCCACAGGTGCTCCCAACCGCCGAAATCCCAGTACCTGAGCGGATAGTTACCCGCGCCCACGCCGATCAGCGGATTGCTTAAAAACATCTTGATCCCGATCTTCCAGTATTCGATACGGGCGGTAGCCGTCCCCACTTCCTGATAGTGGGCAATGCTCGCGGCGCGCTGTTTGAACGCCGCCGGCGCGAGCGCGACCGTGCCGATCACCGCCCCCGCCACCAGAAGCACCGAAAGAAACTTCTTAAACCCGCTGAAATTTTTCACGCCGAATATCCCGAAACCCACCGCCAGCGCGCCCAGTACCAACACCCCGGCCCGGGCGTGGGTAGCCACCACCGCGGCAATGAACAGCGCCAGGAAGAAAAGCGCGACCGGACGCAGGGCCGCGGGCTTCCCGCCGACACCGAAAAAGTAGGCAAACGGGACCATGGTACACATCATCACCGCGAAATCTCCGGCCCCGCCGAAATACCCGCCGCTGAATCCCCCCAGACGCGCAACGTTACGCGCTCCCATCTGCAAAAAACGGTATTCCTGCACCGTATTGAACGCCAAAATCGCGCTGAACGCCATGAGCATCCACAGCAGAATCTTCAGTCTTTTCTGCGAGGTGACCGTCCCGATCAGCACCGCGTACACCACCAGGTTCTTGGCCATCTGCTCAAACACGTTGAGTACCTGCGGCGCCCAGCCCACGGTGATCGAAAACAGGATCACGAACAACAGCCCGAGAAATACCTTATCCTGGGGCGCGTTAAAAAAGAAATTCCGTTCTTCATTCCTCGAAGCATACACGATATAGCCGATGATCATCGCGATGCCGAAAATACGCGCGATATGAAACTGAGACAAAAACGGATACACTTCCATCGG
>WJJJ01000012.1 GCA_014729775.1 Candidatus Omnitrophota bacterium | reverse complement strand
GTACGAAGCCCTGCGGAAGGGTGCGGATGTCGATACGTTATGTAAAAAGACGCATATTAAGCCGTGGTTTATCCAACAGATGAAAGAGCTGGTTGAGCTGGAAGAGCAGATTATTGCCAGTAAGGGAAGAACGCTGCCGGATGAGCTTCTCATCCAGGCGAAAAAAGACGGGTTTGCTGATGCCTACCTCGCAAAGCTTTTGGGTGTGCCTGAATCACAGATACGCGATGCACGAAAAAAAGTAGGGGTAACGGAACGATGGGATATGGTACCGGTCAGCGGAGTCAGTGACGCGGCATATTATTATTCGACGTATAACGGGAAAGATACCGTGCCTGTCAGCGGCCGGAAAAAGATCATGGTCCTTGGCGGGGGGCCGAACCGTATCGGGCAGGGGATTGAGTTCGATTACTGCTGCGTACACGCGGCGTTTGCGCTGCGGGCGATGGGGTATGAGTCGATCATGGTAAACTGTAACCCGGAGACGGTATCGACCGATTACGATACGTCCGATAAGTTGTATTTTGAGCCGCTTACGGTGGAAGATGTGTTGAGTATCTATGAGAAAGAAAAACCGCAAGGGGTGATCGTCCAGTTCGGCGGGCAGACGCCGTTAAATATCGCCGGCGAACTTCAGCGCGCGGGCGTAACGATTCTGGGGACAAGCGTTGAGGCGATCGATGTCGCCGAAGACCGGGACCTGTTTCGGCAAAAGATGCAGAAGTTGGGTATCCCGCAAGCGGAATCCGGGATGGCAAGTACGTTAGAGGAAGCGTTGTCTATCGCTCAGCGGATAGGGTATCCTCTGATCGTGCGGCCTTCATACGTCTTAGGCGGCCGGGCGATGGAAGTCGTTCTGGATGAGGAGATGTTACGGGAATATGTCGTCAAAGCGGTCGACGTGTCGCCCCAACGGCCGATCTTGATCGATAAGTTCCTTGAGAACGCGATCGAGGTAGAAGCCGACGCGATCGCGGACGGGACGGACGCGTTTGTACCGGCGGTCATGGAACATATCGAACAGGCCGGTATCCATTCCGGCGACTCGGCGTGCGTTATCCCGCCGGTGAACATCCCTCAAAAACATCTGGATACGATCTATGCGTATACGAAGAAGATCGCGATTGAGTTTAAAGTCGTAGGGTTGATGAATATCCAGTACGCGATCGCTGATGATACCGTGTATATTCTGGAGGCGAACCCGCGCGCTTCCCGTACCGTACCGCTGGTCTCGAAGGTCTGCGGCATTCCGATGGCAAAGCTGGCTACGGAAGTGATGATGGGAAAGAAACTGCGCGATTTAGGCCTTTCTCCAAAAGTGTTTCAGCATTTCGGCGTGAAAGAAGCGGTATTTCCCTTTTACTTCTTCCCGGAAGTCGACCCCTTGCTTGGCCCGGAGATGCGTTCGACGGGAGAGGTGTTAGGGATCGCCGACTCGCCGGGCCTTGCGTTTTTCAAAGCGCAGGTCGGCACCCAGGTCCCGTTACCGCTGGAAGGTACCGTATTGATCACGGTCGCAGATAACGAGAAACAGGCCGTGCTTGAGCCGGCGAAGATCTTTGCGGAGATGGGGTTTAGCGTGCTTGCGACCGCCGGGACACAACGGTTTCTTGCCGAAAACGGCGTTTCCTGTGCTGTTATAAAAAAGATCCATGAAGGCCGGCCCCATATCCTCGATGCGATCACGAACGGCGAGATCCAGCTGGTTATCAACACGCCTAGCGGGAAAAAGTCGCAGTACGATGATTCATATATCCGTAAAGGCGCGATCAAACACAAGATACCTTATATTACGACTACTCGCGCGGCTTTAGCGGCGGCGAAAGGTATCCATGTCGCACGGATGAGTACGATGAAAACGTTAAAGTCTCTGCAGGAGTACCACGCCGATATCAAGGATAAAAAGACCTCAGATGCGGGTGAGTTGATACTGGATACCTGATTCTTTTGATATCTTCTTCCCACCAAGGATCAAGCATTGAGTATCTTTGCTTCTTGAGGCTATAAATTTTCCCTTTGCGCTGACCGCTAGTCCTTCGGTACGTATTTTAACTGCAGGAAATCTTTCTTTAAGATCGGAAGTTTCGTCTGGTCGTAGGTGACGACGGCAGGATGAAACAGAGGGATGATCTTGACTTTCCCATAAGCGGCATCGGCGATAAAGATGTTACCGTGGATCTTTGTGATACCTTGTACTTTCGCCGCTAATCCAAACTTTCTTAATAGGTAGCCGCACGCAAAGTTTCCCAGACAACAAAGTACGCTTGGCCGTATGATATCTATTTGCCGGTCAAGGTAGGGGGTACACGTTACGATCTCATCCTGGTTGGGATTACGGTTTCCGGGGGGCCGGCATTTGAGGATGTTTGCGATGAAAACGTCGGTTCGTTTCAACCCGCTTACGGCGAGGAGGTCATCGAGTACCCCGCCGGCTTTTCCGCAAAAGGGAACGCCTTGTGTATCTTCCGTTGCGCCCGGCGCTTCCCCCACGAACATTACGCGCGCACTTTTGTTTCCTTCTCCGGGGACGGCGTTGGCGCGGGTTGAACCCAGCGGGCACTTACGACAGGCGCGGATTTCTTCATTGAGTGAGATAAGTGAGTCAGCGGACATATAAAAAATGTATCACTGGTTTTACATCAGCGCAAGGATAAAGTGCCCACCCTGTTAACCTACGAAGTTAACGCAGGTCAATAAAATCAAATCTCATTCCCGTTCACCACAGAGGTTGACGGGGAGGGCTGCGTTTTGCTGCGGCGAAATGAAAAAACGCCCAACCGGATTGTTTTGCATTAAAAAATTGGGTATGTTATAGTAAAAAATATGGAGAGTAATACCAAACTGCGCATTACGCTCACCTATAATGAACGCCGCAGCGATGATGCGGCTGAGGCGGAATTTCTCACCCGGGATGAGATGGAGACCATCAAAAGGGCCATTGAATCCCACGGCTATCGGGTAATTCCTTTTGAAGTGTCCGATCCCCCGTCCGTCTTTGTCGATAAGCTCATCGAGACCCGGCCCGAGTTAATATTTAATATCAGCGAAGGCATGCAGGGTGCCGGCCGCGAGGCACAATTCGCCGCGATTTTCCAAAAACTCAATATTCCCTATACCGGCGGTCAGGCTTCTTTGCTGTACGTTTGTCTTGACAAACGGCTGACTGAATCAATGCTTGAGAAGGTGGGGGTTCGTGTCCCTAAAGGGTGTTTGATTACCCCCGGGCATCGGGAATTAAGGGAAGACATGCCTTTTCCGGTATTGGTCAAGCCCAACTATGAGGGGAGCAGTAAGGGAATAGGGGAAGATTCGGTCATAGATCGTCGGGAAGATGCCGGTGAGGTGATCAACCGCCTGCTTGAACAATTTCCCCAGGGACTGAATGTGGAACAATTGGTAATCGGGCGGGAATTCACCGTTCCCCTTCTGGAACTTTTCCCCGGACGTTTCCTGGAGATCGTGGAACATAAATTCAAGACAGACGGCAAATACAATATTTTCAATTTCGATCAGAAACTCTCCGGGAGCGGGAAAACCGACCAGGTGGACCACGTGTGCCCGGCCGAACTTACTGCCGATGAACGTTGTGATATTTTGGCGATGGCCTCCCGGGTCGATAAGCTGCTGACCTGCCGTGATATGGGCCGTATCGATATCCGTCTCGATGAAGGAGCCAATCCCTATTTTCTGGAGATCAACACCATACCGCGCCTTTTAGGAGACGGTTCGCTGGCTGCCGCGGCGCAGGCGCGCGGGGTCGCGTATGAAGACATATTTGGTCTTATCATCCGGTCGGCGATGAAACGCTACGGGATTGTGCCCCGTACACACACGGTTTCCGCCGCGGCCGTAAAGCAGAACGAACCGCGAGTCTCCGCGCGGGAATCGGGCGTGAAGGTGGGACGATTCCCTACCGGTCTGTTCAATGCCATTACTGATGTAGAGGGAATCAGCGTAGGCCATGTGACCCATGTGCAGGATGAGGTGCCGGTGCCGGGAAGCAAAAAAGAGAAAACCTGTGTGCGGACGGGGATCACCGCGGTATGTCCCCGCCCTAAAACCCTTTTCAATAAACATATGGCTGCCGGAGCGTTTGTGCTCAACGGGATAGGGGAAATGGCAGGTATCACCCAAGCGCAGGAATGGGGCTGGATAGAAACACCCATTCTGTTGACGAATACAATGAGCGTGGGCAGGGTGCATGACGGGATTATTCAGCACCTGGTGCGAACCTACCCCGAACTAGGGCGTAAGGTTGAGGTAACGATTCCCTTAGTAGGGGAAACGAATGATGCGTTTCTGAATGACGTTCGTATTTACCGGAATACGCCGGACGATGCCATGGAGGCGATAAAAACCGCGAAGGGAGGACCAGTTCCTCAGGGAAGCGTGGGGGGTGGTGCCGGGATGATCACGTTTGATTTTGCCGGTGGTATCGGCAGCAGTTCGCGGATCATCCGGACTGCGCCAAAAGAAGAGAACTCCTATACCGTTGGCGTACTGGTGCAGTCCAACTTCGGGAATATGCGTAATCTTACTATTGAGGGACGGGTAGTAGGGCGCGAGCTGGACAGTCTCTATCCCTATGAAAACCGTCGTAAGAATCCGTATGGTTCGGTAATTGTGATAGTGGCGACCGATGCGCCGCTTCTCACCGCCCAATTGAATCGCTTGGCAAAACGAGCCGCTCTGGGGTTAGGCCGGGTGGGTTCGCATGCCGCCTCAACCAGCGGTGAGATTGTGATCGCGTTTAGTACCGGGAATCAGCTTTCCCGGCGCGAGAAAACCCAGTCTCGCCGACTGCGGCTCACCTGTCTGAACGATAAATTCATCAATCCTCTCTACGAGGCGGTTATTGAAGCTACAGAAGAGGCCATCCTCAATGCGATGTGGTACAGCCCTGGACAGAACGGCCGGAAAGGCCGGTTTTCTCCTCCCATACCGGTCGAAAAAGTGCGGAAGATCCTTGGGGTGGAAGGGGAGTAGAGAGACGCGAGCTCCTGCCGCGCCGGCTGCGCCCCATTTATCCACCCCGGGGGGTGGACATTTTTCGGAAATTTTCCCGTTCGTCTTTCCGTCCACCCCATCCTGTTAACCTACGAAGTTAACGCAGGTCAATAAAATCAAATCTCATTCCCGTCCCGTTAACCTCAGAGGTTAACGGGGAGGCGCTGGGCACAACCAGGCCCTGCGCGGTCTTTTTTCTTGACAGGTGAACGTTCGTTCACTATGATAGTGTGTGTGATGGACAGAGAAAAACTGCAACACTATGCCGACACGGTCCAGGCGTTTTACCGGAACGCGAAACGGATGCCGTCTTATTCCGAACTGCTGTCGGTTTGGGGGTTTAAGTCAAAAAACTCTGTCTTTAAGATCCTCTCCGCGCTGGTAAGCAAAGGATTCCTGCAGAAGGACCATACCGGCAGGATCATTTCCTCCCGTCTGCAGAAGCCTGTCCGGCTGTTGGGGTGTGTGCAGGCCGGATTTCCCAGCCCGGCGGAAGAGGAGACCGTGGACTTAATGAGCCTGGATGAGTACCTGATCACCCATCCCGCTTCGACCTTCTTGTTAAAAGTCGAAGGCGATTCCATGACCGGCGCCGGCATCATGCCCGGGGATCTGATCCTGGTACAGAAGAACCTCTCGCCCAAACACGGCGATATCGTGGTGGCCTGTGTGGATACGGAATGGACCCTGAAGTATTTTGAGCAACGTCACGGGAAAGTGCGCCTTCGTGCCGCGAATAAAAAGTATGCGCCGATCAGTCCGCGGCAGGAGTTGATCATCGGCGGGGTCGTCATTGCCAATGTCCGCAAATACAAATAATCCAGACGAGTTCATCACCTTGCGTTCCTACCCGCGCGCGATCGTGCATATCGACTGTGACGCGTTTTTCACTTCCTGTGAGCAGTCCCGTAATCCCGCGCTCAAAAAACGTCCGTTGGCGACGGGCCAGGAACGGGGTATTGTATCCTGTCCCTGCTACCGCGCCAAAGCGCTTGGCGTTGCGCGGGGGATGCCGCTGGGACAGGCGAAAAAGATCTGTCCGCAGCTGATCGTCGTGCCCAGCGATTATGAGCTCTACAGTATTTTTTCCAACCGGTTGTTCGCGCTCATGCGTACCTTCACCCCTCAGGTGGAGGAATACTCTATCGATGAGGCGTTCTGCGACCTGACGGGTCTGCGCCGGGTCTACCGGATCTCATACGCGGACATGGCCGGCGCGATGAAGCAGAAGATCCAGGAAGATTTAGGGATCACCGTGTCCGTAGGCTTGAGTTTGTCCAAGATCCTGTCCAAGATCTGCTCCAAGCAGCACAAGCCCGACGGTTTTTTCGCCCTGCCCGGTTACGCGCTCCATCGGGTTCTGGGGGAAGTTCCCTTATCCCGGGTATGCGGATTCGGGCCCAATACCATCGCCCTGCTGAATAAGCATCATGTCTGTTCAGTATTGGACTATATACGGAAACCGGAGTGGTTCGCTAAAAAAGTCCTGGGCAAGATCGGCTGGGAGTTATGGCACGAATTGCGGGGCGAGCCGATCTATCGAGTGAGTACCCAGAAGAAAGAGAAGTATTTGACGATTAGCAAGTCAAAGACCTTTATGCCGCCGTCGCGCGAGAAGGAGTTTCTCAAAGCCCAATTGATCCGTAACCTTGAATCGGCGTTCATCAAACTGCGCCGACACACATTAATGGCTAAGACCCTGGCGATCTATCTGAAACGGCAGGACTTCACACTCTCCGGGCTGGAGATCTCGTTAGACCGGCACAGCTCGGCAACGCTCGATTTCACGTCGGTCTGCGCGGAGTTGTTTGAGGATATTTATGATGCCTGCGTTCTCTACCGGGCGACCGGCGTGGTGCTTTCCGATATCCGGCCCGAGGGCAGCCGCAACCTTACGCTGTTTGAAGACCGTGCCAGAGTAGAGAACTTCCGTAAACTGAGTGAAGTGACCGATACCATTAATTCGCTTTACGGTAAGCATGCGCTTCATGTGGCCTCGTCTCATTCCCTTAATAATAAAGGGAGTCATCCCCGCAGCCGTACTGCCTGGCGGAAACAGGAATTGCTCAAGGGGGAGACCTTTCGCAAGCGGTTGGCTCTACCGCTTTTGAATATCAGGGTCTAACAGGGGCAGGAAGAGGAACCAGAGATGCCGCTCTGCGGAAGGGGAACGTGATGAGTCGGAAATGAGCGGAAAAAAGTCAATATTAGGGGGCGTTCGGCGGTTGCCGACGGCCAGAGAAAAGAGATAATACACGTAACCAAGTGAGTACGTTGCGGTAAAAAAGTATTTTCAATATCCTGAACATACGATACGAGTATGACCCGCCAAGAAAAAAGCCGGATTCAATTCATCCCCGATTTCGATTCTTCATCGGCAATGCTGTTTTCTCTGGCCAATTTTCTCTCCGGAAGCGAAGACGGCGTAGGGCTTCCCCCGAAACTGCCGAAAATGCTCGGTGATTTCTTAAATGTCACTCCTGAAGCTTTGCGTGAGTCAATTTATCTGATCAGCGGGGTGCAGGAGAGCTTGAGTGTGAAACATCTGCGCCGGATCGATGACGAATATATCAGCAGCTGGGTGAGTGATCGTTATCCCGCGCGAAAATACCCGGCTGTGGTGATCGGCTCATCGAACGGGGCGTTGATACACCTCTGCGCCATGCTCGATATTCCCTGGATTCCGCAAACGGTGCTGTTAGCGGTATCCCGAAAGATGGATCCGGACGAGCTTATCCAGGATGCCGAATGGGGTAGGCAAGCCGCGCGTATCGTGCGGGAAAAAATTCCCTATATAAAGATGTATCAGATGCATGATCCGGTACAGGACCGGGTGATGGTGGCGAATATGGGATATTTTCGGGCGAAACGGGTACGCCTGGGCCGGTATCTTGAGAAGTATCTGGAGCAGATACTCATGCCGGGTGGGACGATTTTTATTTCGGACTGTCAGCTGCGCTGGCCGGCGGCGCGTATCGGAGAGGGGCATTCCTTTCAAACCGGCGGGTTGGGCGCGGTGGACGGAAAAGAATATGCCGAAGGCAGTGAGCGGATACGCGAATTCCTCCGGAATGAAGGCGCGTCACGGACCCGATGGGAATTGCCCGATTCATTACAGGAAATGCCCGAAGCCGAGTGGGGATATGATGATGAGCTTACGGATGATCTCCGGCGCTACGCGTCCGAGCGTGAGTTTAAGCTCAGGCGCATCGTCTACCGGCATCCCGAGGAGTTAAGCGCCCCTGCGGCGGAGCTTACCCGTCATTGGTATCAAAAAAACGGGATAGATTCCCGCCGGCTGCTGGTTGAATGTTTCGCCCTTATCGAACCCTGGTGGGCGGCAAAAACCGGATCCATTCCGTATTGGATGCCGTTTAATACTTCCGCGTCTTTTCAATCCGTTCAACGATATATGGAGGGTGTTGAGAGTTTTGATGAAATATATCTGATGCTGATGTCCAACGCGGTCAGGGGCATCGGTTCGGTTTCGATCGAGGAGTGGAAGACCCTGCTGCGTCGCGCCCGGCGGCGCGGGGAATTTATCGGTGTGGACGAAGAGAAGTTTCCCCATGATCTGGGTTCGTATATCAAATATCATAAAGACCTTCGGAAGAAGATCGGCGCGCGGTATCCGATGTCGCGGCCGCTGGGTATCGATGAGTTTTTGAAATTAGTGGATGCGCAAGGTATCCGGGTCCGGGGCGAAGAATAATCACGCGGAGCGCGCCAATGAGTAGTTCGGAAGTATCGCACAAGAAAAATCATTATATCGTACTGCTCTTGGCGGTTGTTCCCGGCTGTGCCCATCTGTATTTGGGCAGGATCAGGAAAGCTCTCGGGCTATGGGTGATCGATACCGGGATCATACTTACCGTGATTTTCTCAGACTCTTACCTGATGAAACTGATCATGGTCAATATCTATCTGTTCACTTTTCTGCCGGCCGGTCTGGAAACGTATTCTTTAGCCCGGGGCAAAAGAAGCGTGGTCGATACCGATTCGCGGTGGTACACGGTGACACTTCTGCTCACTACGGGTTTCAGCGCTCTCCCCTTGTTATGGCAGAACCGCAAATTTTCCAGACGGGCGAAGATCCTCTGGACGATTGCCGTACCGCTGCTTGCCGGGCTGTTTTTCTTTTTCCTGGTCACGTACTGGGAGATGATAGAGCAGTTTCTTCGGCGAATATTTCCATAACTTGCCGCTTGGTTTCCCCGTTATTCCCGTACATAGCCCTGAGTTTTTTCCGGAAAAAAGTCAAGATATTCCGGAATTATCCCATTGGACGAAATTAGTTGTCGTTTACAATAAACTTGACGAGGGAAAGTAAGAAAATAAGGAAGGAAAAGGAGGAGAGATGAAGCTGAACGTAAAAGCATTTGCGCTGACCTGCGGAATCCTGTGGGGGATAGGAGTATTGATTTTTACCTGGTGGGTTATGCTGTTTGAAGGCGCGACCGGAGAGCCGACCCTGCTGGGGCTCGGGTACCGGGGGTACAGTATCAGCGCGGCGGGAAGCTTTATCGGTCTGTTCTGGGGATTTGTCGACGGGTTGATCAGCGGCGCCATATTTGCCTGGCTGTACAACCGTATCGCGCAATATTCATCCGGCAAGAAATAAGGTGAATGGTAAATAAAAGTGGGAGATGTCCCGTGAGGGACAGAAGAAAAAAGGAGGGTATGATGAGAAAGTTTGCAGTGGTAATGTGCCTTATCTGTGCGCTCGCGCTCAGTGGTTCGGCTGCCGCGCGGAGTCCGTATCTGGCGGCAGATGACAGCTGGATTACTTTAAACGGGGAAGTCGTGACAGCGGGGGCTGCCAGTTTTGAGCTGGATTACGGGAACGGCCTGGTGACCGTAGAGATGGATGACTGGGATTGGTACGGCGACGCCTACGGGATTTTACCCGGTGACGAAGTTACGGTGTACGGCCGGGTGGATGATGACCTGTATGAAACCACTTCGATTGAAGCCTCAAGTGTGTACGTCGATGATCTGAATACGTACTTTTACGCGAGCAGTGCGGATGAGGAAAGTTACATCGCGCCATATCCGGCGACGGTATTCGTGGACGCGGATCTGCAACTGACCGGCAAGGTGACCAGCGTCAGCGGACGTGAATTTACGCTGGACACCGGAAGAAAGAAAGTGCAGGTGGATACCTCGCAAATGGTGTACAATCCGATGGACGACAAAGGTTTTCAGAAAATAGAAACGGGCGACCGGGTGCAGGTATCCGGTGACCTTGACGCGGGTCTGTTCCAAGATCAGGAGCTGGTTGCCGACACCATTATTACGCTCCAGGAAGACAAGACTAAAAACAAGCAGTCGGCGAAATTAAGCTACTGAATAAGTCGGTAAATTGTGATGGAGTGACTAAGAAATCCTCCGGGAGATGTCCCGGAGGATTTCTTTTATGGCCCGGGCCTGAATCATTTTGAGTGTATGCGCGGGTGGGATGCGGTGATCGTGCGAAAAAAGCCCTATCCGGATAGTTTCTTATACCACACGTTCATGCTTTCAATTGCCCCGCCGATGCAGGTGTTGTTGTACAGTGTGCCGCCGTAGGTGTAGCCTAATTTGGCAAACGTGATGTTCATTCCGAATGATGCCGCTCTGGCGATGGTATAGGCGATCCGTGCGTCTTTACGCAGTTCTTCCTGTTCCATGTGCGCCAGCAGGGCGGAAGCCAGACCGCGCCGGCGGTATTCGGGGTAGGTTGCGAAATCGGTCATCTCCACCGTTCGGTTTTGGAGGTCTTTCTCCGCCGAGGAGGCGGTGACCAATTTTCCCGCGGTAAAAATTCCGTAATAGGTGATGTGTGTTTTCATGGTTTTCCTGATGTATTCGGGATCATCGATCGCGAACGGGTAAGAATCGAAAACCGTCCGGTAGAGATCCGCGAGTATGCCGGCGTCTGATGGTTCAAGCTGCCGCAGGGTGTAGGTGTCGGTATCCAGCTTTGCGGGTGCCGGGGTTTTCTCCCGGCTGGCTTCTAAGACACGTCTTCTTTTTTCTTTGTTCCGTTGGGCGGAGCGCTGTCGGGTGTAATACTTTGCCAGCATCAGGCAGTCGTCGTTGTCAAGGTAATAGCCGGGGATGGATGCTTCCTGGGAATATTCATATTGCCTGAATGCGGTCAGGTGCCGGGCCGGCACTTTGGCGAAGACCTTGGCGTACCCCTCTTTTTGCGCGAGCGCTTCAATGCGGTCCAGGATCTGCGGCATGTCCTCCGGGCCCAGTTTCATCAGGTAGACGCGGTCGTTGAGCTTGCCGTGTTGGATTGTACTGTGTCCGAGTGTTTCTATCCGGTCATATTTCACTGCGTACTGTGCCCTTTCTGTTTTGAGTGATTTTCTCGACGGCGGGGAGTATCTCCCGAAGCCTCTTTAGTATATCACTTTATGCCGGTTTTGGCGAATCGATATCCCTGTCCAACTCAATATCCCTTTTGTCCAACCTACGAAGTTGGGCAAGGTCAATAAAATCACCCCTTTTTTATAGAGCCGATTCTCACTTAAGCGCGCCTTCTTATTAATGGGGCGCAGTATATTTGTCCACTCCCGGGGTGGACAAATGGGGAGTTCCGGCGAAGGGGGGCTTTGCCCTTGTAAATTTGACCTTTTTCGCGGTATAATAAGGCTATTCAAAAGGGGGTGGGAATGTCGAAAAAAATTCTCATTATTGACGATGAAGAATTGATCGTCCGGTCCCTGGCCAGACTTCTGCAGAAAAACGGATATACGGTCTTTGTTGCCAAGCGGGGTGAAGACGCTCTAGTCATGGCTGAGGAGGAGGAATTCGACCTGATCATTGCCGATATCCGCATGCCCGGCATGAACGGGGTAGAGACGATCAAACAGCTCAATGCTCACCTTGAATCCCGCAGCCTTTCCCTCCGTCCCGTC
>WJJJ01000011.1 GCA_014729775.1 Candidatus Omnitrophota bacterium | reverse complement strand
GTAGCGGGCCGGAGCGTAATACCGGACGCTCGTTTCTTTTACGGCGAACAGGATCCGCGAATCGTGAAGCGTCCGGAGGGTCACTCCGCACCCGTCAAGATGTTCGGTGCGGGCTTCTTCAAAGTACTTCAGATAGTTCGCGTAATAGACTACTCCTTCGCAGTCTGTGTCGTGATAGTAAATCCGTTTTTTCATATCGGAGCATTATACCATTTTTCATAAGAATCACAACGCGCCGGTTCATCAGGGACGAAACTGGAATACGGAAAACGCGCTACCTGAGGCGTTCCTCTTTTTTTAGTATGCGCGCGAGGCGTACATATTTTTCAAGAGAAATGGTGGCGGGCCGGGCGTCGGGACTGATCCCGGTGCGGGATTCAAAGTCCGGAATTCGTTTGACCTCCGGAAAAATGCTCTGTATCTGTTTGCGGCGCGTGCGAAACGCGGTCTGCAGCAAAGAAAGAAATTCCTTTTGGTTTTTGACCGGCCAGCGGGGCCTGCGGAGGAATTCCACGGTGAGAAACAGGGAATCGACTTTCGGCCTGGGGCGGAACGCTCCGGCCGGTACGGGAAAGCGTAGCCGCGTGTCGGCATAGAGACGCAGCGCGCAGGTCAGGAATCCATAACCGGGCTTTCCCGGCCGGGCCGTGAGTTTTCCGGCGAATTCTTTTTGTAAAAGAAAAAAACCCTTCGTGATCCAGCGCCGGTTGTCGATGAGATACCGGATGAAGTCGGAGCTGATCTGATAAGGTACGTTGCTGATAAGCGGTATCCTCCGTCCGATCCGCGCGAGGGGGAATTTCCGGATATCGGCCTGGATGAAGGTCACGTTATTTTTGTGAGCGCATAGCGCGCGCTTCAGGTATGCGATCAATTCGGCGTCTATCTCCACGCAGTACAGGTGCCGCACCAGGGAAAGAAGGGAAACGGTGAGGGCTCCTTTTCCCGTACCGATCTCACAGGCGGTATCCGAGTCGATTTCGTCGGCGAGCACGCCGATCATTTTGTTGCGGTAGGCACGGCTGTGGAGAAAGATCTGGCTGAATGCCCCGGATTTTTTCATTTGACTATCGGGTTCGCAGACAACGCGCAGTGAATCGCTGCTTTCATCGATGCCGGATCAGGATCTATGCCATTACGCATCAGGTCCAGCGCTACCCCGTGGGCCGGTGAAGTGCGGATAAAGGGCAGGCCGATGGTCATGTTGACGCCCTCCCGGAAGGCGAGCAGTTTGAAGGGGATCATTCCCTGATCGTGATACATCGCGAGAATACAGTCATAGCGGTCCCGGTGCATGAATATCGTATCTGCAGGATAGGGTCCTTCGACCTGAAAAGGGAGACCGCTCACCGCTTCCATAATCACTCTTTCCTCTTTTCCGAGATAGGTGTCGATTCCGGCATGGGGGTTCAGTGCCGCGATCCCGATGCGCGGCGTTTCAATCCCGTCCTGGGCGAGAAAAAAACGGTGGATCAGTTCCAGCGTTTCTCTTACCGGCCCCGGTTGAATCCGTTGCGGTACCAGACGGGCGGGGATGTGGCGGGTAAACAGGACCGTGGAAAAGGCAGGTGATTTCATGAGCATTGCGTACCGTGCGGCGGAAAATTGTCCGGCAAGGTATTCGGTATGCCCGCGGAATCCGGGAGATACCTGCTGGACCGCTTCTTTCGACAGGGGGGCTGTCACCAATCTTCCCGGTTTTTTTTTGAGCAGTTCGCAGGCCGTTTCCAGTCCGCGCAGTGCCGAACGGCCGGTGATCGAAGAAACGGTTCCGAAGCGTATCCGGCCTATTCCGGAAGTGGCAGTATCCAGGAGGCGTACCCGTCCGGCGATGGAGTCGAATCCGGGATTGCGCCGGTATATTTCCCGCTCACCGATCAGCGTGATGTCCAGGTCCGCCGGGAGCGTGAGTGTCTGCAGGGCCGAAAGCGTGATTGCCGGACCGCAGCCCGCGGGATCTCCTGAAGTGATATAGAGGTTCATGTCAGTAGACGACAATGACGGCGTTTTCTTTTAACGTAGTCACCCATTCCTGGAACTGCTCCGCGAATTCCTGCTCATAAAGGAACGAATAGATGTCTTCTTTTACCTGATCCAGCGAAAGCGATTTCGCGGGTATAATCTTTTCCAGATAGACAAAGTGGAGCTGGCCGTCGATATTTTTGATGCGGTATCCTCCCGGGTCCATTTCCGCGATGACTTCATAGATGTCGTTACGAAGCTCGTCCCGGGAAGATTCTATTTTTATCAGCGTTTCCTGATAGGTATTCTTTGCGGTTTCTGCCCCGCGGTCGGCGAACTCTTCGGCGATCCGTTCCAGGAAGGAGCGCCGGTCGGACTTGGCGATCCAAAACACGTAGGTTTCCGGGGAATCGAACCGGGAAGAGTACCGCTGGTAGAACCGGCTTATTTCCTGAGGCGCAACGGATACCCGGCTTTCCACGTATTTGCCGAGCGCGCGGCGGACGAGAAACTGGTCCCGGATTTTTTTCTTGAGCAAGGTGATCGTGAGTCCTTTCTCCACCAGAGAACGCTCGAATGCCGCCCGGGATTCATAGGAGGAGATGATCTCGTCGATCTTCTCTTCCACCGCGTAGTCGGGTATGCGGAAATTTTCCTGTTTTGCGCGGTGCAGAATGAGTTTGTCTTCAATCAGTTTCTCCATCACCTCCTCGAGGTGCGCGGAACTGCCGCATTGCGCCTCGTCCGGTCTCTTTCCCTGCTGGTAATTCAGCAGCATGCAATAATCGTAAAGATCTTTGGAAGTGATAATTTCCTCGTTAATGCGGGCGACGACTCGGCCCAGCGGTCTTGCCTGGACCGCGAGCGCGCCGAAGAGAATCATTGCCGTAACGAGCATGAGTGGCCTCACCCGGTGCCAGTCTTTCCAGTAAGGATGTCCGCGTTTCATTGTGCTATCCAACCTCCATCTTAAATGCGTCTTTCAGGTATTCTATCTCTTTTTTCAGCAGGCGGCAATACAAATCAAAGCCTACCATCCACACGAATCCGTGCTGTTCCTTTCCCAGAATATTCCCGGCGCCGCGCAGTTCCAGATCGCTCATTGCCACTTCGAATCCCGCACCGAGGTGGGAGTATTCTTCGATCATTTTCAGACGTTTGCGTGCCTCGCTGGAGATATTCTCCCTCCCGGGAACGATCAGATACGCGAACGCCTGCCGGTGCATTCTCCCCACCCGGCCGCGGAGCTGGTGGATATCGGCCAGTCCGAACAGGTGGGCGTCGTTAATGAGGATCGTGTTTGCCGACGGGATGTCGATCCCCGATTCCACGATCGCCGTGGAAAGAAGCACGTCGATGTCCTTTTCGATAAACGAGAGCATGACTTCTTCCATGGTGTGAGTAGGCAGCCTGCCGTGCACGACCCCGACCCGGATCTTCTCTTTGAGTTCCCGCCGGAGTATTTTTTCTATTTTTCGAATGGAATGAATGCGGTTATGGATAAAAAAGACCTGCCCGCCCCTTTTTACTTCGTTGGCGATAATCTGCTTCAGCCGCGGGGCAGAGAATTCGATGATTTTCGTTTTAATTGCCAGCCGGTTCGGCGGCGGGGTGCGGATCAAGGAGATCCCTTTCATTCCGATCATGCTCATGTAGAGCGTGCGCGGGATCGGGGTTGCCGATAATGAGAGTACGTCGATGCCAGCTTTCATTTTTTTGAGCTTTTCTTTGTGCTCCACGCCGAAGCGCTGTTCCTCGTCGATGACGAGCAGTCCCAGACTGCGGAAATCAATCTCCCCGGAAAGAAGGCGGTGAGTGCCCACAATAATGTCAATTTTTCCGTCCTTCAGCTGCCGGATGATCTTCCGCTGCTGTGCCGGAGTACGGAACCGGGAGAGCATTTCCGTTCTGACCGGGAAATCGCGGGCGCGGTTCCTCAGCGTGGTGTAATGCTGGTAGGCGAGTATCGTGGTGGGAACCAGTATTGCCACCTGCATATTGTCCATGACCGCTTTAAACGCGGCGCGGATGGCGATTTCGGTTTTGCCGTAGCCTACGTCTCCGCAGATAATCCTGTCCATGCACTTTGTCGATTCCATATCTTCTTTGGTCTCCCGCATGGCTTTTTTCTGGTCTTCGGTCTCCTCGTAGCGGAACCCTGCTTCGAATTTTCTCTGCCATTCGGTATCCGGACTGAATGGATGTCCTCCGATAAGTTTGCGCGAGGCTTCCAGCCGAAGCATTGACATCGCGTAATATTTGATCCCCTGAGTAACGCGTTCTTTGGTCCTGATCCATTCCCTGGTATCCAAGCGGCTCAGTTTGGGCGTTTTCAGGGTAAAGCTCACGTATTTCTGAATAAGGTGGGCGTCTTCCTTCGATACGTATATTTTGTCTTTATTCCGGTATTCGATCTCAAAATAATACGCTTCGCTTTCCCGTACCTTGAGCTTTTTTATCCCCCGGAACCTGCCGATTCCGTATTTGGTGTGGACGACATAATCCCCTTTCTGTATCCGGAGTACGGCTTCCAGCGGGAGATCTTCGTTCGTGTATTTGCGGGATTTTCTCTGGAAAGGAATGAGAATGAGAAAATCGTATTCGAGGATTTTTTTCCGCGCCTGTTTATCGAAACTGTAGATTTTCGAGATCGTGTCGAATTCCCATTCGATACGGAGAGGAAAACTGAAATTCACCGGATACACTTCCAGCGTGTCTCCCCTCACCGAGAAATCGCCTTCTTCCGCGGTCTCGTCGACCCGGTGATAGCGCATCCGGGTCAGCTCTTCGATTACCGATTCCAGCGCGATTTGTTTCTGTACGTATATTTTGAGAGTGGCGAATTGGGTGTTCATCGCTTTTAATATACGCTATTATTGTCCGGCTCAATCTCAAGCGCGGGGGTGCGGACCGTCAGTATACTTTGTGGTGAGGTTTGCGGAACAGCAGTACCAGCGGCGACGCGATGTAAATCGATGAATACGTTCCGGCGAGAATGCCAACCATCAGGGTAAACGAAAATCCCCGGAGCGCCTCTCCGCCCAGCACGAAGATGATCCCCACGACCATTAAGGTGGTGAGTGAAGTGATAAGAGTGCGGGAAACCGTGGCGTTGATGGCCCGGTTGATGATTTCGGGCATCGGCAGTTTGCGCATTTTGGGAGAGATTTCCCGTATACGGTCATAGATGACGATGGTATCGTTGATTGAATACCCGGCGATCGTCAGCAAAGCCGTGACGGTGAGCAGATTGATCTTATATCCGAAAATCGCGAGGAATCCGAGACTGATCAGCACATCGTGGAACAGCGCAATGATGGACGCGAAGGCGAAATCGAAATGTTTAAACCGGAATCCCACGTAGACCAGAATACCAAGGAGCGAGAGAATCACCGCGTACACGGCCTTCCGTTTGAGGATATTGCCTACTGCCGGCCCCACGGTGGTGATGCTCAGCCGTTCGGCGTTGTCGAAATTCTTCTGCAGGAGTTCATCCGTCTTCTGGGCGATGTCGTTTTTACTCCGGATGATGACGCCTCCCTCCACGTCACGGAATTCCTGGATGGACACGTCGGCGAACTCTTCTCCGGAGAGCACGTCGCGCACCTGCGCTATTTCCGGTGAGGGAGTCAATTGATATTCGATCACCTGTCCTCCGAGAAAATCAACGCCGTAGATCTGGTTTCCGGCGGAATAAAAACGGAACATACCGAACGCCACCAGCAGCAGCGAGCACGCGAAACAGAAGTGTTTTGCCTTGATAAAATTAAAGTGGGACGATGGGATGAGTTTCAGCATCGGCAGATTCTTCAGCCCGGTGTTCAGCAGCAGGGTGAACAGCGTGCGTCCGACGAAGACCGCGGTGAATACACTGGCAAAGATTCCCAGCGAAAGCGTGATCGCGAATCCCTTGATCGGCCCGGTGCCGACCAGCAGGAGAAACAACGCGGCGATCAGAGTGGTGATGTTTGCGTCAAAAATCGTTCTCTTGGCGCGGTCGAATCCGTTCTTCACCGCGGCTCCCAGCGGTTTCTTTAAAGACAGTTCCTCCCGGATCCGTTCGAAGATAAGGACGTTGGCGTCGACAGCCATTCCCAGGGTGAGGATCATTCCCGCGATCCCGGGAAGAGTAAGCGTGGCGCGGAATAAGCGGAGACCGGCGAGTATGAACAGCAGATCGAGCACCAGGCACACCACGGCGATTCCTCCGCCGAGCAGATAGTAGATGCACATGAAGATTCCCACCAGTACCGCGCCGATCACGATCGATGAAATTCCCCGGCGGATTGAGTCCGAACCCAGCAAGGGGCCCACGCTTCTTTCCTCTTCAAGTTTCAGCGGGACCGGCAGGGCTCCGGAATTGAGGACGGAAACCAGCGATTTTGCTTCATCCAGGGAGAAATCACCGGTGATTTGGGCTTCGCCGGTCAGAATCGGTTCCCGGATTGCCGGCGCGCTGATGACGCTGTTGTCGAGCAGGATCGCCAGCCTTTTCCCGACATGCGCCCGGGTGACCTCGGCAAATATATCCCGGCCATCGGAGGTAAGCTGAAGCCGGACTTCTGACTGTCCGTACTGTCCGAATCCGATCGAACTTTCCACAAGATCCGCGCCGGTGAGAGAAGGTTCTGTATGCAGCAGGAGCCGTTCTTCCTGGAAGGTGTGTAGTTCGTATCCTTCGGGGATCTCCCCTTCCAGCGCCTGGGCGCGGAGATCGGCGTCCGGCGAGACGAGTTTAAATTCCAGCCGGCCGACTTCTTTGAGTTTGCGGACGATTTCCTTATCGACCACTCCGGGTACCTGTACCAGAATGGACTGACTGCCCTGGGGCCGGATGTCCGGCTCCTTGACGCCGTAGGCGTCGATACGCTGGCGGATCTTGGCGATCGCGCCGTTCATCGCGTTGGGGATTTTATCCTTGGGGATGCCGGAAGTGTCGGCTTTGAGCAGGACGTACATGCCCCCCTTCAGATCCAGTCCAAGATTGATGTTCTGCTGGAGGGGAAAAATATAGAACAGGCTGAACAGCGTCAGCAGGAAGATCCCGATGAGTCGTATGCGTAAGTCGCCCCGTTTGATCATGGAAAATCAGCGTTTTTTCACGACGTGCGCTACTGCGCTTTTGTCGATCTGAATTTTGCTCTGCTCATCCACTCTCAGTATAAATGTCTTTTCTTTCACGTTCACGATCGTACCGTGGATGCCTCCCGCGGTCACGACTTCGTCGTTTTTGGCGAGCTTTTGGACCAGTTCCTGGTGCTCCTTTTGCTTTTTTTTCTGAGGGCGGATGAGGAGGAAATAAAAAATCGCAAAGATGAATATAAGCGGAACGAATTGAAAAAACGCGGCATTGGGATTATTGGGCATATATTCCTCCTGATTTCATGGGTTAGTGGTACGCCGGATACTCCGGTGATTACTGCGCGGCGGCCGCGGCTTGTTTGCGATACTTTTTGTACAAACTCTGTACGGTCTGGGTTGGCTGAGCACCTTTTTTGAGCCATTGTTCGTATTCATCCAGGTTCATTTTGAGCCGTTTCTGCGAGGGATCGTAATAGCCGACGTCGTCGACGAACCGTGAATCGCGCGGCCGTCCCGCCTCGATTACCACAATGCGGAAATGATATCTGCGCTTCACGGATTTTCCTGGTTTTTGCAGCCGAATTTTCAGCATTGAGAAGCCTCCTTTATTCTTTGCGAATTTGCCCTTTTTGTTGCGGTCCACTCCGCGGGACGGAGTGAATACCGGTCCGTAAGCACAAATTTTACCAAAAAGACGCAAATATGCAAGTATTTGTTTTTTCGCTCGGTCAGAAGTTATTTCCTCCGGCGTTTCCCTGCGTTTCCGGCGGCGGCATACTCCAGGGCCACGAGCTGTGCCCGGGCCTTGCTTAAGGTTTCCTGGTATTCCCGCTCGGGAACGGAGTCGTTGACGATACCCGCGCCGGCCTGGACATAGGCTTTTCCTCCGGCAAATACGATGGTGCGGATAATAATGCAGGTGTCGAGACTGCCGGTGAGCGAAAAATAGCCTACGCAGCCGGCGTAGATCCCGCGTCTTTCGGGTTCCAGGTCATCGATGATCTGCATGGCGCGTACTTTCGGCGCGCCGCTCACGGTTCCCGCGGGGAAACAACTGATCAGCGCGCTGAAGATGTCTTCCTGAGAAGCGTTGAGCCGGGCGCGCACTTCACTGACAATGTGCATCACGTGTGAGAACCGCTCCACGGTCATAAACAACGGTAAGTTGACGCTGGCTTTCTTGGCGACGCGGCCGAGATCGTTGCGGGCCAGGTCCACGAGCATAATGTGTTCGGCGATTTCCTTGGGATCGTTGAGCAGGGATTGTTCCTGGCGCGCGTCCTCTGTTTCGTCGGTTCCGCGCTTGCGGGTTCCGGCGATCGGCCGGGTAATGAGCTCTCCCTGTTCGCAGCGCAACAGCATTTCCGGAGAAGAACCGCAGACCTGCAGGTCATTGAAATGAAGGTAAAACATGTAGGGAGAGGGGTTGAGTATTCTCAGGTAACGGTACACAAGAAAGGGATCTCCGTGGAATTCGGCGGTGAGCCGCTGGGATAAAACGGCCTGAATGATCTCCCCTTCCTTAATCAGTTTTTTTGCGCGTCTGACGGCGGCAAGGAAATCCTTCGTTTGAAAATTCGACCGGGTGCGCAGAGACGTCTGACGGAATTCCAGCGGGTACAGTGTTCCCGGTGTACGCAGCGTCCGGCTCACCCTTTGCAGTGACTCGATTTCACGGGAATAACAGGACGAAAGCCGGGACCTGGAATCCAGCGGAAGAAACGAGAGGATCTCAACCTGACGGGCGGGATGATCGAAGATCACTAAATATTTCGGCAGGATACAGTAGACGTCGGGCGTGCCCAGGGGATCCGGTTTGGGAGTATTCCCCGCTGGTTCATAGAACCGTACCGTGTCATACCCGACGTAGCCGATGAAGCCGCCGAAAAATCTCAGGTGTTCCATCGGACCGGCACGGTATGTGTCCAGCAGTCCTCTGAGTTCGGCGAGTGGATCTTGCTCCGTGATGAATTTCCGGCTGCGGGTTCCTTCTTTTACGGTGATCTCCCGGCCGCGGCTGAGAAAGGTGCGCAGGGGCTTAAACGCTAAAAACGAGAACCGGGAAATTTTTTCTTCTCCCTCGACCGATTCCAGCAGGAGGTTCTCTCCGGGAAGTGTTTTCCGCAGACGCGCGTAGATGCTCAAGGGGGTGAGCCAGTCGGCATAAAATTTCGTCGAAAAAATAATCAAATTTTTCGACCGCGCAAGCTTCAGAAATTCTTTTTTTCCGGGACGGATTTCCATCTTATTTTAACTTTCGGTAAAAACAGCTCCACTCGCCGGTATGGCAGGCAGCTCCCTGCTGATCAACCTGTACCAGCAGGGCGTCGGCGTCGCAGTCATACCATATCTCGCGGACTCTTTGCACGTGCCCGCTCGTTTCTCCTTTTCTCCACAGTTTCTGACGGGAACGGGAATAAAAACAGGTCCGGCCTTCCTCCAGGGTAATCTGTACCGATTCTTTGTTCATGTAGGCGATCATCAGTACGTCTTTGGATTTGTAGTCCTGCACGATTGCCGGGATGAGCCCCCGGGAATCGAATTTCAGTTCGTTGACAAGCTCTTTTCCTTTTCGTTCGTTCATAGCCGTACCGACACTCCTTTCTGTGCTAAATATCGTTTCAGGTCTTCTACCCGGTATTCGCGGAAGTGGAATATGGATGCCGCCAATGCCGCGGTCGCCCCGGTTTCAGTGAACACGTCGGAAAAATGCTCCGGCGCGCCTGCTCCGCCGGAGGCGATCACCGGAATATCCACGACTTGCGTCACCGCCCGCGTCAGTGTCAGTTCGTATCCCTGTTTCATCCCGTCGGAGTCCATTGAGGTCAGCAGAAGTTCTCCCGCGCCGCGGGCCTGGGCGGTTTGTGCCCATTGGACGGCGTCGATTCCGGTCGCGGTCCGTCCGCCGTGCAGGTAGACTTCCCAGCGGTCCGGATCGTGGTGCCTTTGCTTCGCGTCGATTGCCACCACGATGCATTGACTGCCGAAGATTTCCGCTCCCCGGGTGATCAGTTCCGGATGCTCCACCGCGGCGGTGTTCAGGGAAACTTTGTCCGCGCCGGCGAGCAGGAGTTCCCGGATCGCTTCGGTGGTGCGGATGCCTCCGCCGACAGTGAACGGCATGAAGATCACCTCAGCCACCTGGCGGACCAGTTCCACGACCGTCTTTCGTTTCTGCCAGCTCGCGGTAATATCCAGGAACACCAGCTCGTCGGCCCGTTCCTGCTGGTAAAAGACCGCGTTTTTCACCGGATCGCCGGCGTCCCTGAGATTTTCGAAATTTACGCCTTTGACGACCCGTCCTTCGTTGACGTCCAGACAGGGAATGATTCGTTTTGCCAGCATAGAAAGAATTATATCATTTCGCTGAGGGAACTCCAACCATTCTTTCTCGTTTTGACTTTCTTTGATAAATATGGTATTTTTATTCTGGTATTACATACATAAGCCGTACCAACCCAAAAGGATATCATGTCCGGAAAATCGTGGATCTATCTACGGAGCAACTGGAAATCGGTCCTGCTGATCGGGATCGTGGCGCTCTCGTTACTGGTGGTCATGATCCTGGGTTCCTTTGCCTTCCACAGTTTTTTCACCATTGATTCCTTCCAGCGAAAAGGAATATTAGCCAGTCAAACCCATATCGTGTATCTGCTCTTTGTGTGGATATTGACCGGCTTGTCACACACGCTTATCTTTATTTACTTTGTGTACGGCGGCGGGTTTGCCCAGATGACCCACAAGCGGGTCTTTCCTCAGAAGGTGAATGTGCGCTGGGATGACGTGATCGGAATGAAGGACGTCAAACGCGAAGTGTCGGAGGCGATTACGTTGCTCAAAGAGCGGGCCCGCCTGCGCCGGATGGGCGGGCATATTATCAAGGGAGTGATCATGTTCGGCCCGCCCGGGTGCGGCAAGACCTACACGGCTAAGGCGATTGCTACCGAAACCGGACTCCCCTTTCTGGCGGCTTCGGGGAGCGATTTCGTGGGAATGTTCGTGGGGACCGGCGCGGCGACTATGAAAGATCTCTTTAAGCGAGCCCGACTGCTGGCGGAGATGCACGGCGGCTGTATTATTTTTATCGATGAGATCGACAGCTTCGCCAAACATCGTACAGCGATCAGCGGATACGGCGCCGGGATTTCGCATAACGCGACGATCAACCAATTCCTCACCGAAATGGACGGGATCAAAAACGTGGAAACCAACATCGTGGTGCTGGCGGCGACCAACGTGGAAGCGCGTGACCTCGATCCGGCGATCATGAGGCCGGGCCGGTTTGACCGCAAGATCACCGTTCAGCGTCCCAATTTACAGGACCGGCGTGAGCTGATTGAGTATTACCTGCGCGAGGTGCCGCATGATCCCTCTGCGAATCTTGATCTGCTGGCCAAACAGACGGTGTACATGACACCGGCGGAGATCGTGAGTATGGTCAAGGAGGCGACGTTCTTGGCCGCCCGGGACAGAGAGCCCCGGGTGACTTTTGATCACTTGACCAAAGGATATGATCGGGTCATTTACGGGCTGGAAACCAACGTCTTCCGTGATGACGAAGAGAAAATGAAAACCGCCTATCATGAGATCGGACACACCATTCCCATGATACTGGTCGGCAAACACTATGATGTGGTCAAGGCCACGATTATCGCCCGGGGCGGGTTTTACGGCTACATGATGCCGCTGATCAAGGAAGGCCGGTCGCCGAATAAGGAAGATCTCTTAGCCCGTATTATTTGTACCCTGGGAGGGTATGCCGCGGAAAGAGTAATATATGGAATTACCGCTACAGGGGTGAGCGCGGATATGCGCATGGCCTTGAACACCGCCTACCGGATGGTAGCCATGTACGGCATGGGGCCCAGCGGTCTGCTGGGAAATTTCCGGTTGGGATACGATGACGGGAATCCTCAAAGTGCACACGTGATGGATATAAGCCAGGAGATCAAAACTACGATTGAAAAGGACGTGCAGCAGATTTTGAAAGAATGTCTGGCAAAATGCGAAGAGATCCTTGTGACCGAACGGGAGCTCATGGATATCATGGCCAAAAAGCTGTTCGATCAAGGTGAGCTCAACTACGACGAAATTATCGAACTGCATAAAACGCATGGGAAAATTAAAACGTTCCGTGAATCGTTTTAATCCGCTCCTTTTTCTCCTTCTTGTGTTCAGTGCTTTCCTTTTTTCCTGTGAGATCGAACCGACCTATCGCCGCGAACGCGCCGCCGAGGAGATCCGGCGGATCTGCCGGGATGAGTACGGCATTGAAGTGCGGCTCTGGGATGAGGGCGATACCGTTTGGATACACGCGCCGATGGAGATGGTGTCCGAAGAGGGCAAGTTCCGGCTGGATGAGAAAAACCGGTGGGAGGAGGAAATCCAGGAGACTATGCGCAACGTCTCCACGGCGATCTCCCGGGTATTCATGAGCTCCGACCGCCGGCCGCGCTTTTACTGCGTGGTAAGGTCCAATACCAAGCGGATCGGCATAGACTGGTACATGCTGGTCTTTCTCCCGGATGAAATGCGCCATATCCAGTCGAGCTATTACCTGTCGATCGATACATCCCGCCAGTACTTCGAGAAGGTCATCTCCTTCTTCTTCCCGACTCCGGACGCGCTCAATGATGACGCCGGAGCGCATATCCGGCCCTACGACGTGTCCATGGAGGAATTCATCGCCCTGCGCATTTACCAGAGGATGCTCCGCGAATTCGCCGGCGAAGATACGGAGGAAAATTACCGGGTCAACGATATCGCGGTGCGCTATGACTCCGGCACCCTGCGGGTAGAATTTGATATCCTGCTCGAGGAATTCGGACCAGATATCCCCCGTCCCCTGGAACATACCGTCACGCTTGTAAAAGAGACGCTCAGCATGTATGAATCGTTTCTCTCCCCCACCGAGGTGATCGTCGCCGACCGCTTTCACGAACAACAGCGCCGCTTCTCTCAGCCCGGGGCGAATTCCCCGCGTATCCGGAGGGAACAAGATTTTGGGCTGCTGGAGCGTTACCAGGTGCAGTTTTATCTGACCCGAGCCGCTCACGCGCTGGAGGAGCGGGAATATGACCGGGCGTTTGTGTTTTATGAAAAGGCCTCGAAGATTCCCAACGGTGAGTTCCACGGGAATTTCGGTCTGGGAAGCGTGCTGCTCTACCGGGAGGAATACGCACGGGCCATAGAATGGTACCGGCGCGCCTTTATCCACAAACCGGACAACGACGATGTGATGACCAATATGGGGATATGCCACTACAGTTCAGGCACGTTCCGCTCTTTCCTGCGTTTGTCCGGGAAAGCGAGGAAGAAAGATTACCTGCCGGCACGGGGGCTGCTTGAGCGGGCCGTGGCGCTTAATCCGCAAAACTACACCGCGCATTTAAGCCTGGGCCAGGTCCTGCAGTCCCTGGGCCAGCCGGGAAAAGCAAAAATGCATTTTCGCCTCGTTGCCGATGAATCGGATCAGTTACTGCAGGCCGGCCGGGCCCATGTGTTTTTAAAAGAGTACGAACAGGGCCTGACAAAGTACGAGGAACAAATGAGGAAGGATATCGAGGATCCGGCCGCCTATGAATATATCGGCGAGTTGTTCTATCATCGATGGAGCGATGCCCTGCCGGCTGATCCGGTGCAGGCGAAAGAATACTGGCGCGAATCGGTTGCCAATTACGAGCAGGCACTGGAATTCGAGAGCGAAGCGGCGCATCTGCCTCTGGCCTATCTGTATGCGGCGGTGAAAAATTATCCGGAAGCTAGCCGTCATTACGAGTGGATTATCGAGGAATACGCTGAAGATGAGATCAAACACGATTCGGTGACTCGGGCCTATGTCGGCCTGGCCGAATTCGCGCTCAACGGCAGCCGCTACGGGCGGGCGTTGTCGCTTTTGCGCAAAGCTGACCGGCTCACCGAAGAAAATCCCCTGCTCCATTTTCTCTACGGCAGCCTTTATTTTGACACGGGAAAATTCCGCGAGGCAAAGAACGCGTTTGAGCGGGTCCTGGAGGTCAATCCGGATAATCCTTCCGCCCGGTATAATTTGGGGTTAACCTATTCCCGGTTAGATGAGTACGAAAAAGCCCGGCGAGAATTACTTCGGGCAAAAGACGCATTCCGCAGTCAGGGAAACACCGAAATGATCGCAGTCATTGATGAAGGCCTTGAATCTTTGAAGTCGAAACTTTCTCAACCCTCTTCCTCAGCGGGTTCCGGATCATATTAACCGTCAGATCTCCGTGCCGGAACCGAGCGGCAGCGGCCGCTTCTTCTCCTTGAGCGGATCGCCGTATACCTGTATGTTCACCGCGTTGCTTTTTACCGTGCCGCCGCCGTTCTCTACCGCAAACGGTTCGATGCGGTAGGAGCCCGGCTGCGGGGCGAGGAGCGTGTAGGTGATGCGCAGGGTCAGTTGCGCGGTCCCTCCGGGACGCAGGGAGTAGCTCTGGTTTTGGGCCGTTCCCAGGACACGGAATGAGCTGAATTCCGGCGGGTGCACGCGGGGACTGCGTACCGTACCTTTCACCGTTACCCGGTAGGCGAAGGGCGTGCCGGTACGTACGCGCGCCGAATCCACGCGCGCGTCGACTTCGATGTTCTGAGCCGCGCCCGTGAACGCGGTCAGACAGAACGCCGAAACCAGAAATATTTTATTCCGCGATTTCCACATGATTCTTTTTCACCAGAAGTTTCCCCGCCGCGTAAAGACGGACGGCGTGAGGATACAGTTGATGTTCGATCTCGTGTACACGCGTTTCCAACTCCTCATAGGTCATGCCGGGGGTGATCAAGAGCGGCTGTTGAAGGATGATCGGTCCGTGATCGACCTGCTCGTCGACGAAATGGACAGTTACCCCGGTGACTTTACAGCCGTGGCGGTAGGCCCGGTAGAGGGAGTCCGTGCCTGGAAACGAGGGCAGCAGAGCCGGATGGATATTCATAATTTTATTCGGATAGGAACGCACGAATTCGGCTGAAAGAATGCGCATGTAGCCGGCCAGGGCCACGAAATCTATGCCTTCCCGCGTGAGAATTTCCTTCAGTGCTTGGTCGTAGGCGCGGCGGTCGGGGAAGTCCTGCGGATTCAGCCACTGTTCCGGGATCTGGAGGTTACGCGCCCGTTGCCGGACATAGGCGTTTTTTTTGTCTGACAGCAGGAGTGCCAGCTCGGCGGGGATACTACCGGATCGCACGGAACGCGCGAGTACTTCGAAATTGCTCCCGTTTCCGGAAGCCAGAACCGCGAATTTCACGGGTGCCCTCCTTGTTCGGTTCGTCTCAAGATCCGCGGACGGAAATAAGCCGCGTGGTGAGTAAGACGGTGACGCACGCACAGATAATACCCGCTCATCAATCCGGTTGCCGCCAGAAAGCTCAAGGCCGGCCAAGACCGGCGCGTCAGCCATAACGTTCCTATGAATAAGATAAGCGGCGCGGCAAAGAGCAGAAAGACGCCGGCCGCGTGAGCTCGCTCGCTGATCCCTATTTCCACGGTGTCGCCCGGCGCGCAGGTGACTTGGGGATTCGGCGAGACGCAGAATTCTTCCTTTTCGGTAGCACCGCAAAACGTCGCGTAGCGGCAGCAGGAACATATCGTGTTGCGCTCGCATTTTATTTTGATGCGGTTTGTCTGCATTTCGGTTATTTTTCCTTTCGTTTTCAACATCTCAATGCGGTGGTTAAGTTTGGTCCGTCGAAATCGTCCAGATGCACTTCGTGGGACATTTCTCTTTTCCGGCGTACTGTGCTGATGCCGAATCGGGAGCGTATTTGAGATTCGAAAGATTTTCTTTGAGCGAATACGGCGAATCAGGTACCCGGGCGCACAATCCGCAGGCGATACAGCCGCGAGTACAGACTTTTCTCGTGTCCGGTCCGCTCTCGCGGTTATTACAGCCGACGTAGCAGACGGCGTGGTTGAGCGGGACGATCCGGAACAGATTGCGCGGACAGGTCCGTAGGCAGTTTCCGCAGGAGATGCACCGCTGGTGGTTCACGTGGATCTTTCCGTTGCGCAGGGTGAGCGCGTCTGCCGGGCACACCTCCACGCAGTCGCCGAAACCGATACAGCCGGACTGACAGTCGACGTATCCGCGGATTAATGCGGCCGCAGCGCAGTTCCTTGGACCGCAGTAGTCCGTGCTGCGGAGTTTCTCTCCGTATTCGGCGCCGCAGGCGCATACCGCGGTGGTATTTTTTTCATTTCCGGCGGATGGTGCCCGTATTCCCAGGATTCGGCGGACGCCGTTGTTGGTTTTTTCTCCTCCGGGCAGACAGGCGCGGAAATTTTCCGGTTTCTGTACCACCGCTTCGGCGTAGGCGCGGCAGCCGCTGAAACCGCAGGCGCCGCAGTTTAAACCGGGAAGCGTTTCCAAGATCTGTTTGACCCGCGGGTCTTCCCGGACCGCGAGCCGTTTATTAAGAAAGGAAAGCAGCAACCCGAACGCCGCGCCGGTAATTCCCATGACCAGTACTGAAAGAGTAATTGTGTTCATCGGTCTATGTCCCCAGCAGTCCCTGAAATCCCATAAAGATAAGCGCGAGCAGACCGGCCGTGATCAGGGTCAGCGGAGCGCCCCGAAACACTTGCGGGACATCAGCATAGGCCAATTCCTCCCGGATGCCGGCCATGATCAGCAGTACCAGGAAAAAACCTAAACCGCCGGAAAAGCCGTAGGTAACCGCTTCGTGAAAGCGGTAATGCTTGGCGACCATAAATAACACGATTCCCAAAATCGCGCAGTTGCTGGTGATCAGCGGCAGATAGATCCCGAGGGATTGGTACAGCGGCGGAGAGAATTTCCGGATAAACATTTCGACGATCTGTACCAGGGACGCAATCACCAATATGAATACCACGTACTGGAGAAATTCGATCTGAAACCTCAGGAGTATCTCGTGATAGATCAGCCAGCTGATGCTGGTGGCCAGGGTCATGACGAAGGTCACCGCCATTCCCATTCCCAGCGCCGACTCCAGTTTCCCGGAAACGCCCAGAAACGGGCAGATGCCCAGAAAATAGGACAGGACGATGTTGTTCAGCAGTATGGCTGAGATAAAAATAAGGATCAAGTTTTCCATTGTTCAATGCGGTTCATCAGCGCGACCAGAAATCCGAGCGCGAGGAATGCTCCGGCGGCGCTCACCATTACGCCCAGTACCGGGAAACCGGCTGGTAATACCTGCCGGTTCAGGAGCGTGCCCTGTCCCAGGAATTCGCGGATACCGCTGAGTACGAACAATCCCCAGGTAAAACCGACACCCATGCCGAGGGCGTCCGTTACGGACGCGCGCACCGTGTTTTTGGACGCGAACGCTTCGCATCTGCCGAGGATGATGCAGTTGACGATGATCAGCGGCAGATAAGGTCCCAGCGCGGCGCTGATATCGGGATGGTACGCTTTAAAAAAATAATCCACTATCGTGACGAACGTCGCGATGATCACCGTATAGACCGCGATCCGTACCTGGGCCGGGATAAGACTTTTAATAATCGAAACTACGCACGTGGAGAAGAACAACACGAAGATCACGGCTCCTCCCATGGCCAGTCCGTTGACCGCTGTAGTGGTGACCGCCAGCGTGGGGCACATCCCCAGTAACTGGCGAAAAATCGGATGCTGATTCCATAGGCCTCGGATAAAATTGTTCATCGCGTTCAGTGATTCCTGTTCGATTCGATTACTGCTTTGATCAGGGATATTTTTTCGTTCAGGATCGATACCACCGCTTTTGAGGAAATGGTTGCGCCTGAAATCGCCTGTACTTGCGTATCCTTTGACGTTTCTCCTTTGGTAAGACCGATCTTCGGGCGTACCTTCAAATTCTCAAATTGACCGCGGAAATCCTCTTCGGTGATTTTTGATCCCAGACCCGGGGTTTCCACGGATTCGATGACTTTGATTCCCCGCAGGCGCGACAGGTCCGCATCCAGCGCTCCCACCAGGCGGATCGTGCCGGCGTAACCCTGGCCTTCGGCAAGAAACGCGTACCCCAGAAGCGTGTCCGAAGCGTCGTATATCCGAAAAAGATTCTCCCGCTGCGGGTAGGGACGGATCGTTTCTGCGTTGGGGATGAGCGTTTGAATCGCCGCGCGTCGCTCACGGGTTTGGTGTGCTGCAATCTTTGGTTTTGCGATCCCGGCCACGTACGCCAGTAAAAACGCGCAGAGCAGACAGGTAACCGTAAGCGTACCGGTGATTTTCAATGTGTCGTTCATGCCGTACTCATTTTTCCGGTTCCGAAGCGCCGCGGCTTGGTGTAGCGGTTGATCAGCGGAACGAACGCGTTCATGAACAGGATTCCGTACATCACGCCTTCGGGTAAACCGCTGAAATAACGCAGTATCATTATCACTATACCACAAAAGGTTCCGAAGAGATACCGTCCGGTTTTTGTCGAAGGCGTCGTGACCGGATCGGTAGCCATAAAAAGTATTCCGAGCAGCATTCCGCCGCTCAGGAGATGAAATGCGGGAGAGCCGGACTGGGGCCGGAGTATCCAGAAAATCGTGGACATCAAAATCACCGTGCCCAAAAAAGACAAAGGAATGCGCCAGTCAACGATTTTGCGCGCCAGCAGATAGACGCCTCCGATCAGCAGACAGACCGCTGAGGTTTCTCCGATACATCCGCCGATCGTTCCGGTGAACAGAGGCAGCAGCGGTGTTTCGATCCCCTGGGATTTAAGTAGGTAAAGGGGCGTGGCTTTGGTGACCGCGTCCAGATTGCCGGGTACCGCGAATGTAGTCAGCATTGCCGGATAGGCCGACAGAAGAAACGCGCGGCCGATCAGCGCCGGGTTGAAAATATTCGCGCCCAGTCCGCCGAACAGGTGTTTTCCGATCAGTATCGCGACTGCCGCGCCGAGCAAAGCCGCGTACCACGTGGTGAACGGAGGCAGTACGAGCGCGAGCAGGATGCCGGTGAGCACCGCGCTGCCGTCTCGGAGTGTGAGTTTCCGCCCGCGGATCTTCACGATGACTGCCTCCGCGGCCGCCGCGCCGCCGACGCAGAGAACGAGCAGCCAGAGCGCGTGCGTGCGAAAAAAAAACAGTGACGCGCCCGCCGCGGGAATCAGCGCGATCACTACCTGCCACATCAGCCAGGGGGTGCTCCTTTTTCCCTGCAGATGAGGGGAACTGGATAACCGAAGAGGGTGAGCGGAGTTTTTCCTCATTTTTTCAAGGGAGTCTGTGCGCGAAGCCGTTGCTTTCCCAGACGAATATAATGTACCAGCGGAATTCGTGCCGGGCATACGTAGGTGCAGGCTCCGCATTCAATGCAGTCTTCAATGTAATAATCCGAAAGAGTGCCGTATTCTCCGCGGGTGATCCGCTTGACGTATTCCAGCGGGGCCAGGTTCATCGGGCAGGCGTCCACACAGCGGCCACAGCGGATGCAGGGAGATTCTTCGTCCCGGAGAAATGATTCGCTTAAAAATAAAAAGCCCCCGGTTCCTTTCAGAATCGGATAGTGCAGTCCGTCAAGAGCCGTGCCCATCATCGGTCCGCCGCAGACAATTTTCCGCAGGGAGTCCTCGAGTTCAATGACCTTTTCCTCCACCAGTTCCTGCAGTGTCGTTCCTATTTTCACCCAGACGTTTTTGGGTTCTTTGACGGCATCCCCGCAGAAGCATACCAGGCGTTCGATCAAAGGTTTGGATAAGTACACCGCTTCATACACCGCGACGCAGGTGGCCACGTTTTGCACCATACAGCCCACGTCCAGAGGTAAATTTTTCGGGGGGACCTCTCTGCCGGTGAGCGCCCGGATCAGCTGTTTCTCCCCGCCCTGGGGATAGCGACTGGGCAATATACGCAGTTCAAAGTCGGGCAGTCGTATCGATCCGTTCGCGGCAACGGACCGTATGTGTTCGCATACCGGCTGTGTGTGTGATTCCACGGCGAGGATGACTTTTCGCGGTTTCAGCAGCCGGCAGAGGACTTCCGTTCCTTTCAGGATTTCCTCGGCGCGTTCCCACATCAGCCGGTAATCCGCCGAAAGAAACGGTTCGCATTCACAGCCGTTTAGGATCAGCGTGGTGATCGGTTTCGGCGGAGCGGCTTTCACGTGCGTGGGGAAAGAGGCTCCTCCCATTCCCACGATCCCGCTGTGCTGGAGGCGTTCGATCAATTCTTCTCCGGACTGCGCCAGCGCATTGTAGCGGAGAGAGTAACTCCGGGCGGAGGGCGCGCAGGTCATACAGATGGTCTGGGCCCGGCCGCATAAGGGATGCGGAAACGACGTGATCCGGTCGATCTTGCCGTTTTTCGGAGCGTGAAGGGCCGCGGAAATAAGCCCGTCCCGTTCGGCGAGAACGCTCCCTTCCTCCACGGTGCTCCCTTCACTCACGCAGAGCCGGGAAGGTTTTCCGGTATGCTGGATGAGAGGCAGGTAGAGTTTTTTGGGGGTGAGATAGCTCTCCGACTGGCGGGAATGCTGCGGTTCTTTATATTCCGGTACGTGGATCATTTCTACTGCCGGTTATATGGATGAATGACGCAAGGATCATTATTATACTTATTCCTACGATGATTGTAAAGGGCGTAAATAGATTGGCCAGGTAAGAAGAGAGGAACATAAACAGGAGAAACGCGAAGTGGATAATGATCTCCAAAGAGCTGAAAATCCGGCCCCAGAATTCGTTTGCGCTTTCGTGATGAATAAGGCTGTTGATGGCGATGATAATCGGCGCGACCAGGACTCCCAGGAGCGCGCAGGAGATCAGCGCCAGCGGGAAGGAAGGGAATTTATTCAGGGTGAGCGTAAACACAAGGAGGTACGTGCTGGAGAAAAAAAGCGAATAATTGATGGCTTTTTTTACGGAAAAGCCCGACGCGATCCTTCCGTATCCCAGCGCTCCCAGGAACAACCCGGCACCGGCGCCGACGGCGAGGAGTCCGAGTTCAAAGGTGACGGTCGAAAGCGCGTTTTGCACGAATACGATAAAGATCGTGTACAGAGAACCTATGGAGGCGAACAGCAGAAAGAATATTTTCGTCGCATAGCGGGTTTCCGGAGAAGAGAAAAGATATGCGATTCCCTGCTTTGCCTCCTGTACAAACGATTCCTTGACTCGTTCCAGCGCGTCTTTTCCCAGATGGAGAAAATCCGAAGCGGCGAATTTTGCTTTTTCTTTCGTCGACATAAGGAAGACACAGGCGCCGGAAAAGAAAAAGGTCACGGCGTCGACATAAAAGGCGGTACTCACACCCCATCGTTCCACGATGATTCCCCCCAGCCCGAAGCCCAGTACCGCCGCGATCATCGCGGTCACCGAAATCAGCGAGTTGGCGAGAAACAGATCTTCTTTCTCCACCAGAAACGGCACGATCGCCATTTTCGCCGGCACGAAAAATCTCCCCGAGCTGAACGAGAGAAACACCAGGCAGTAGATGGCGGCGACCGACTGCCATTGCGTCAGCAGCAGCGGAATGACGACAATGAATATCCCGCGAAGTATATCGGCCAGGTACATTGTTTTTCGTTTATCCCAGCGATCGATGTACACGCCGGCGGCAGGAGAAAAAAGAAAGACCGGGATGATGGCAAGACTCAACATTTTTGCCAGTCCCAGCGGCGAGCCGGGTTCGAGACGGTAGACGAGACCGATCAGCGCCATTTGAGTGAGCCGGTCTCCGAACTGAGAGATGATCTGACCGAACCACAACAGGAAAAAATCCCGCCGTTTCAGAATGCGTATGTAGGGAGCAAGCATGTCACACACCTTTGATGCTGGATCCTTGATTCCTGTGAAGAATTCAAACTTCAGGATCGAGCATCAAGGATCAAGGATCGATATAGTATAAGCCCGCGAGAGGAGTCGAACCTCCTTGCCTCGGGCCGGTTTCCCGGCCCTCTTCATAAAGGGCACCCTGCGGTTTCTCTCTCTGACGCCCCGATCTCATCTCGGGGCTGTCACTCCCTTCCTTTCAGAGAAGAGTACGTGCGGTGAGGGAAAATACTTTTCCCTCACACTCTCTTTGGGGCCGGAGTTTCGCCTCTATTTGCAAGGGAGTACATTTTGAAACAAGCCCGCGAGAGGAGTCGAACCTCCGACCTGAGCATTACGAATGCCCTGCTCTACCAACTGAGCTACGCGGGCGGGATATCGACAATTGTAACAAAAAAAAACCTCCGGTACAAGCAGTTTTCGCGGCCGGAACAAAGATCCGGCGGATTCTTGCCCGGGGAGGAAAAAATCGAAAAAAATCCTTGCAAAATAAGAAATTTTTGCTTTAATAATATAAAAACCTTGTATTTATGGGCCACGAAACTACCATAAGGATTTGTCAGGGGGATGAAAAAAGAGTTCTGTTGCACTAACGGGCACGTTAATTATGCGGGTACACACCTGATAATAGAACTCTGGAATGCTCAAAAACTCACCGAAGAAGAACCGATAAAAGAGATCCTTACCGCCGCCGTTAAAGCCTGCAACGCAACGCTCCTCTCTCTTGAGCTCCACAAATTTTCCCCGGAAGGCGGGGTATCCGGCGTGGGCATCCTTCAGGAGTCGCATATCAGTATTCATACCTGGCCGGAATATCAGTATGCCGCAATGGATATTTTTGTCTGCGGAACAGTGAATCCCTACGAGGCTGTTCCGATCATTAAGGACGGATTCCATCCGGAACACGTGCAAATCACGGAATTAAAACGGGGAATTTTCTAACATGTGGCTTAAAGAGACGTTGTACGACGATCTGCGGATCGCTCTGCGGGGCGAACTTGTGTATAAGAAGAAATCTCCTCATCAGGATCTTCGGGTGTACCAGTCCGCTTCGTTCGGAAGAGTGCTGCTCCTTGACGGCGCGATTCAAACGACCGAACGAGATGAATTTATTTATCACGAGATGCTTACCCATCCCCTTTTGCTTTCGGTTCCTCGACCTGAGAAGGTGTTGCTGATCGGTGCCGGAGACGGGGGGATATTGAGGGAGGTGCTCAAGCATCCCGTCAAAAAGGCCGTACTCGTGGAAATCGACCGGGAAGTCATCTCCTTGTCGGAAAAATATCTCTCCTCTATTTGCGGCGGCGCGTTTTCTCATCCCAAAACGGAAATCGTGATCGAGGACGGGGCGCGGTTCCTTACCGGCACCCAAGATAAATTTGACGTGGTGATCGTCGACTCTCCCGATCCGGTGGGGGTGGCCAAAAGCCTGTTTACCCCCTCCTTTTACAAGAATATTTACCGGGTGCTTTCTTCCCGCGGGATGATGATTCGCCAGACCGGATCGACATTTTTGCAGAAAAAGGACATGAAAAAACATCATCACACGTTAAGCAAAGTGTTTCCCGTGGTAACCGTGCAGTTGACCGCGATCCCCACTTATGTGGGGGGGTTTTTCAGTTGTATGATCGGCTCCAAGAAGATCGATCCGAGGACGATCAGGAAAACCGTTCTGGAGAAACGGTATAAAAGCCGCGGACTGCGCACGCAGTATTATAATACCGATATGCATCACGCGTCGATGGTTATGCCTAATTATGTAAGGGAGGAAATACAATGAGTGAAAAAATTTACGGATATGAACTTATCATTGACCTTTCCGAATGTGATCTTGAAGTGATCACTTCCAAACGCAAGCTGAAAATCTATGTTGATACCCTCTGCGAACTGATTAAAATGAAGAAATTCGGAAGACTTCTCCTCCCCTATTTCGGCGAGAAAGCGCAATATACGAAAGGATATTCACTGGTGCAGCTTATCGAGACCAGTTCTATCACCGGACATTTCTCCGATTACTGGAAAAAAGCGTATCTGAATATTTTTTCCTGTAAAAAGTTCGACCCCCATGTAGCGAAGAAATACACCAAAGAGTATTTCGGCGCGAAACGAATGAAATCGCGCTTTCTCACCCGATAAATCCATCCGCGGAAATCCGCAAAAAAGCCGTGTCGGACCCGTCCCCCAGGCTGGTGCGGGCCCCTCCGGGAAAAAATCCGCCGGGGCCTCAGCCGCGAGTGTCGCCGGAATCAGGGAGAATAGTAAGTCCGGCGGGAAGCTGAGGCTGGAGACGCGCGCAGATCTCGCCGGTATCGATCCTTTCGATGAAATAGAGTTTTAAGGGAATCCGTCCTTCCGCTCCGACCTTGAGAGCGCCGTAAAAACTCATTTTTATCCGCGGAGTAAATCCCTGCGTGTAGTACACGGGAAGCTCGCTGCGCCGTATCGCCCGTTCTATCACCCGGGTCAGATCTATTTGAGAAAAAAATCTCATCGGGCCGCGTTTGATCAGGACAGTCGGGATCGCATACCGTTTATTCATGACACCTGTCCTGGTTACGGGGTGCTTCCGGGGTAAGAAACGACCAGGGATATGCGTCCAGTGAGCGGTGGAGGATCCGGTGCGTGTCGATTTTTTCTTCTCTCAGCGCGGATTCCCAGTGATCCCAGGCATTCCCGCCGGGATATCCTTCAATTCCTCCTGTGCGCCAGACCCGGTGTATTACCGCGTCCAGAGTGCGGTCGCCCCGGGAAAGAATCGCTTCCCGGAGACTCCGTTTGAGCGGAGACACGGACAATTTTGTTTTTTTCCCTCGTGAGGACTGAAAAAGGATCTCTCTTTTTTCCTGAAGAATGCGTTCTTCAGGCATCGGCAGCGCTTCCCAGCCGGTAAACGGTTTGGGAATAAAGATGTTCACGCTCGCGTTTACCTGGAGTCCCGCACGGCGTTTGAGTTCATGGATGAGGCGTCCGATGGAACGGATATCATCGTCGGTTTCCCCGGGGATTCCCAACATGAAGTAGGCTTTTACATGACGGATCTTCAGCGATTTCAGCGCATCAACCGCCTCGAACAAAGATTCTATTTCGATATGTTTATTCATGCGCTGACGGAGCTGAGCGCTTGCCGCTTCGACCGCGACCGTGAGTGAAACTTTTTTCAGCGCGCTCAGTTTTTTATAAAGCCGTCCGATCACATCGCCTATCCGCAGCGACGGCAGGGCGAGTCCTATTCTCCGAGTCCGGCAAAAGGAATGCGCCCGGTCGATTAATTCTTCGATCGAGGAATGGTCCGACGCGGAAAGCGACAAAAAAGAAAAATTTTCGTACCCGCTGTGACGGTATATTTCTTCGAGCAGTGAAAGCACTTTTTCGGCCGATCGTTCGCGATACGGCGAGTACACCGTGCGAGCCTGGCAAAAAGTGCAGTGATTGGGGCACCCGCGCGATATTTCTATCTGGGCGCGGTCGTGCACGATTGAAGTATGGGGTACCAGCCATTTCCGGGGATAATAACTGCTGTTTAAGTCGGTCACTATTCTTTTTCCTACGGGAAGACGGGCGAAAGGATATTTTTTTTCCGTCCGGTATCCGGTACCGGTGAATACGGAAGAATAATGTTGCGGAATATAGAATCCGGGGAGTTCCGCCAGCGCGCGCAGTCTGTCCTGTTTGCGGGGAGAGGCGCGGAGGGTGCGTAAAAAATCTTCCGCGCCGGCTTCGAATTCTCCCATGAAGAACACGTCGATAAAGCCGGCGAGCGGTTCGGGATTCGCGATTCCTCCTCCTGTCACGATGATGTCCTTCCGTTCCCGGCTGAACAGAGGTATGTTTCCCAGAGAGAGCAATTCGAGCACGTTGGGATAGTTCAATTCACTGTTCAGGTTGAGGCCGATAACCTGAAACTGGTCCAAAGGAAGTTTTGTCTCCAGCGAACAAAGTTTTTTCCTCTGGGTTTTAAGATAATGCGCGTAGTCGTGTCCGGGGAGGAAAACCCGTTCGCAGACGATGTCCCGGTATTGATTCAGCATGCCGTAAATAATCCTCAGCCCCACGTTGCTCATTCCGATTTCGTAAAGATGAGGGTAGCCGATGCAGATGGGAATTTTACCTGTGTGTGATTTTCTGATCGCGTTCCATTCATTCCCGACATACCGTTGAGGATGCTGAAATTGACTGTAATCCATGGGTCAGGATGTCCTTCGCCAGATGTTGAACGCGATGCCGGTCAGGATGCTGCTCACCACTAAGTGGGATCCCCCGTAGCTCATGAAAAACAGCGGGAGCCCGACGACCGGGAGAATACCGCAGGTCATGCCGATATTGATGAATACGTGTAAAAAAAACAGAGAAGCGATTCCTGCCACAACCATATACGCGTATGGATCCTTGGTGGTGTGAGCGATTTCGAGGAGCTTCCTGAGAATGAGCCAGTATACGAACAGAAGCAGAAGCGCTCCGAGAAAGCCCCATTCCTCTGCGACTACCGTAAAGATGAAATCTGTGTGGCGTTCCGGGAGAAAATTAAATTGGTTCTGCGTTCCGGAAAGGAATCCTTTTCCGGTGAACTGGCCGGATCCGATCGCGACCTTGGACTGGATTATGGTATAGCCGGCGCCTAAGGGGTCAACGTTGGGATCAAGAAATACGATGAGACGTTTTTGCTGATAATCCTTGAGCATGCCCCAGGCGAACGGCACGCTGAGCAGGCCTATCAGCAGTAAGATGATGAAGTATTTTTTCTTTACAGGAGAAGCGAACCCCATGAGTAAAAACAGCAAAAGAAGAATCAGCGCCGTTCCCAAATCCGGCTGTTTGAAAATGAGCAGAGCGTTGAGAGCGACAAGACCGAGAGGAAACAGAAAGCTGCGGCTGAATACCGAATGTTTGGCAGCGGTAAAACAGCGGGCCAAAAGAAGTATGGTTACCGCTTTCGCCAGTTCGGAAGGTTGAAAGGTGATACCTCCGACCGAAAGCCATCTCTGTGCGCCCATCGCTTTTTTCCCGGCTACGATTACGGTAATCAGCAAAGCGATGTTCAAAAGGTAAAGGATAAAGGCGAAATCGTGGTAAATACGGTAGTTAATAAAGGAAAAAAGGACGAGCAGTCCCCATGAAATCGCCAGCCAGCTTATCTGTTTCAGGAAAACTTCATGACCGCGGAATTCCCCGCCCTGGTGCAGACTGCTGAACAAAGACAGGAGTCCGACGATATTGAGAAACAGCAGACACAGACAGAGCATTTTCAGGGGGGTCCAGCGAATGCGGGGGAGCGCAAAGATCATAACGCCGGTGCCTCCCTTTGAGAGAACAGGTTTTTTTCCTGGAGAATCTTGAGAAACCTGTAGGATACTTTCACTGCTTCATAGCTCGATTCGCCGTGTTCCAGGAATACGCATATCGTGTAATGCGGCCGTTGATACGGGAAGAACCCGACAAACCAGCCGTGATTAGGTCCGCTGGTCTGCGCCGTTCCCGTTTTGCCGCACATTCCGATATGCAGAGACCGGAGCTGACGCGCGGTTCCTTCTTCTGCGGTGACTACCTGCCGCATTCCTTCAACGATCGTTTCCAGGTGATCGGGATTCAGCCGCAGATATTCTCTTTTGTCCGCGCCGGATATTTCATCTTCCACTTTGTGGAGTAAATGGGGCCGGACCAGGTAACCTCCCGTCGCGAAGACATTGGTCGCCACGAGTACCTGAAGAGGGGTCGCTTCGAAATATCCCTGGCCGATCGAGTAGTTTACGGTATCACCTTTGTACCAGGTTGAGTGAAGAGTTCTCGCCTTCCACTGCGGCCCGGGAACCGTTCCTTTTTTTTCATGCGGCAGATCGATATGGGTACGGGAGTCCAATCCGAATGCTTTCGCCCAGCGGGCAATCTTCTCCCCTCCCAGGAGGAGACCGAGGTTGTAAAAATACACGTTGCAGGAATGGGCCAAGGCCTCATATAAATCCTGCGTTCCGTGACGCGACCAGCAGCGGAAGCGCGCGATCCCCACTTTGAACACTCCGTCGCAGCGGAAAGTAGTTCCGGGACGGATTTTTTTTTCGGCAAGACCTGCATAACCGACGATCGGCTTGAACGTGGAACCCAGCGGGTAGGTTGCCTGTACGGTTCGGTTGAGCAGCGGTTTTTTTTCGTTTTTCATAATACTCCCCAGACCTTCTCCGGTGATAAAAGCGTGGGGATCAAACGCGGGACGGGATACCAGAGCCAGCATTTTTCCTGAGTCCGCTTCCATAAAGAGAAGGGTGCCGGTTTTTCCTTCAAGCGCATCATATGCTGCCTGCTGGATGTGGGCATCGATCGTGAGCGTAATTGATTTTCCCCGCTCCGGTTTGCGTTCTCCGAGGAAACCGACCATTCTTCCTTTCGCGTTGACTTCAATGAGGTCACCGCCGTCCTGCCCCTTAAGATAGGTGTCGTAGTATTGTTCGATCCCTTTGAATCCGGCGCGTTCCAAAGGGGTGTACCCGTAGCGTTTCAGGGTTTCATAAAAAGAGGATGCCTTTTTGACGTATCCGAGCAGATGAGCAGCCGCGGCTTGATAGGGGTAAAAACGCTGCGGCTGGGGAGTAATCATGATATCTTCACTGAATTCGTTTTTGAGCTGAACGGCTTCAAACTTTTCGATATCCGGAATGATTTTCACAGGCGTGAACATGTTCATCCGGTTTTTTTTGTAGGCGCGCATGATCTTTTGGGGATCCAGACCGAGCCTCTCGGCGATTTCCGTGAACAGCATTTCCTTTTTTTGATCGATCTGGTAGGGAATAACCGAAATTTGAAAGGAAGGGCGGTCGTATGCTAAAGCGATCCCGTTGCGGTCATAGATTTCTCCCCGGATGGAAAAGGTGGGGATCACCCTGACATAGTTGTTCTTTGCGCGTTCGAGATAGTATTCCCCCTTCAGTACCTGATAATAAAAGAGAGAGAAAAAAATAATCAGGAAACCGGTGAGGAAGATTTTACGGAGTAAGCGTGAATCCATCTTTTTAACCAGTATTCTGTGCAAAGATACAAAAGCGCCGTATGCATGAAGAAAAACGCGTAGAACCGCAGAGGCTGATGCCCGAATAATACGGCGCGGAACAGGATGTGCGCTCCCGCCGCGCAGACGAGTACGAGAATCCTGGCCGCGATCGGATTGAATTTGGCCACGATCTGCCTGATCAGAAGCGCCAAAACGAAGAACTCAATTAAGTTCAGCGGAATTTCATGGATCGACAGGACGTCTTTTGCGTATCCGAAAAAAAGCACCTGTGGTACGGCCACGGAAAGAGGAAAAAAAATGCAAAGAAACAATATGCCGATAAACAGAAATTCGGTCTGCAGGGAATAATTCAAGGGACGGATGAGATCGATCAAAAAAAAGATAACCAGAATCGTGAATATTTTAAGGTTTAATTGTTTCATTTACTGGATCACGAAAATCGTGTGTAAAAAAGGATTGGCTGAATATATATGGATACGAATGTCCCAGAAAAGCGAATTGGGATCTTTATGGGCGTAACTGACCTCGCCGATATATAACGGCGCGTTAAATTCGGGAATCTGAATCCATATTTTTTGCCGGGGTTCGACGGCCTCCTCTTTTTCGATATACCGGACTTGCGCTCCTTCAAGACTGCCCTGAAGAAGGCCGAATGAATTTTCACCGACGAATACCGGAAGGGTAAAATCAGGGTCGTCGACGAGCATAAGATTGGAGTGCGTTTCTTTCACATGTACGATTTTTCCGATGATCCATCCCTGGGCATCTATGACGAACGCTCCTTCTTTAATCTTTTTATCTTTTCCCGCGTTGATCGTGACCAGCCGCCTCCAGGTCGAGGGATCGAAGTAGACGATTTCCGCTTCCACGAGCTGGATGTCTTTGTGGCGTTTGAACTCAAGTGCCTGACGCAGTTTTTGATTTTCTTCTTTGAGATATGCCAGTTCTCTCACTTTCAACGAAAGAAGAAGGTTTTCTTTCTCTTTCTCCCGGAGTTTTCTCCGGTAGCCCTGCGGACTGACCACGATTTGCTTCGAGAAAAAGACAAAAATATCCTGTATTGCCTCCTTGAACGGCACCAGCAGAAAGAAGGCAAGCAGAACAATTAATCCGATCGTTTTTGAGGTGAGCTTAGAAGGTCGATACAAGGGAAATCTTCTTCAGGAATTTCGGCTCTTCCAATATTTTTCCCGTGCCGAGCGCGACTGCGGTGAGGGGATCGTCCGCGACGAAACAGGCCAGGCCGGTTTCCTCCGCGATCAGTTTATCTAAACCGCGCAAGAGCGAACCGCCGCCGCAGAGAACGATGCCGCGTTCGATAAGATCCGCCGCGAGTTCAGGGGGAGTCCGTTCAAGAGTTACTTTAGTCGCTTCGACTATTTCTTTCAGGGGAGATTGAAGCGCTTCTCTAATTTCTTCGGAACTGATCCGTATGAATTTAGGCAACCCGGTGATCAGATCTCTGCCGCGCACTTCGATGGTCAGCTCCTCTTTCAACGGCCAGGCCGAACCGACTTTTATTTTTATTTCTTCGGCGGTGCGTTCGCCGATCATTAAATTGTAATTTTTTTTCATGTGTTCCAGAATCGCGTCATCCATTTCATCGCCGCCGACCCGGATCGACCGGGCGAATACGATCCCGCCCAGGGAGATTACCGCGATCTCGGTCGTTCCTCCTCCGATGTCGATAATCATGCTGCCCTGCGGTTCCGCGATCGGCAGGCCTACGCCGATGGCCGCGGCGATCGGTTCTTCCACCGGGAACACGTCCCGGGCGCCGGCGCGCAGCGCGGAATCCTTTACCGCCCGTTTTTCGACTTCGGTAATTCCCGAGGGAACCGCGACCACGATTCGAGGGTTATTGATGAAGAAGCGGCGCGGATGTACTTTATCGATGAAATGGCGCAACATCGTTTCGGTAATATCGAAATCGGCGATTACCCCGTCTTTCATCGGACGGATTGCCGTGATGCTGCCCGGCGTTTTCCCGAGCATTCGCTTTGCTTCTTCGCCGACGGCTAAGGCAGTGCCGGTATTTTTGTAAATAGCGACGACGGAGGGTTCACACAGGACAATGCCTTCTCCACGCAGATAGACCAGCGTGGTTGCCGTCCCTAAATCGATTCCGATATCGTTGGAGAAGGCGCCCAGCAGATTGCTTATTCCTCGCGAAATTACGGTAAAATTTTTCATCCTTATTCAAAAGGTTTAAAAAATCATAGCACCTATTTTTTCCCGTGTCAACATTTTTCGGTTTCTGAACCGCCCGGTCGGCGGAACACGGCGCCGGTTGAAGCCGAAGTAACCTGGGCGGCATAACGCGCGAGGTATCCGGTTTGCACTTTTTCGCCGATCAACTTTTCTTTTTCTTTACGCTCCTGAATTTCCTTTTCCGAGAGTTCCGCTTCCAGCGTACGGGTGTCGATATTGATGTGGATGGTGTCGCCGTCGTGCAAATAGGCGAGCAGTCCACCCTGCCGGGCTTCGGGTGAAATGTGGCCGATGCAGGGACCGCGCGTGCCGCCGGAGAATCTTCCGTCGGTAATCAATGCCACGTCCGTGTGGAGTCCCATTCCTACGATCGCGCTGGTGGGAGAGAGCATTTCGCGCATTCCCGGACCGCCGCTCGGGCCTTCGTATCGAATGACCACGACTTCACCCTTTTTAATTTTCCCGTCCAGGATACTTTCCATGGCCAGTTCCTCGGAGTCGAATACCCGTGCAGTGCCGGTGAATACGCGCATGCCGGGTTCGACCGCGGATTGCTTAATCACCGCGCCGTCCGGGGCGATATTCCCGTACAGAATCGCGATCCCTCCTTCGGAATGATACGGTTGAGCACAGGAACGGATCACTTCATCCCGCGTCACGCGGGCGTCGTCGGCGATTTCATAGGTGCGTTTTCCTGATACCGTTTGTGCCTCGGAAAGATTTTTCCCTTCCTTGAGTCTTTTCAGTACGGCAGGGATACCACCGGCCTGATCTAAATCTTCCATAAAGAAGTCACCGCCGGGGCGCAGATTCGAGATATGCGGAGTGGATTTACTCACGGTATCGAATTCCTTCAGATTCATGGGTACCCGGGCTTCGTGCGCGATCGCCATCAGGTGAAGAACGGTATTCGTCGATCCTCCCAGGGCCATATCAACGCGGACGGCATTCAGAAGCGCGTCTTTCGTGACGATATCCCGGGGGAGGCACTGCTCCTTGACGAGCTGTACGCACCGTTGGCCGCTTTCATAGGCGATTCTCATTTTTTTGTTCAACACTGCCGGAGCGGTGGCGCAATTGGGAAGGGAGAACCCCATTGCTTCCGTCAGACAGGCCATGGTGTTTGCGGTATACAGTCCCTGGCAGGAGCCGCAGGACGGACAGGCTTCGATTTCATAGCGACGGCGTTCTTCTTCATCCATCTCCCCGGCCTTAAACCGTCCGACCGCTTCGAACGTATCGCGCACGAGGGAGAGCCTTTTTGCGCCGACGTGTCCGGACAGCATGGGACCTGCCGTCACGACGACCGTGGGAATGTTGACCCGCAGCGCGCCCATAATCATCCCCGGCGTGATTTTATCGCAATTGGTGAGCAGGATGAGGCCGTCGAGCGAATGGGCGTTGGCGACTGTTTCGATGATATCGGCGATTAATTCTCTGGAAGGGAGCGAATATCGCATGCCGAGATGTCCCATCGCGATGCCGTCACAGATGCCGGGAACGCCGAATAAAAACGGGGTGCCGTTTTTATTCTCGATTCCCCGTTCGATATACCTTTCCAGGCTCCGCATATGGATATGTCCCGGAATTAAGTCGGTAAACGAAGTTGCGATGCCGATGAACGGACGCCAGATGTGCGTCGGATGCAGTCCCGTACCATACAGGAGGGCCCGGTTCGGCATTCGCTCCACGCCCTGCTTTGTCTTATCTGAACGCATATTGATCCTCCTTTTTTACGGGTAGTTGTGCTGATTACCGAAAGAAAGATTCTTTTTTAAAATCCACGGGTACCGTATTGACGTATTTCTTGACAAGCGGAAACGTGTCGTTGATTTTTAATTGAGAAAACAGGAAAAGAAATTCGCTTTCCAAATTCGAGGCGATTCGTTCTTTGGTATCTCTCGTTAACGAGTGAATTTGCCGTTTAAACGGACCCAGCGCTTTTTTTCGGGTACGATAGATAAACTGATCGTCCGTCCACTCGGGGTGGCGTTCGCAGGCGCAGTGCTGATTCAGCCAGGCATATATCTGTTCCTTTAACGATAACGGAAGATAATCATATACCACGTTTTGGAACTGGGTGGCAAGATGGATCTCTGCGCATCCGGCTTCAGGAAAGCGATGGAATGCTTCGTTGGGCAGAGTAGATGCACCGTGCTGAACCGCTCCGGCCATGCCGTATTCAGAGCGGGCAATGTCGGAAAGACGGCGCAGGGTATTGAAATCAATGTTTACTTTTGCGATGGACCCGTCGGGAAGAATAACCCCTCCGTGGGTAGTGCCGGTTTGAATGCTAATTTTGGAAAGACCGTCCAGCGGATCAACAGTTTTGCAGAATTGATCCATAAATGCGCGCAGTTCCCGGGGAGTGGTGTTTTGTCCTCCCACTTCGCCGACTTCTCCTCCGAGCAGAATATTGATCCGGGGCGGCTGGATGCGCCGCACGAACCGGCACAGCTGGGCGGTAAGGCGGGCATTTTCCCGCTGCTGGCAAGAAATATCGGCAACGCTCAGGTCAACGAGCGGCGAAGCGTCGAGGTCGATCTGATAAAACCCGCAGGCAACCGCTTCTTCGATGAGCGTGTGAAGTCGGTTGCTTTCCTCTTCTCTGTGTTGACGGTATTTTTCGAATTCTATCTGAAAATGATCTCCTTGCAGAAATATTGGTCCCCGGTAGGATTCTTTCAGCGCCGCAAGGAGAATCATTGCGGCATATTCAAGCGGCGGCTGATTGGTGTAGCCGATCTCACTCTGCGCGATTTCAAAAATAAAGGCTCCGGCATTCGTCTTTTTTGCGGCCCGAAAGATCACACGTGCCAGGTCGTAGGTCAGCGTACGCAAATTCATTGCCGGCACGGTAAAACCTTCGATTTCGTTTTTCCCCCGGGCGCGGTACAAAGATTCCATGGATGAGGGAATCACTTCCATTTGCCAGGCGCTTTGGTAAGTGATCCAATAACAGGTGCGTTTGAGTTCTTCCGAGGAACTCAGGATGATCGTGTCGACAAGGTTATCCAGCATACGCGCCCGGAACGATTCCTGATCGTGGACGGTGATCCTGTCGCCTTCCGGTTGGATGATCCCCGACGCAAAAATTTCATGAACGGAATTGTAGATCATTTTCCCTCAAGTGTCAGGTCAAGAGCCGGATGAGTGAATAATATCCTTCGGCGTCAATATCTTTCGGCTGAATTGCCTGTTCGAGATCGATTGAGCGCAGTTCCCCGTTTTGAATCGAGACGCACTCGTTTTGAAATCCGCGGGCGAAACGGGTAACTGCATAATGTGCCATTCTGGCGGCGATGATTCTGTCAAACGCCGTCGGTTTCCCCCCGCGCTGAATATGGCCCAGCACCACTTCTCGCGTTTCCAGTCCAGTCGCCTGGGTAATTTCCCGGGCGATGTCGGAAGCTTTGGCTTTTCCCTCCGCGACGATGACAATCCAGCTGATTTTTCCCTTTTTATGACCTTCGAGGATTTCTCCGGCCATTTTATCGATATCAAAGTCGCGTTCCGGCAGTAATACGTCTTCGCATCCCCCGGCTAATGCCACTCTGGAGGCGATATATCCGCAGTTACGGCCCATGACCTCGACTACGAAAATTCGTTCCAGACTGGTGGAAGTGTCCCGGATCTTATCCAGGGCATCGAGTGCGACGTTTACCGCGGTATCGGCGCCGATGGTCATTTCCACGTGATTGACGTCGTTGTCGATTGTCGCGGGTACTCCCATTACCGGAAACGAGAAGTTACGGGAAAATTCATGCGCGCCGGTCAGAGAACCGTTCCCGCCGATCACGAGCAGGGAATCAATCCTCTGCTCGGCAAGCTGTGCGCGGGCTTTTTCCTGTCCCTGACGCGTCCGGAATTCTTCACAGCGCGCGCTTTTCAGGATTGTTCCGCCGAGATTGATGATCCCGGCTACCGACCGCCACGTGAGCGGGGTGAATTCTCCGTGGATCAAACCTTTGTATTCGCGGTAGATTCCCACGGGTTCAATGCCCAGCGTATAGGCGGTGCGCACCGCTGACCGGATCGCCGCGTTGATTCCGGCACAGTCCCGTGTCACGATTCCCATCCTTTTGCCCATCTTAGGTCCCTTCTTTCCAGCTTGACAGATATTTTTTCTGTTCGGCGGTCAATTTGTCGATCCGGATGCCCATCGAGCGCAGTTTATGACGCGCAACCCGGCTGTCGATTGCCGGCGGGACTCCGTGTACCTTTTTTTCCAGGGATCGGTGATTCTTGGCGATAAATTCGGCACTGAGCGCCTGGTTGGCGAAACTCATGTCCATGACTTCCGCCGGGTGACCCTCCGCGCAGGCAAGATTTACCAGGCGGCCTTCCGCAAGAAGATAGATGGTTTTCCCGTTTTTTAACGTGTATTCGGTCAGGAGCGGTTTGATCTCTTTTTCCCGGTTCGAAAGCTTCTTGAGAGATTTTTTGTCTATCTCGACGTCGAAATGCCCTGCGTTCGCGACCATTGCCTTTGACTTCATCTTTAAAAAGTGCTTTTGGGTGAGCACGCTCACGTCTCCGGTCACCGTGACGAATATATCTCCCTGTGAAACGGCTTTACTCAGCGGCATGACGGCAAAACCGTCCATCGCCGCTTCCAGTCCCTTGAGCGGATCGACTTCACAGACAATCACGTGCGCACCGAGCCCTTTCGCTTTATTAGCCACGCCTTTTCCGCACCAGCCATACCCGCAGACGACTACGACCCGGCCCGCGATCAGGGTATTCGTGCAACGCAGGATTCCGTCCATCGTTGATTGTCCCGTACCGTATCGATTATCGAACAGATGCTTGGTGAAAGCGTCGTTGACCGCGATCACCGGATACAGGAGCTTTCCTTCCTGCGCGAGCGCTTTAAGACGGATCACACCCGTGGTCGTTTCCTCGGTGCTGCCCCAGGGAAGCTTTTGCGGTTTTTCGTCGAACGCGTTTTTGTGAATAGTCGAAACAAGATCAGCGCCGTCGTCCAGTGTGATTTCCGGTTCCGCGTCTAATACTTCCCGGATATGATGGTAATAGGTGGTATTATTCTCTCCATTCACCGCGAATACCTCGATCCCGTAATCCTGAACCAGGGACGCGGCGACGTCATCCTGGGTTGACAACGGATTTGATGCGCACAAAAGCGGACGGCAGCCGGCAGCTTTCAGGGTAATTGCCAGGGCGGCTGTTTCGGTCGTCACATGAAGACAGGCACCGACCGCGAGTCCTTTGAGCGGTTTTTCTTTACGGAAGCGGGTACGGATCAGTTCCAGCACCGGCATTCTCTGCATAGCCCATTCGATCCGTTTTTTCCCTTGTGTGTGCAGTTTTTTGTTTCCGATATCAAAATTCACGCTTTCTCCTTTATTTGATCACTCGTTTCAGTTCATCGGTCTTGTTCGTTTCTTCCCAGGGAAACCCTTCCTCTTCCCGGCCGAAATGTCCGAACGCGGCGGTCTTTGTGTAAATCGGCCGCAGCAGCTGGAGTTCTTCGATAATGCCCGCAGGCGTGAGAGGAAAAATTTCGCGCACGGCCCGCGAGATCTTGGCCTCCTCCGCCCTGCCGGTGCCGAACGTATTTACGTTTACCGAGACCGGTTCGGCGACGCCGATACAGTAGGAGAGCTGTATTTCGCACATACGCGCAAGACCGGCTTTAACGATGTTTTTGGCGATGTAACGGGCCATGTATGAAGCCGACCGGTCGACTTTGGTCGGATCTTTGCCGGAAAATGCGCCTCCGCCGTGCCGCGCGTACCCGCCGTAGGTATCGACGATTATTTTCCTTCCCGTAACGCCCGTGTCCGATACCGGACCGCCGATTTCGAAACGGCCGGTTCCGTTGATGAAAATTTTCGTGTCGCGGTCGATTAGTTCTTCCGGAAGAATGTGGTCAATCACGAGTTTTTGAATATCGTGACGCAGGTCTTCCGTTTTTACGTCCTGGGAATGATGCGCGCCGAGGATAACGGCATTGATCCGGGCAGGTTTCCCGTCCTTATATTCGATCGCGACCTGTGATTTTCCGTCCGGCCGTAAATAGCGGAGGATCCTCTTCCGGCGCAGTTCCGACAGTCTCCTTACCAGACGGTGAGAGAGCATGATCGACAGCGGCATCAGTTCCGGGGTTTCGTCGATCGCGAACCCGAACATATGTCCCTGGTCCCCGGCTCCCCCGGTATCCACCCCCAGCGCGATATCAGAGGATTGTTCCTGTATGGCGGTGACGACGCCGGCGCTTTCATAATCGAATCCCATTGACGGATCGTCGTAACCGATTTCCTGGATAAGACTTCTTACGAGTTTAGGGATATTGACGTAACATTTCGTCGTGATTTCCCCGGCGACCATCACGAATCCGCGGGTTACCAGTGCTTCGCAGGCCACGCGTCCTTTGGTATCGGAGGCGAGTACCGCGTCCAGCACGGCGTCGGAGATCTGATCGCAGACCTTATCGGGATGTCCTTCTGTAACTGACTCGGAAGCAAAAACGCTGTTCATTTATCCTCCTTTTTGTGAGTGTCCTTTTCATTCGATTGTTCTGATTCCGGTACCGCTACCGGTTCCGGAGAGGAAGGCTCTGACCGTGCTTCTTCACCGGGCGTCTCTTCTTCGTTTTGCTGGACCATTTCCTGTACGATGCTGTCGCTTTCCGCCAGGGAAGCGAATTCTTCCAGCTTGGGCAGATCACGGAGTGAATTGAGGCCGAAGTACTCAAGGAATTTTCTTGTGGTGACGTAAAGAAAGGGACGTCCCACCACTTCTTTGCGGCCGCTTGTCTTTACCAATCCCAGATTGAACAGGTGGCGTACTACTCCGTCGATATTCACTCCCCGGATCGCTTCGATCTCCATCCTGGTAATCGGCTGTTTGTACGCGATAATTGCCAGCGTTTCCAGGGCAGCGGTGGAAAGTTTCTGCTTTCCGCGTTCACGGAACATTTTTTTCAGCCAGGGATCGTTTTCCGGCCGGGAGCACATCTGGTAACCGCCGGCGACCTTGACGATGCAAATGCCCGATTTTCTCCGGTCGTACTCCCCGGCTAATTCTTCAAGCGCCGTTTCAAGCTCCGGTTTTTCGGTGTCGATTACCTTGTTGAGTTCGTTCAGCGCGATCGGTTTTTCGTTAATTAACAGAAGACTCTCAATTATCGATTTTACGTTCATTGTTCCTCCTGAAAACCGCTGTCTACAGACTATTTCCGCTGCCGGTATATTTCGTTGAGGAGTTCCTCGACGTTCTCGTAATCGGTTCGGATTTCTTTTGCTTTGCGGACCATATCTTCCGCTTCCCTGCTGCCGTACTGCAGCCGTTTGAGAATTTCACGGGCCTCATCGAGTATTTCCTGTTTGATCTTGTCTTTCCGGTATTCTTCTCCCTTGATCAGCGCGAATCGCCCGACTTTCCCCTGAAGGTGCGCGACGATTTGTTTCGCTTTCTGCGTTCCTATCCCGGCCAGCGTTTTCAGCGCCGAGACGTTGCCTTCTTCGATCGCACGGGCGATAAAGGATACCGGCTTATCAAACGCCCGGAGTGCGGCTTTGGGACCGATACCGGAAACCCCGATGAATTTTTCAAAAAATTCCTTTTCCAACTCGTCGCAGAAACCGATTAACACCGGGTAAGACCGTTGTTTTCCCATGCGGTGATAATGATACGTGATCAATTCCGTGTGACCGGTACCGGGTTCCGGAAGCCGCGGATAGAGCGTGGCCGGGATCAATATCGTGTAGGAGATTCCGGCGATTTCTACCACCACGGACGACTCGCTTTTATGTGTGAGGGTTCCTCGTATGCGAGAAATCATAGACACTGCTTCTGATATTCTTTTTTCGATATTCATGGGAAAACGCGACGATCAGCGAAAACGCATCGGCGGCGTGCACCGAACACAGCGCGCGGCCGGACATGCTTTCCGCCATCCGTTTTACCCGTTCGGAATCGACGCTCCCCCGGCCCAGAAATGCTTTCCGGACACGGGTCGGAGAATATTCGTGAAAATCAAGTCTCTCATGCTGCGCCAGGAGCGCGCATACGCCGCGGACCTGCGCCAGTTTTCCCAGAGTCGCCGGGTGCCGGTAGTGGGAGTACAATTTTTCCACGACCATCACTCCGGGATGATACCGGTCGATACTGCGTTTGAGAGAATCGTAAATGTAGTTGAGTTTTTCCGGTAAACTGTTGCCTGCAGCGGGGACGATATCTTCATCGATGAGCAGTTGAATTTGCGAGGCGGCAATTTTCGCGATACAGAATCCGCATACCTGTAATCCGACATCTATTCCCAGTACAATCATCGATTTCGTCCGTTCCTTTTGCGCGTAGGTTACATTTCCTGCGCCATTTTTTCCAGAATGTCTTCCGGGATATCGAAATTTGCGTGTACTTTCTGGACGTCATCGTGATCTTCAAGCGCTTCTACCAGCGCCAAACACTGTTTCGCGTCCGCGCCCGATAATTTTATCGTGGAATTCGGGATCATAGTGAGATCGGCATCTTCCCATTCGATTTCTTTTTTCTGGAGAGCGTTCTTTACATTTTCGAAGTCTTTCGGATCGCTGTACACTTCGTAATTTTTTTCGGTCGACTTAATATCTTCTGCTCCGGCATCCACGCTTACCGCAAACAGATCTTCTTCCCCGATTTTTTCTTTATCGATAAGGATGAATCCTTTCGGGGTGAAAATCCAGGACACGCTTCCGCTCCCGGCCATGTTGCCGTTTTTCTTGGAGAATATATTGCGTATCTCGGCGGTTGATCTGTTCTTGTTATCGGTAAGCGCTTCTACCAGGATCGCGACACCGCCGGGCCCGTAGCCTTCAAACACGCAGCTCTCATAGGATACTCCGGGAAGCTCACCGGTTCCTTTTTTAATTGCCTTTTCGATGTTATCTTTGGGCATGTTCGCGCTGTTGGCGCGGTTGATCGCCGTCCGCAGACTGGGATTAGTATCGGGATTCCCCCCGCCGTTTTTCGCCGCGACCGTAATTTCACGTATCAATTTGGTAAAGAGACGTCCCCGCTTGGCGTCTGCCGCTCCTTTTTTATGCTTAATACTTGCCCATTTCGAATGTCCGCTCATATGGTACCCCCCTTTTTCTTTATTTTCCTATTCATTGATTCTTTATCCGCGGTGGGCAGCTCCTTCTTTCGCCAGCCGATCCGCTATTGTGTTTTTTTCGCGCCGTACGTGAGTAAGGCTCACCGGTTGCGTGAACTGGGATAAAAGATGCATGGCTAGCACGTAAAGCGGATAGATATTTTTATTGCGCACTTTATAATTGCCTTTGATCTGTTCGCAGAGCAGTTGACTATCCGAAAAAATCCGGCATTCTTCGTCTTTCCATCGAAGCGCGTCCGTGAGGGCGAAGATTAACGCCATATATTCGGCGAAATTGTTCGTTTGTTCTCCGAGAAAGACGCTCGCTCTCTTCTCCTGTGTTCCCGCGCGGGAGATGACGTATCCGATCCCGATTTTTCCGGGGTTTCCGAGCGAAGCCCCGTCTATGTGTATCGTGGTCATTGCTCCATATCATCGGGAATGTACAGAATACGCATACAGCTTTCGCAGGATATCGGATCTTTGTACATTCGCACTTCGTTGATCGTTTGGTGGGTCACCCGCATGTAGCAGGCGCCGCAGCTGTCCCCCTGTATCGGCGCCAGGGCTCTGCCCTGCCCTACGGAAAGAAGTCTTTCATACCGGGAAAGAAGCTTTTTGTCGATGTCTTTGGCGAGCTCTTCCCTTTTCCCGGACAAACCGCTGATGCGGGCGTCGATATCCTTGCCGCGGTTCTTTAGTTCCTGTTCGCTTTGCTGGAATTTTTTTTCTTCCTGTTCAAGCTTTTGTTTTTCTTCCGCGCGCTGCCGCTCAGCTTCTTCAACTTTTTCGAGTACTTTCAGTATTTCTTCTTCAATGAGCGAGGCGTCCGCTTTCAGCGACGCGATTTCGGTGAGTTTCGCCTGATATTCTTTGTTTGTTTTGAGCTGATACAACTGCGCCTGTGCCTTCTGCACTGCTTCTTCTTTTGCGGCAAGATCAAGTTCTTTGTTTTTCTTTTGCACCTGCTCTTCTTTGAGCGCGTTTTCCCAGTAAGAAAGAGATTCTTTCCTTTCCTCAAATTGGTGCTTCAACGCGGCGATCTGTGCCGGGATGTGCTGTTCCTTTTCCTCTTTTAAGCGAAATATCTGCTCATCGAACTCCTGAAGCTGAACCAACTTGCGGATTTCGTCCTTTAATTTCATGCTGCTCGCTTTCTTTGCTACGCGGATAATAAATACATGGGCGATACAGGATTCGAACCTGTGACCTCTACGATGTGAGCGTAGCGCTCTCACCAACTGAGCTAATCGCCCGATTTTTCATCATTAGTTGTGGGTGATGACGGGACGCCCGGCTTCCCCGATGACGCCCGCGCCTGTCTATTCAAAGATCTGTCGTTCCGGTAATGATCAGTGGGCCCGGTAGGACTCGAACCTACGACCAATTGATTATGAGTCAACTGCTCTGACCGACTGAGCTACGGGCCCGTAAGGAAACAGTTCCTTTTCCGATTCTCCCGAGTACCGGCTGTCTTCCAAAGATCCGCGGACCGGATCGTTGGGTATAATCGCACGCATCAAGAATGTACAATTATAACAGGAGAGTATCTTCCAGGCAAGCTTTTTCGGCACCGTTTCGCCCCGCGATCCCTTTATTCACGGTAGAGGTCGTGTTCCCGCAGGGCTTCGATAAAGTACTCGACCAGTTCCGGGTCGAGGCGTTTTCCCTTCATCCGGCGGAGTTCTTCGACCGTTTCCTCGACGGTGAACGCCTTTTTATAGGACCTGCCGGTGGTCAGGGCGTCGAATACGTCGGCGACGGCGATGATCCGGGCGCCCCGGGGTATCAGATGCTGGCTTAATCCGTGCGGATATCCGGACCCGTCGTAGTTTTCATGGTGATATTGAATGAGGGGAAGGATATTCTCGAATTCCCGGATGACCTTGAGAATTTGGACCCCGACGTTTCCGTGGGTGCGGATCTGCGCAAATTCCTCTTCGCTCAATGCTCCTCTTTTGTGCAGGATCGTGTCCGGGATCCCGATTTTTCCTAAATCATGCAGAAGCGCGGCCCGCCGGAGAAATTGTTCTTCTTCTCTGCTCAAGTGCATTTTTTCGGCGAGCAGGAGCGAATACTTGGCAACCCGCTGAGAGTGTCCTTCGGTGTAGGGATCTTTGGCTTCAAGGGCGGCGATCAGCGAGGTGATTACCTGCAGGAACGCTTCGCGGTTTTTTTGTTCCTGGCGCTTCAGCTGTTCAATGGACTGCAGAAGTGCGCGATTTTTTTGCTCGGTTTCCTGGAAAAATGGGGTTAATCCATCGGACGAACCGCGTTCGCCGCCCCCCGTGACATGCGGGGTGTGCTCAGGAGGCAGTACCGTTCCCTTGAATTCTTTCAGTGCATCGGCGCATGCCATGACCGTTTCGGGCAGGGCGAGGTCCGGGGCCGCGTGAATTTCTGCCGCCGTCACCCGTACGGGAAAAAAATCTTCGGTGAAATGCGCGAGCCGGCGGCAGTACCATTGCGCCGATAATCCCCGCGCGGACATGCCTAACAGAAATTCACGGTGGTACAAAGTCCATACCGGTCCTTGCTGATAGAGAAATTCGGCGAAATGCCGCCAGAAATGCGTAACCTCAGGATAATCCTTTTGCTCCATCGCTTCCTCCATTCCTTTGAGGTAAACGACGATCACCCGCGGCACGCGCCGGGGAACTTGTTTCAGTTCCAGGCGTATCCGGTCGTAGAAGAACCGCGGGGTGGAAAGTTTGGTAAGCGGATCCCGGGTCAGGTTGTTCTTTATCCGGGAGAGCTGCCGTTTGAACCGGAAGGAAGAATACATGCCGGCGCCGCATAAAAACAACGCTCCGCTGAAAAGTATCCTCCCTGACGGTATTTCCTTTCCCAGAAAAAGAAGGGCGGCATCCATCCATACCACAAGCAAGAATAAACCGCAGGATAACAGTACCGCCGGGAGCAGCGGGGCGCGTACGGTCAGTATCCAGACGCCGAGAATAAGTCCCGCGGCGAGCACCGCCTGGACCGCGACCGGCAGAGGAACTCCCGTGCGTCGGGTGAGCAGACTGTGTACGATATTCGCGTGCACGTAGACACCGGGCATTTCCCCGAAAGCGGTGCGGTGCCGGTCGTGGGTAAGTTCCATGGTCGTTCCGATCAGGACGATTGAACCGCCTATCTCTGCGGCGGGAAAAGAGTTGTGCACGATATCAGTGAAGGAATAACGCGTAAATTTTCGGGGGGGATGAATTGAATGAAAAGTGAGCGTGCCGTCTGGCTGCGTCGCGATGGGGTCATTTCCAATCCTCAGGGAGTCGTTTACATAGGTGAGCTTTTTCTGTGTGTAGGCTTCGGCAACCCGCGCCGGAAAAGAAAAACGCGGCGTTTCCCGGTCCGGCCATGCCATCCGTGCCCGTCTCACCACTCCGTCGCGATCGCGCGGTACATTAGCGTACCCGATCGTGACCAACTCGCGCAGTTGCGCCGCCGGAAGCACCGGATGCCCGCCCGGTCCCTGCGCCGCGGCGAATATGACCGGCACGTTGAGCGCCTGTAAGGTTTCTTTCAGGGCGCGGTCGGCCGCCGGATCGGTCATCCTTCCGGCGAAAAGGATATCCGCGCCAATCACCCTGGCTTCGCTTTCGGCCAAATTACGAAATGCGCGCGCGAAGAGTGCCCGGGAAAAAGGCCACTGCTGTTTAAGCCGCCGCGTGTCCTCCTCGGTGATTTCCACCACTATGATACGGTCCGGAGGCTGGGCGCGCGAGATAATGCCATATAATTGCAGGGCAGTGTCATCAAAAAAGGCGCACCCGGAAAAAGGAAGAGAAGGATAGATCCAGAAGAACGCGCCGGCAAGTACGGCGCAGAGAATAAAAGCCGATATGACTGATTTTCTCACCTCACCCGGATGGTTAACAATTGATCTCTACGCGTATAACGCATTTTTTCTCGGGACAGGGACCGTGATGGAATGGATTCAGTCGTCGAGGTCATCGCCATCTTTAGGCCCGTCGTCGTCACCATCATCATCAGATTTTAGTTGCCAGCGTGTTCCGCTTTGGGATACCAGCACTTCTCCGTTCCTGTTGATTCCCTGGACGTACGCCGATCCGGTGCCGAAAAACGCGACATCCCGATGACGGGAAACCGGATTCCCTCTCCCGTCGGCGTCATAGATGACCGGTACGTTTGCTCCAAGGTTCTGATAGGTCCCGAACGGGAGGTTTGCGACGGCCGGATTTAATCCGTAGGTCATCCCCAGTCCCTGAGGAGCCGACGGACAGCGGTATCTGGCGATATTGCCGATGTAGGTATCGACCCACTGCGCGTAGGCCGTGCCGCGGCGGTCCAGTTCGGCGACGAACTGGGTCAGTTTGACCTTCCAGTACCCCTTTCTGCGATAGATCCTCGCCCAGGCTTTCCGGAAATCCTTCTCCCTGAGCCAGCTCAGATCCCCTGGGGTAGTATTCTGTTCCATCGTGAACGTTTCGACCGCTGCCAGCAATGCTTCCAGATTCACCGCACAGGCTTCGGCCCGGGAGCGTTCCACCACTCCGCGGTACACCGGAATGGAAAAAGTGGCGATGATGCCGACCAGAATGAGCACCAGCATGATTTCCACCAGCGTAAATACCCGCTTTCTTTTGTCCATACACCTCAAATGTACCATTAAATGAACGAAAAGTCCAGAGAAATCAGCGCGGTTCAGGGGTGCGGAGCAGGTCCAAAAAATCCTGCTCGCGCAAAATGCTCAGTCCGTAATCAAGGGCCTTGCGGTATTTGGATCCGGGATTTTTTCCCGCGACCACATAATCGGTTTTGCGGCTGACCTGCGATACGGCGTGTCCGCCTCTGCGGCGGACTTCCTGCGCGGCCTGGCTCCGCGTCAGCTGTGCGAGCTCGCCGGTAAAAACCACGGTTTTACCGCTCAGGGTGCCTTCGGGAAGCGCACCTTCCTGCCTGGGATTGAGCCCTGCCGCATGGAAGGCTCCTATCAGTTCCCGCGTGGATTTCGCGTGAAAGAACTCTGCGACTGAGCGTGCGATTACCGGTCCTATTTCGTCGAGCCGGGAAAGTTCTTCCCGTGAGGCGCTTTGCAGCCGGCGCAGTGAACCGAAACGGACGGCAAGCAGGAATGCGGTACGCTCTCCCACGTGCCGGATCCCCAGGGCATAAATGAACCGGGAGAGCGGTCGGGATTTGCTTTCTTCTATTGCCCGGAGCAGATTTTCCGCCCGCGTGCGCTGAAACAGCGGTAACTGGAGAAGATCGGCGCGGGAAAGACGATAGAGGTCTGAAAGGTGCGTTACAAGACGGCGTTCAATGAGTTCCTTGACCGCTTTTTCTCCTAATCCCTCAATATCCATCGCCGGTCTTGAGGCGAAGTGGATCAGTGAACGGGCCAGCCGGGCCGGACAATTGGGATTTACGCAGTACAGGTACACGCCTTCTTCCCGGACGATCTTGCTGCCGTCGACAGGACAGCGCTTCGGCGTACTCACCGGTCGTGCATTTTTCGGCCGGCGGGAAGTGAGCACTTTGATGATTTTGGGAATTACGTCTCCCGCCCGTTCAATGAGCACGTAATCGCCTTCTCTGATATCCAGACGGGTGACTTCGTCGAAGTTATGCAGGGTGGCGCGGGTAATATTTACCCCGCCGCATTCCACCGGATCCAGAACTGCGACCGGCGTAATAATCCCGGTCCGGCCCACGCCGAATTCGATTTTTTCCACCCGGGTGGTGGCCCGCCGTGCGGGGAATTTATAGGCTACCGCCCAGCGGGGATACTTGCTGGTGGCGCCGAGCTGTTCCTGCAGAGAGAACGGGTCTACTTTGACGACTACCCCGTCCACTTCATAAGGAAGAGAATCCCGTTGTTCCTGCCAGGTTGCGCAAAATTCACGTGCCTCCTTGAGCGTAAGGCAGGAACAGGCGTGGGGATTTACCGCGAAACCGTGGTGCCGGGCCCATTCAAAGAATTGAGATTGAGAGGAGAACACCGCGTGGGAGGCGTGGCCGCAGGAATGCACGAAAAAACGGAGACGGCGGGCGGCGATCGTGCGCGGATCAAGCAGTTTCAGCGAACCGCTGGCGGCGTTGCGGGGATTGGCGAACGGCTTTTCTCCCTTTTGGCGCTTTTCGCGGTTTACCGAGGCAAAGACGTCTTTAGGCATGAATACTTCCCCGCGGATCTCGATTAAGTCGGGAGGGTTGGCTCCGTGCATCCGCAGGGGGATAGCGCGGATCGTTTTCAGCCCCGCGGTCACCTCCTCCCCGGTTTCGCCGTCACCCCGGGTGGCGCCGCGGTGAAGACGGCCGCGCTCGTAGATGAGCGACGCGCTCACGCCGTCTATCTTTAATTCGGCGAAAAGCGGGACCGGTGCAAGGTTCAGCGACTTGCTGATCCGGCGGTACCATTCCTCCAGTTCATTAATCGAATAGGTATTCTCAAGAGAACGCATTCGCTGGATATGACGTACCGGCGGGAGCGCAGACAGCAGTCCGCCGGATACCCGCTGCGTCGGAGAATCCGGAGTGACTAATTCCGGGAACCGGCTTTCCAGCGTCCTCAGCGCGTCCATGAGCCGGTCGTATTCACGGTCTGATAATTCGGGATCGCTTTTTACGTAATACAGATAGTCGGCGCGCCGGATCTTTGTTCGCAGTGTTTCCGCCGCCCGTTTCAAATTCCGCAGATCTTTCAATTTAGCATCCTTTCATCAGGCGGTCTCCCAGCACCCGCGGTAAGCCGGCCCGGTAAATTTTCTCCGCGGCCGCGGCCGTGTCATAGGGAATCCGGAAAAACACCACTTCTCCGGCGGAGGTATCATAGACGCACATGCAGGCTCTGGGGTCACGATCCCGCGGTTGTCCCACGCTGCCGGCGTTCACCAGATATCGGCATTCCGGATGGAGCCTGATTCTTTGCCGGGTGTCACGACTGACGCGCCCCTGCCTGTCAACAGAGTATGTTTCAGAGCGGTGTGAGTGCGCGATGAAGCCTATCGGTTCTTCGAAATTGTCAAATTCCGCTGCCGCGTCATTTTCGTCGAGCACATAAGGGAACGGTGCGGGGTTGGTCACAGATGCATGGGCATAGCTGGCCGGCGGCCGTATCCAGAGCAGGGGCAGGCGCGCGAGGAAGTCTTTCTCGGCGGAGGATAATTGGTGAGCGGTCCATGCAATCGCGGTTCTGGCGCATGGATTGAATCTCCTGGCCGGGCATTTCCCCGCCGCCGCCCAATCGTGATTGCCGGCTACGCATACTCCCCGGAGGCTGCGCAGCAGGGCGATTGTTTCTTTGGGATTGGCTCCGTAGCCGACAATGTCCCCGAGAAAGACGAACGCGTCGATGTGCTGTTTCGCATATTCTTCCCGCACCCGCTGCATCGCTTCCAGATTTCCATGTACATCGGAAAATATCCCGTAGCGCATATCTTCCCTTTTCCGCTCGCCTCTATTCTGGTTTTCCGCTTTTTTCTTAATACCGTATCCGGAAGCCGGACAGCCCTTGATCACAGTCCCGCTCTTCCTGTAAGGTTTTATGGATGTGGCGGGAAAAATTTGCGCGGATTCCGTCCAGATAATCGCGTACATACTCCGGTTTTCCCTGGGCGAATAATTCCACTCTTCCGTCGCAAAGATTGCGTACCCAGCCGCTGATTTGGTGTCTTCCCGCGAGTCGCTGGGCGGTATAGCGAAATCCCACCCCCTGGACGTTGCCTTCAAAAGTCACGTATCGCGCATGTTCGCTCACGGTTCCTCCTTTTCCCTCTCCGCTCTTGCGTGTCTCTGTTTAATTTTTTCCATTTCTCTCGGAGCTGAAACGGTCTCCGGGCTGGATCCGGTATCCGGAAAGAAACGCGCCGGCATCCATGGGCCGTTTTCCTTCCGGCTGCAGAACTGACACCTTCAGAATATGCGCGCCTGCGCCGACCTCTATTCCCTGCGGATCTGCGGCGAGTACCGTGCCGGGAACGGCCGGATGATCCCGGGCAACCGCCCGGGCGCGGATGATCTTTATCTGTCGCCCGCGGTAAAAAGTGTAGGCCGAAGGCCATCCTGTCGTTGCCCGGATGAGATTGATGATCTGGGAAGCGGATTGGGCCCCCCATCGAATGTTCCCGTCGCTTTTTTTCAGCTTGGGCGCGTAGGTTGCCTTGGATTCGTCCTGGGGTTTCGGCTTGAGCTTTTTTTCGGTCAGTGCGGTCAATGTGTCGCTCAACAAGGTTCCCCCGGCCCGGGCAAGCTTTTCGGTCAAGGTGTGCACGGTATCCTCGGGATCGACTGAAATTTTGCGTTGAGAAATGATCCCTCCGGCGTCAAGTTCGGGCTCGACCCGGAAAATTGTCACCCCAGTTTCCCTTTCACCGCGTAATAAAGCCCAGTGAACGGGCGCGGCGCCGCGGTATTTGGGAAGCAAAGAGGGATGCACTCCCAGCGGCATCCGGGACGGCATCTTTAAAAGCCAGTCCGGCAACAATCCCCCGTAATCGGCGAGGACGAGATACTCCGGATGCATCCGGGAAAGACGCGTTTTCAGCGAAGATCCGGTCAATGTTTCCGGCGCCTCTACCGGAATATCGCGCTGGAGACAGACTTGGTGTGTTTCCGTCGCCGAGGACGAGAGTCCCCGTCCCCGAGGCCGTGCCGGCCGGGTAATGACATGCGCGGGAATCCGGCCGTGCGCGCACATCATTTCCAGTACGATCCGGGAAAAACGGGAGCTCCCGAAATAGAGTATCTTTTTGTGTGGTGCGCCAGACGGATGTTTCACTCGATTATCACCGCGATTTTTGCGTGTGTCCGATGCCGCGAGAGTACGTTCTTCACCTCTTTGCGTACCGGCACCGAAGCGCCGGTCTTCAGCGTGATCGAAAACCGGTAGTTGCCGCGCACGCGAAAGGGAACTTCCGGTGCCGGTCCGTACAAATCTCCCGGTATCCCCGAAAGTTTATTATATAGATTTTGCGCCTGTCTGCAAACCGACATTTCCTTCGGTCCGCGAAGCACGAATTTGACGGTGTGTCCGTACGGGGGAAGACTCAGACGCCGGCGCGTATCCAGTTCTTTCCGGTAGAACTGTTCCCACGATTCGTTCAGCGTCTCGAACAGAGGGTGTGACAACAGCCGCGTGAACAGATACACGCGTTCTTTCATCATCCAGCTTAATTTCCGGAGAAACAGAAACGCGTCGAATGTCGCGTGGTATTCCCGGCGGTTCAGAAAGGAGTCGATATCCAGAATAAATGCCCGGTCGTATTTGCCGCGCAGTTGCGGGATATTGACTGCCTTTCTCGTGGAAAGGAGAATGTCGGATTCCCTTTTATTCTCTTCGTCCAGCATGGCGAGCGCGGCTTCAGGAAAGAACTGTCTTATCATCGCTTCTAACTTTTCAATGCCCATTCCCCTGCTTTTCAGTAAACCCGAATTGCAGACCGGACACAGCGGCGGAACGGAATAGCGCCGCTCGCAGCGGGAGCATACCGCTTTGTCTTCGGCCCGGGAATACCACAGGTATCCCGAACACTGTCGGCATTGAAGAGAAACATTGCAGGAAGTGCATACCAGCGCCCGCGTATACCCTTTTTTGTTCCAGATAAGGATACATCTCTTCTCCTGTTCCAGGGTCTGACGGATGAATTCAAACAGCAGCGGACTGAATGCCCGGTGTTTGTTGCCCGTGTCGTGAAGGGGGATGATCTGGATCGGAGTGAACGCATGTGCGGAAAAATCCGCGGTGATGCGTTTTCGGTGTATCTGCGCGTATGTCGCCAGAGAGGGATATTCTCCTCCCAGCAGTACCCGGCATTTTGTCTCGTCGGCCACGAGCCGGGCGACGTCGCGAAGGTGCGAATAGGGCTTTTCCTCCTGGAAATAATATTCGCTGTGTTCTTCGTCAAGCACGATAAGTGTGAGATCCCGGGGATAATACCACAGAGCACTGCGCGTGCCCAGCAGGACCGACCGTGATCGCGAACGATGCCAGCTGGCGTACTGCTCCTTTTCAGTCATTCGGCTGTGGAGGGGACAGATCCGCTCCGGATAATCTTCCTTCAGCCGGGCGGCGGCTTCGCCGAGAAGCCCTGCATGAGGCACACAGAATACTACCGACCCGCGGGAAAGCGCCTCATCGAGAAAGGGGCGGTAGCGGCGGTATCGCTGAGCAAAATCAAATCCCTGAATATAGGAAGGGACCGTTTCCTGTGGGGAGGTGCCGGACCCAGGCCGCCTGGCCGGCGTCCACTCCAGTTTCTTCCGCCGTTTCGCCGCGGCAGGCAGCATCATGAATAAAAATTCTCCGAAGGCATAGGGATAGAATTGACTCAGGGCGCGGGCCAGCCGGAACTGATCGGGACGGAGCACGGGAGACGGGTCCAGTACTTCAAGCACCGGTTTGATCTTGGCGCATTTGGTGGTCGGTTGGATACCGGAAATGATTCCGATCCTTCTTTTTCCGTTGAAATTTACCTGTACCCGCATTCCGCGCCGCGCCGGCGCGTTCCCGGACAGACAATAATCGAATTCTTTTTCCAGCGCAATCGGTAAAATCACTCGGGCGATTTTCATGAGCGTTGGGCACCGCGGATTTCGGGACGTATATCTTTGACCTGCAGAGGGTATTTTTCGGACGGCCCTCCGGAAAATTTACGGATCGCGGCAATAATCGAATGTACGTCCGGAGCGTATTCAGCGATTCCGTAATCGGTTATGAGTTGAAGATTTTCATATTCCTGTCCCGGGATGTACTCGGGAAAGACAAAGTAGGCGCGTTTTACCATGCCTTCAAAGAGCGTTAATCCGCCCGGTTTGGTAACGATGATCCGGGCCAGCGTCATCAGTTCCCAGATACGGCTGTGGAACCGGAACAGACGTACGCCCTTGGATTTAAACCGCTGTAATTTCCGGCACATTCGGCGGTTTCGTCCGTAAATAATGAAAAGATTATATTGATCCTTGAGCTCCGTGATCAGCTTTTCCACTTCCGGGAAGCGGCCGCTCAAAGAAGATACCAACAGGACGCAGGGACGGTGATCGATGCCGTAGCGGATCCTGAGTTGACCGGCGTCGCAGCCGGTAAAGAATTGCGCGCGCACCGGGACGTATCCGCAGGAGATTTTATCCGGACGCACTCCCCGTCGGATCAGATCCTCTCTGCCTTGCGGATGAGCCACGTAATAACGGTCAACCTTATCGTGGTGCCAGAGCGGATGCACGCGGAGATCGGTCACCACCACGATGATCCGCATGTGCGGAAGATATTTCTTCGCCTCCGCGGCGAGTCCCACCGGAAAGAAATGGGTAGTGATCAGGCATTCGGGGCGCTGACGCAGCAGAAAACGCAGCGCGCCGCGGTACCATACGCAGTGAAGCCGCTGCAGCAGCCGGACTACGGGTGCGGGACGGGAGGCGAGAAACAAGGTATGCCACAACAGCGGTGCGTGTTCCGTGATCCATACGTATCCTTGGGAGAGCAGACGGGCCGGGATGCGGGGCAGAAACCCGAGCAGGTCCACAGCCGGGGTATGCAGGTAGTCGGCGATGGCTTGCGCCGCCTGCGCGTGTCCTTGTCCGAATGTCGCATGAAAAACGCAGTATTTAACCATTGTGGGCGCAGAGATAGTGAGCGGCAAGCAGAAGATTGTCAAAAATATAATCCGGGTCAAACGGCCATTCGTCCCGCCGGGAGATTTTTTCGCGGCCGGAGAGCACCAGGATCGGTTTGGCACCGAACTTTTTCGCGGTGTGCATATCGGTAAACGAATCTCCGATGAAACAGGAAGCCCCGGGCTTCAGTCCGTGTTCACGGAGTGCCCGGTCCAGCAATCCGGTGTCCGGCTTGCGGCAGTGGCATTGTTCGTCGGGATGATGGGTGCAATAATATATCCCGTCGACGCGGGCCCGGTTTTTCTTGAGCAGGACGCGCAGACGTTTTGTGATTTTTTCCAGGTCTTTTTCCGTGTACAGCCCCCGGGCTACTCCCGATTGGTTGGAGACGACGAATAATTTGAAACCGCGTTGAGACAGCAGGCGCAGTCCTTCCGCACTGCCGGGAATAAGTTTCAAGTCCTTCGGTGAAGTCACGTATTTGCCTTCTCCGGGATAGGTATTAATGACGCCGTCGCGATCGAGGAAAACAACTTTCATTCCGACTCCTTGTTTTTAATGGGGTGAGAGAGTATCCTAACATTATTTTTCTTTTCCTCCAACAAAAAAATTATTCCGGTTCGCGTCTCAACGCCCGGTAGGCCTGCCGGCGGGATAAACGCCGGTATTGTCCCTCCGGAAGGCCGTTCAGAAGAAGACCTCCGATCCGTATACGGTGCAGTTCCTCTACCGGAGTTCCCGCGCGGCGGAAGATGCGGCGCAGATGGCGTTTTTTTCCTTCCCTCACCGTGATCCGGCAGCGGGTACGTTCACGGCCGCGCTCAAGGAAGACGAGACGTTCGACACGGAGCAGATCTTCTCCGTCCCGTATCCCGTGCACCAGCTGCGTGCATGCCTTTTCGGGAAGGCTTCCGCGAAGAGTCGCCAGATATTCTTTTTCGATCTCGTGACGGGGATGCGTAATTCGATGGCACAGCTCTCCGTCGTTCGTGAGAATGAGCATCCCGGTCGAATTCTTATCCAGCCGTCCCGCGGGATATACGTTGCGGGATTCGCGGGGAAGAAGATCGAGCGCGGTGAGAGCCGCGAATTTGTCCTTTACCGTGGAAGTTACTCCTTTCGGTTTGTGTAAAAGCAGATATTTTTTCGGTTCGGCGCGGATATGAGCTCCATCTGCTTTCACCGCGTCGTCGTCTGCTACCCCGTACCCGGGACTGCGTATCACTCGTCCGTTCACCGTGACCGATCCGGATGCGATAAGCGCATCGGCTTTCCGCCGGGATATTCTGCCGTTTTGGGCGAGATAGGCGTTGAGACGCATGGTCAATGATTCCTGACTGCGACGATCCCGTTCGCCGCCTGCGTTACCGGTATCACGGAATAGATGCGGCCGAGCGGGAGCCGTTCCCGGACCGATACCTTTAAGTACGTTCCCGTCGTGCCGCGAGTCCATTCCCCGTCCCGCTCCTCTGCGACCATTCTCTGCGGAGCTTGAATCTGCCGCCGGACGTACTCGCGGGCATATTTTTCGGCATGCGCGCGTACTGTCCGGTATCGTCTCTTCTTCTCCCGGCTTCCCGGTCCGGGAGTGCGGGAGAGCGGCGTGCCTTCCCGGGGGGAAAAGGTGAATATGTGGGTTCTCATCGGCCGAATGCGTTCCAGAAAAGCCAGCGTGTTTTGGAACTGGTGTTCGCCTTCTGCGGGAAAGCCGACCAGAATATCACAGCTTATGGCGACATGAGGACAGATTTTCCGGGCGTTTTCCACCGCGGCCGCATAATCTGCGGTCCGGTCCGGTTTGCCCATGGCCTTAAGCACGGAATCGTCCCCGCTTTGAAAGGATAAATGGAGATGGGGAGCCATGGCAGGATGCGCCAGAAAATTGAGTGTTTCCCGGGTGACGAATACGGTATCCAGAGAGCCGAGCCGTATTCGCTGGAGATCCGCAACGGCGAGCAGTGCGTCAAGAAGACGGGGCAGAGAACTCTCCGGGCGTAAATCTTTTCCATAAAGACCGATATTCACTCCGCAGAGCACAATTTCCGGATGAAAGCGAACCAGATGCCGGGTTTCTTCCAGGATCGGTTCAAGAGGACGGCTGCGAGACGGACCGCGCATGGAAGGAATTTTGCAAAAAGCACAGCGGATATCGCATCCATCCTGTATTTTCAGGAATGCACGCCGGGAATGAAATCGCCGTAACGAAAAATTCCGTACGTCTCCGGGAGACGGCGTGTTCCCGTTCAGGAACGAGATCAGCGAGGTTTTTCGATCCGGGGGTACGAAGATCTCCACCCCGAGTGTACGAAACGAGGGTTCGTCTGATTCGCTGTAACAGCCGCACAGCACCAGGCGGGCCGAAGGATTTTCCTTCCGCGCGTTTTTCACGGCGTTTTTCGTCTTTCGGTCGGCGCGAGCCGTGACCGAACAGGAATTGATCACACAGAGGTCCGCCTGTTGTTCGGTCAGAGTATACCCGTGGACTTCGAGCAGTTCTTCAAGGCACCGTCCTTCATATTGGTTGACTTTACAGCCGAGGGTCACTACCTTTGCTTTCATCGGACAGAGGGGTGATTGATCCATGCGGTCAAAGCCGCCGCGGTGATTGCCGCGGTTTCGGTCCTCAGGGTATGCGGGGAGAACGAGACGCGGGAAATTTTCGCGGAAAGAAAGCGGCGGTCTTCTTCCGGACTGAATCCCCCTTCGGGCCCTACGAAATAACAAACCGCGCCGACCTCTCGCACACGTTCGGCCGGCAGAGGCGCTCCCCGGAGATCGGCCACGGCTGAATATGGATATTCGTCCAACGGCAGGTTACAAAGACCGGCGCAGGGATGAATTTCCGGAAGCCAGAGCCGTTCGGACTGCCGCGCGGCTTCGATCACGATTTTTTTCCAGCGGGCGTATTTATGAGATTTCGGTTCTTTGCGGTTGCTTCGTTCCGAGCAAAAAAGATGAAAATTCATCGCGCCTAATTCGGTCGCGCGTTGAAATATAAGGCTCATTTTATCGTCGGAGAGTACCGGTATTGCTAATCCAAGAGAAAACCCGGCATTGTCCTGCAGGCGTGTTCGTTCCTGTGTATCCAGCCGGACGGTGGATTTTCCATACTCGCGGAGCGTATAGCGGTACTCGGATCCGGCTCCGTCAAAGACGAATACCGGTTCCTCTTTTCGTACTCTCAGGACATGTTTTAATTTATGCACCGCGGATTTCTCACGCAGTACGATTTCCGGCAGGATATGTGCGGACGGAAGATATATTCTGGTGCGGCCCATGGACGTGATCGTTCATTTCATGTGATTGATGAGTGGTACCTGTTAGGGATATGGACCGGAGGAGATTCGAACTCCCGACCTCCTCGTTGCGAACGAGGCGTTCTCCCAACTGAACTACCGGCCCGATGCATATTCTTCGGCTTCGCGCTCCCGCCGTTGTGCACATCGGCAGACAACCGTGCTCGCGGTTTGTTGTTTCGGCGTATGTGAAGAACTGAAAAAGTACCGAGACAGGTGAGATTGCCTCAGTAATCTACGCTCACATCAATTTGCGTCGTTCCGGTTAATGCCGCTGCACCGGAATCGGTATGTCCCTGCGCGTGAATGTCGACGTCGACCTCATAGGCGATATCCGGATCCACCGCATCGCAGCCGCCTCCGGCGGAGGGACAGATCGTGTAACTGTTGTCGTATGTCCAGTTTCCTTTCCTCAGTTGTTCCAGTGCGAGGATTTTCCCTGCCTGTGCGGCGTAAAAAGCCCTCATCCGGCGAATCTTGTATTCGGCAACGCGCGATTCCTGCGTCAGCAGCATCAGAATGACAAACGCCAGGGAGGACACCACGATTAATATTCCCAGGACCACGACGAATACTATACCTTTACGCATACGCCACCTCACCGTAAATTAACTCGATATTCGTTCTTTTCATAACGGACCAATACGTGTCCTTCCCGGGCCAGCCAGCCTAAGCTCATTAAAATTACTTCTTTGCGGTTTCCCAGTCCTTCCAGAAGCTGAGGTAACGACACTTCTCCGTGCTGATCCAGATAATGCCATATTTCACCGGCGACGATTCCTATTTCGGTAATGATCATTTTTATTTATACTCCCGCAAAAAGGACAGTGCCAGAATTTGTAAAATGACGGAGTGAAGTATACCGATGAACATATCTCACACTTGCGCTTTTTCAACCGCGTGTTTTTTTTTGTATTTACCGACCACCGATTGCTGATCAGTGCCGCGATCAGAAAAAAAATAAGCCATCCGCACAGGATGACGGAAAAAAATACGGATAAGGTTATTTTCATAGTTATTGTACTACTTCTTCCATTTTTGTCCAGCAGAATTTGTCATGAAAGAACACGGAAGACTCGCGTAAATACTGCTGAAACAGGAGCGTTCCCTCGGAATTCAAAGGTAATTTTTCCGGTACGCTGAACAGGGCTTTTCCATAGGATGAAACGAAGATCTTAAACGCCACCTGTTCTTTTTTTTCGGCGGGCAGTACCACGTGACGCTGCCACAGAAATAAATGATTGACCGGATCCCGCGCGAGATCTGCCGAGGGAGAGAATGGATATATCGGCGCGAGACGGAGTTCAGCAACGGGCTCTGCTCCAAGGATGGACAAGAAATACCCTTTTCGCGCTCTGTGCCAGCGAAAGAGGACCTGCGGGATTTCATTCGATTCTCCTTTCGGCGGCAACAGGTCTTGCGGAGTGAGGATATCCGACCAGGAATAGAATATCGGCAGGGTATAATCCTCTATCCGTAACGAAACCGCGCTAAAGAGCGCGCAATGGATCACCACAGAAAGAAGGAGCGCGGCGGTGAAAAAATGCTTCTTATTTCGGAAAAAGCGCACCGGATACTCCCTGGGTTATTCGATTCTGGTCGTTGCGATACCGATTTTTTCCACGTCCATCGCCTTGCATAGGTCATAGATCCCGATCAAAGTTCCCAAACTCGCGTTCCGGTCGGCTTTGATAAAAATCGATTGATACTTCCGTTTTTGGAGCATCCGTTCAATTTCCGGTTTCAGCACCGGTTTACCCTCCACGTACAGTATATCCTCGCTGGAAATAGTCACGGTGAGGGTTTGGGTATTGACGTCTTCCGAAGTGAGTGCTGCCGGCAGTTTCACGTTTATTCCGGGAATGATCACGAAACTTGACGTAAGCATGAAGAAAATCAATAATAAAAAAATAATATCGATAAGCGGCGCGATATCGATCTGTCGTAATCCCGCTTCGGTCACGACCCGTTTCTTAAATCTCACCGACATACCTCCTCTCGGAAAGCACTTCGACAAGCTCCGTGGCCGCCCGTTCCGCTTCAAGTACCGAAAGATTCACTTTGTGGACGAAATAGTTGTAGGCAAGATAAGCCGGGATTGCCACGAACAGCCCCGCCGCGGTGGTGAACAGCGCGGTGGAGATGCCGTCGGCCAGCGCAGTGGGGTTTACCACCCCTACGCTTCCCGACAAGTTTTTTACGACGTCAAAGCATTTGATCATCCCCACCACCGTTCCGAGAAGTCCCAGCAAGGGAGAGATGTGCGCAAGGGTGCTCAGGAAGTTGAGGTTCCTTTCCAGTTTAGGTATTTCGTACAGAGAAGCGTTTTCCATCGATTCTTTAATGATTTCTTTCGATTCTTCGTAGCGGAGCATGCCCGCTTTAAGGATATTCGTGACATAATAGGGATGTTTATCACAAATGTCGATCGCTTTGGTGATTTGATTTTTCCGTACCGCTTCAAGGACCTTTTCCAAAAGTACCGCCGTGGGAAACCGTACCGTATGAAAGAAAAAGAGCCGTTCTACGATGATTGCCAAGGTAAATATGGAACAAAAAACGATCGGGAGCATCAGCCAGCCCCCTTTAAGAATGAATTGCCACATGTCGTCCTCCTTGTCTACGGGGCGTTCGTTTGGAGCGCATCTAATCTCGATTGCGCTATTTTCGACTCATCGACCTGAAATCCTATTATTTTGCGGTATATTTCTTTTGCCGCTTCGAATTTTTTCATTTCCTCGTACAGACGGGCGATACGGAAATGCGCGCGGAGCCGGTATTCCGATTCCGGGAAGTGGTAAATCAGATAAAAGTATTCTTCCACCGCCTTTCCCGGCCGTCCGGATTTTTCCAAACACATCGCCAGCGAGAAACGTACCTGTGCGGAATCGATTCCCCGGTCCAGAGCTTGTCTGAAATAGTGCGCCGCCTCGGTATAGCGCCGTTGTTCTTTGAGGATATTGGCGTATTCCATCAGCGCGGCCGATGCGATCTTTTCTTTGCCGGGAATAAGTTCCTCCAGCAGTTTGAGAGCCTGCGCGTGACGGTCCTGATGCCGGTAGAGTTTCGCGCGAAAAAGTTTCCCTTTCAGGGCGAGCGGTGATTTGTCCTGTTCCACCGCCAGGAACATTTTCTCCGCTTTCTTCATGGATTTTTGCTGCCAGTACAGATGTCCGAGCGACAGCATCGCTTCGCGTGCGTAGGCTGAATCGGGGAAAGAGTCAATTACTTTTTTATAGTTGTTCTCGGCGCTGGCATATCTTCCCTGCTGTTCCTGCAGACCGCCGATGCTCAACATTACCGTCGGTACGTACTGGGAGCGGGGATAACGGGTAATGAGCTGGCCCCAGGTCTCTTCCGCCTGTTTTTTCTTTCCTAAATGCAGATAGGCGTTGCCGAGATCAATGTACATCAATTCTCCCAGACGCGGATAGCGGCATTTTTCCAGACATTCTTCGAAAACACCGATCGCGCGTTCATAGAGGCCTTCATTGAAAAAGCATTTTCCGTAGAGATAGGCGACTTTCGTCTGGAATTCGCTGTCATCGTTTTTTTTCCTGAGGTCTTCAAGGATCCTCCTCGCTTGGAGGTATTCCTCTTGCGAGAAGTATCCGGCGGCGAGATAATATTGTGCCTGGCCCGCCAGATCAGAGGCAGGAAAGTTCTTTTTCAGCGTCCGAAATGCCAGGAATGCGTCTCTGATGCGATCGGTTTTCAGGAAGATCATTCCGATTTGAAATTGAATGTAATCGCCGTAAATGGTGTTGGGATTGTCTTTCAGTATTTGTTCGTACATGGTTAAGGCTTGTTCGTATTCCTTTCTTTCCTGGTTGGCATCGGCGATTTGGATCTGGGAACTGACCTTGACTATTTGGTTGCCGGTATATTTGAGTGTGTCCCGGAATTCATCGATCGCCTTTTTATATTCTCCGTTTTTGAGATAACACCAGGCTAAACCGTAATGCGCTTTGTCGATGATTTCCGGATAGCGGTCAGCGTCGATATTTTCCAGTATAAACTGGTACACCGAAAGTGAATCGTTCACCCGTCCCATTTCATACAGGATATCCGCTTTGTGCAGGTATGCCTGAGGAACATTTTCTGATTCCGGATGCTCTTCGATGAAATACGAGAACGAACGAAGCGCTTCGGTGAACAGCTCGAGTTTCAAATAATACACTCCGGTATGGTAGCGGCGGGATGCAGGATCCTGAATCTTATTCGCGGCGAGTTTCGCTTCTTCCTTTTTTCCCTGAGCGAGCAGCGTGTACATTTTGCCCTGCAGTAGCCGGTCTCTGAGGCGGTCGTCGGCACCTGCGGCGATCCCCTGCGTGTAGGCATTCAGTGCGGCAGTAAAATTTTTTTCCTCGAATAGACTTTCGGCGAGAAAAAAATAAACGTCGAGAGGAACATCTGAAGCGTTTTTGGTGCGGGAGAGATACTGTTGCACCCGGGTAATGATTTGCGCGTAACGTTTTTGGCGGAACAGGACATTCAGAAAGCGCGAAAAAGACCGGTGGCGGAGTTCTTGGTCCGGACTTTGTTCGATGATCTTTTCGTAGAGGCTCAGTGCTTCCGGAAACTGATTCTGAAATGTGTAGGCGCGTGCGGCGACATAGGCCGCCCACCAACGATAGGAAGAATCCGGGAATTTCTGCATGATTTCTTCCGCCCTATTCAGCGCAGCAGCGTAATTTTTGCCCTTGAGGCTGATTTCGGCCAGCCAGTAGTACACTTCATCTTCGATCGACTGCGCGTTCTTGCGCTCGGCCAAGTCATTGAGGATCGCGGCTGCTTTGGCGTAATCCTCTTGAAAATAAAAACATTTGGCACGATAGAGTTCGGCTTTGGGAAGACGCGCACTCTGGGGGAATTCATCCGCGAAACGGGTGAATAAAGAAAGTGCCGCGCCGTAAAAACCGTCTTCGTATGCTTTGACTGCGATCTGGAATTTTTCTTCCGGAAGACTCTGCGCTTCTGCCGGCAGAAGCGCAGAGGCGGATATTATTATTGCGGTGATTCCTAATCGAAATATGCGGTTCATTTTTTTCTCCGTTTTTTTTCTGAAGGGAGAAGTTTCGCTTTAAGAAAACGGCCGGTATAGGATTCCCTTACGCGTGTAATCTCTTCCGGCGTTCCGGCCGCGATTACCTTTCCGCCGGAAGCTCCTCCTTCGGGTCCCAAATCAATCACATAATCGGCGCATTTTATCACATCCAGGTTATGCTCGATCAATAAAACCGTATTGCCCTTCTCTACCAGACGCTGAAGTACTTCCAGCAACTTTTTCACATCGTGAAAATGCAGACCGGTCGTCGGTTCGTCAAGGATGTAGAACGTTTGTCCGGTCGAGCGTTTACGGAGCTGTGATGCCAGCTTCATCCGCTGCGCTTCTCCTCCGGATAGCGTGGTGGCCGCCTGCCCTAATGTAATATATCCTAACCCCACATCCCGGATCGTTTCAAGTATTCTTTTTATGCGGGGGAAGTTCTCAAACAGCCGAAAGGCTTCGTCGACCGTCATTGAGAGCACGTCGGCGATCGTTTTTCCCTTGAAGGTGATTTCCAGGGTCTGTTTGTTGAATCGTGTGCCCCCGCAAATCTCGCAGTCGACGTAGACATCGGGAAGAAAGTGCATCTCTATCTTTTTTGTGCCGTCCCCCCTGCAGGCGTCACATCTGCCGCCGCTCACATTGAAACTGAATCGGGCCGGTCTGTAGCCTCTCGCTTTTGCTTCCGGCAGACGGGCAAATACTTCGCGAATGTAGGTGAACACACCGGTGTACGTGGCCGGATTTGACCGGGGGGTCCGGCCGATGGGAGATTGATCGACGATAATGACTTTATCAACATATTCGGCTCCTTTGATCGAACTATGGGCGCCCGGCTTGACCCGGGATCCATAAATTTTACGGGCCAGGGATTTATAAAGAATATCTTCGACCAGCGTGGATTTGCCCGATCCGGATACTCCGGTCACGCAGAGAAATACGCCCAGGGGAAAGACCACCCGGATGTTTTTAAGATTATGTTCGGATGCCCGGATGATTTCAATTTGGTAATTGCGCCTGGGCGCGCGCCGCTGCGGCGGAGTCGGAATCTCACGCCGGCCGTGCAGATAGGCCGCGGTCAGGGTCCTGCCCTTTTTTAATGCAGTCTGGTCGCCGGAAAAGACGACAGTGCCGCCGTGATTGCCTGCGCCCGGTCCCAAATCGACGATCCAGTCCGCCGCGCGGATCATTTGTTCATCGTGTTCCACCACCAGCAGCGTGTTTCCCAAGTCGCGCAAGTTTCTCAGTGTCCGTATTAATTTCGCGTCGTCTCGCGGATGAAGGCCGATTGTCGGTTCGTCGAGAATATAGATCACGCCGCTTAACGACGAGCCGAGCTGAGTGGCGAGGCGGATACGCTGCGCTTCTCCGCCGGAAAGCGTCGAGCTGAGCCGGTTGAGGTTCAAATATCCCAGTCCTACGTTCACACAAAAGGCGAGCCGTTTCTGCACTTCTTTTATCACATGTTGCGCGATATGCCGTTCGTATTCCGAGAGACGCAGACCGGAGAAAAATTGGTGCGCGTCATCAATGCTCATTTGAATGACGTCCCAGATCGATTTTCGGTTCACGTAGACGGCGAGACTCTCCGGGCGCAGCCTGGCACCTTCGCATTCGGGACAGGGGAGTTTCGACATGTATTTCGTAATTTCGGTCTTCATGTACTCACTATCCGTTTTTTTCAACAGACGTTCCAGGTGGGGGATCACGCCTTCGTACGGTCGTCCCCACACTTCCACGTTTTCACTCCCGTAAAGGATGAGCTGCCGGGTTGCGGGAGCAAGCCGGGAAAAAGGCACATCCATGGAAAATCCTGCTTCGTCGGCTAAATCACGCAAAAGAGAGCGGTAATACATGATATATCCGCGGGAACCGCGGCGCCACACCTCGATCGCCCCTTCGCGGAGGGTCCGGTGCGGTTCGGGTACGATAAGGTCTGTATCAAACTCCTGTTTGTTTCCAAGACCATTGCAGGCGGGACACGCGCCGTACGGGGAATTGAATGAAAACATCCGGGGTTCCAATTCTCCCAGGGAGATTCCGCACGAAGGACAGCTGTAACGAGCGTTCATTAAGAATTCTCGGGAGCGGGTTTCATCGTAGACCTGCACCATCCCCCGGGAATATCTCAGAGCTACTTCTACGGCGTCGGAAATCCGCCGCTGATACTCCGGAGCGACTTTGAGCCGGTCTACTACTATTTCAATCGTATGCCGATGATATTTTTTTAATCGGATCTGTTCGTCCAGCCCGTAAATTTTTCCGTCGATCCGCACCCGGGAGAATCCTTCTTTCAGCAGCCGCGGAAACAACTGCTGGTATTCGCCTTTTTTGCCGCGGACGACCGGAGCCAAGAGGTAAATTTTGTTCCCGGAAGGGAACGACAGAATGTGGTCGATGATTTCCTCGGAAGTCTGTTTTTGGACGGCCCGGCCGCAGGAGGGGCAATGCGGGTGTCCGACTCGCGCAAATAACAGGCGCAGATAATCGTAAAGCTCGGTTTGGGTGGCGACGATGGACCTCGGAGAAGCGCCGGCGGTACGTTGTTCAATCGCGATAGCCGGAGAAAGTCCTTCGATATGTTCCACGTCCGGTTTCTGTAATTGTTCCAGAAACTGACGGGCGTAGCTGGAGAGACTTTCCACGTAGCGCCTCTGCCCTTCCGCATATACCGTGTCAAAAGCTAAAGACGATTTTCCCGATCCGGATAACCCCGTGACTACCGCAAGACGGTTCTTGGGAATCGAGAGCTCGATATTTTTCAGGTTGTGTTCTTTTGCACCCTTGATGTATATGCGGTCGTTCATCAGTATTTTCTCTTTGCTTGTCCGCTGCACTGCATATTTCACCTGCGGTAACTTTCAGGCACCGCGCGTTCTTTGCGTCAGGAGCCGGTCTTGAGGCCGGAAAAAATCTTATGTAAGAGGTACTGGACGGAAAGCGCGGTTAAGGCGCTCGTTTTAGGATTCGCTGCCGAGGGAACGTTTCGAATCTCGACTGTAATATTCGCCTCTTTCCCTTCGATTTCAATCCGGTGCATATTTTGGGTGAGATGAGGGTTGACTTTCATACACACCTTCACGAGATTTTTCGCTTTCGCTCCGTGCGCGGCTGCCGCGGCACACAACAGTGTCGCTGCAACATTGATGTTTTTGGGGAAATTCGCTATCGCGTCGGCGACATTCCCCTCAAATACTATCCGTTCTTCCCGGGCCTTGTCGATATCGGGATATCGTTCGCGCAGATAAGGAATCCCTTTGAGTCCCGCGGGAGGTTTTGCAGTAATCAATTTTACTGAAGTGAGCGTGCCCTGCGAGAGCGCTCCGATTCCGTCGATCCCGCATACCGCTCCCGAAGGAACATAGATTTTAAGTGAGCCGGATTTCATACTTTCGAGAATTTCCTCGTGACGGATGAGTGCTCCCGTACTGAGCAGAATCAGTTCTTTTCGGGAAGGAATCAGCTCCCGGAGTAATCTCTCGGCAGCTGACTGCGATGCCGCTTCTACGATCATATCAGATTCGGCGATTGCCGTTTTAAGGCCGACAATCGGAACCGTGATTCCGGAACGCTGCTGCCAGTGAACTATCTTTTCCCGTTCAAGATCGCATACTCCGACGATCTCTGCGTATCGGTTCATTTGCCCGTGTAAAAATCCGAGAATGTGCTGGCCGATCGTCCCGCATCCGATGACACTGATCCGTTTTTTATTTTTTTCGCACATGGTATTCCTTATTGTCGATCAATCGCGTCTTCCCTATCCGTACCGCGAGCGCGACAAGAATGCGGCCGCGGATCACGGTGAGCGGTTCCAGAGTATGTGCGCTGCACACGCAGATGTATTCGGGACGCGCCAGAGAATATTCCCGGATCAGTTTCTCCATTCCTTTTATCACTTTCTGCGCGTTGCGTTCCCCGCGCCGGATTTGTCGGAGGGCGAGTTCCAAAGCGCGGTGCAGGCACACGGCCTGGTTCCGCTGCCGGGGTGAAAGAAAGCGGTTGCGTGAACTCAGCGCAAGGCCGTCCGGTTCCCTCACTATCGGCACCAGGACAATGCGGACGGGAAAATTCAAATCCCGGCACATGCGACGTATGATCAGTGCCTGCTGGTAATCCTTTTTTCCGAAGTACGCCCTCTCCGGCCCCACAAGCTGGAAGAGCTTGCTGACAATCGTGCATACTCCGCGAAAATGTCCCGGACGGTGCCAGCCGCATAAATTGCGGCTCAGGGCTGTTTCCTCGACGAACGTGGAATACCCGGACGGATACATCGACGGAACGGAGGGCGTAAAAAGAAGATCGACGCCCTCCTGCCGAAGAAGTGCCGCATCCCGGCGCATATTCCTGGGATAAGTCCGGTAATCTTCCCCGGGACCGAACTGCGCGGGATTGACAAACACGCTCGCAACCACGCATTCGCATTCCCGGCGGGCGCGGCGTACCAGCGAGAGATGTCCCTGGTGAATGGCTCCCATAGTGGGCACCAGGCCTATGCGTTTGCCCGCATTCCGGAGACGTGCCGATTCGGAGCGGATACCCTGATTAGTTTTTAGTGTTTTCATGTACCTTGCCGATTCGCTGAATTACCTTATCGATGTCCGGCGAGATCTCTCTCAGCGGTTCCATGACAAACGCCCGCCGTGTCATACGCGGATGAGGGACCTGCAGACCGGCCGAACAGATTATTTGCTCGTGATACAGCAGCAAATCCAAATCGATAATGCGCGGTCCGTTTTTGAGTGCGCGGACACGACCCAGCCGGTGCTCGATCTCCTGTAACGCGCGGAGCAGTTCTTGCGGAGAAAGAGACGATTCGAGTTCCGCCGCGGCGTTCAGATAATCGGGCTGGGCCGGTCCGTCTACCGGCGAAGTTTCCCTCAGCCGGGAAACCTTTTTCACGCGTATTTCCGGATGCGTCTTGAGCATGGCCAGCGCGTTCCGTATGGATCGTGCACGGTCACCGAGATTTGCGCCGATTCCGATATATATCGCCATCAGAAGTCCGTGTGCTGTCTCACGCCGAACGGAGCAGTTCCGCGGCCCGGGTTAATACCGGCACGTCAACCGTGAGCGCGAAGCGGATAAATCCCTCGCCGTATTGGCCGAAGCCTCTTCCCGGAGTGGCGACGAGATGTTTTTTCTCCAAAAGATATCGGGCATATTCAATTGAATTCTGCCGGTCTTCGGGAAGCGCGGCCCACACGTAAAAGGTGGAATGGGCGTGCGTCCTGGGAAACACGCCGGAACCGAGAGTTTCCAGAAAAGAATCACGGCGGCGCCGGAATGCGGCCCGGAGCTGTTCGATGTATCGTGCATCGTCAAGGGCTGCGGCGGCCGCGTCCTGGACCGCCGGGAAAATTCCCGAATCCGTGTTCGATTTGACCTTTGCCAGAGCAGACACGAGCTGCGGATTCCCCGCGGCCCATCCGATACGAAAACCGGTCATGCAAAACGTCTTTGAACAGGAATGGAACTCTACCGCGATTTCCTTGGCACCGGGGATTTCCAGAATGCTCAATGGTTTTTCGTCGTAGAATATTTCGGAATAGGCATTATCGTAGGCGAGAATGATCCCGTATTTCGCGCAGAAGGCGATGAGCCGTTCAAGAAAATCCCTGGGTGCGAGAGCAGTAGTAGGATTATGAGGATAGTTCAGGAACATTAATTTTGTTTTGTTCCGGACTTCTCCGGGAATTTCTTCCAGATCCGGCAGAAAATCATTCTCTTCCCGCAGAGGCAGTTCATAGGGAATTCCTTCCGAGAACAGGGCGGCCCCGCGGTACCCGGGATAGCCGGGGGATGGGATGAGCACGTAGTCCCCGGAATTTACCACTGCCAGCGGGAAATGAACCAAGCCCTCTTTTGAACCGATCAAAGGCAGAATCTCGTCCCTGGGGGAAAGCGTGATCCCGAACCGGCGCTTGGACCACTGACTGATCTTTTCCCGTAAGACGAGTTTCGAGCGGTTTGATGCGTATTTCTGGCTTTCTTTCTTCTGAGCGGAACGGAATAATGCTTCAACCGCGGCGTCCGGCGCCGGGATGTCCGGATCACCGATACTCACGTCGACGAAGTCGATTCCTTTTGCTTTCAATGCCGATTTCTGGTCGTCAATTTCCGCGAACAAATACGGCGGAAATTTCGTCATTCGCTGTGCAGGTTCGTACGTCATTTCGTTTCCTTTCCTTTGTCCTGATGAAAGAGCACGTCTTCCATGGTGTACAGTCCCGTTTTTTTCTGATGAAGCCATTTTGCGGCCACGAGGGCGCCCTGAGCGAAAATATCCCGGGTTTTCGCCGAATGAAACAATTCGATCTTATCCACGCCGCTTTCAAACCTTACTTTGTGATCTCCGATCACCTCTCCGATTCGCAGAGCGTCGATGTCGCTGTCTTTGACGGGAAATCCCAGGCCGGAGAGAATATTTCCGATCCGTTTCGCGGTACCCGAAGGAGCGTCCTTTTTATGCACGTGGTGGATTTCCTCGATATGCGTTTTATATCCTTTCAGCACGGCGGCGCTTTCTTTCACCAGCCGGAACAATAGATTCACTCCGATACTCATGTTCGGCGAACAGAGGATCGCGGTTTCCTTTGCGGCCTGGCTGATCTTTGCGTATTCTTCCCGGGAAAATCCGGTTGTTCCGATTACGGCTTTTTTCTTTTGTGCCACCAAATGAGAGAGATAGTTCGCGGTCGCGGAAGGTGAACTAAAATCAATCAGACATTCGCAATTCTCTATGTAAGCCGGATCGCTGGCGATCATGAGATTATCGATGATCTGCCCTGCGTCAGGATGTGTGTCCGCTTCCAGTCCGAAACTTACCTTAAATGTGCTGTCCTGCCTCGCGAGCGCGATAATGCGCTGTCCCATCCTTCCTCTCGCTCCGCTCACTCCGATTTTAATCATAAAAATTCCTCCGTATTCTTTCTTCTCGGCCGTTAAAGAATTCCATATTGCGTTAATGCCTGCGTTAACTTTTCCAGGTGAGATTCTCCCATGGGGCATAAAGGAAGACGCAATACCGGTTTCAGTCTTCCCATAAGTCCGAGCGCTGTTTTTACCGGTATGGGGTTTGTTTCGATGAACAGCGTTTTAATCAGGTCATAGAGGGCAAACTGGGCCGTAGCCGCTTCTTCCCGGTTTCCCTGTAGAAAGGATTGCACAAGCCTGTGCGTCTGCCGGGGAAGGATATTCGCTACCACCGAAACTACTCCGGCTCCTCCGACGGACAGTACCGGTAAGATCAACTCATCGGTTCCGGAATAGAGCAGAAATTCCTTGTCTACTCCTTTCATCAGTGCGGTCATTTGATCAAGAGACCCCCCCGCTTCTTTTAATCCGACGATGTTTTTACAATCGCGGTAGAGCCGAATGACCGTCTCCGGCGTCATGTTGACGCCGGTACGCGAGGGAACGTTATACAACAGAATAGGAATACCGACGTCGTCAGCAATGGTTTTAAAGTGACGATACAATCCTTCCTGGGTCGGCTTGTTGTAGTACGGGGTGATCACCAGGGCCGCGTCCGCTCCTGCCTGGTGTGCGTAACGCGTCAGATCCAACGCTTCCCGAGTCGCGTTGGACCCGCAGCCGGCGATTACCGGGATACGGCCGTCTATTTCCTGCACGGCGATGTCGATCAGGTGTTTATGTTCCTGATGAGAAAGCGTGGCGCTCTCGCCGGTCGTTCCGCAGACCAGGATCCCGTCCGTGCCCTGATCCGCATGCCAGTTCAGCAGTGACCGCAGAGTGGATTCGTCTATTTCTCCGTCTTCCCGAAAGGGAGTCACCAGGGCGACAATACTTCCTTTTCTCATACTGTTCCTCCTTTATTCGCGTGTTGTTTCGGTCGTTCCATTAAACACGATTTCGGCCCGGCCCTGCAGCCACACTTCGGTGCGTTTCTCCTGCCGGCGTTGAAACGTGATTGAGAGCACTTCTCCGCTCTGTGTCTGTACCTTGATTTTTCGTCTCTCCGGAGGAGGCGCTGACCATAAGGTATCGGCCACGATTGCCGCCGCGGCCGATCCGGTGCCGCAGGCCCCGGTTTCACTCTCCACGCCCCGTTCATAGGTGCGTAGCCGAATGAAGTTTTCTCCTGCCGGCTCGATAAAATTGACGTTCGTGCCCTCGGGGGCGAAATAAGGGTGTGTCCGGACCGCGCGGCCGACCGCCCGCACGTCAATATTAGCCAGTCCCTGCACCGCGATCACGGTATGGGGCACGCCCGTATTCAAATAATGCACGGTGATATGCCGTCCGGCCAGGCGCAGCTTCTGATGCATACGGATATCCGCAGGATCCGTCAGTTGAATCTTCACCCGTGAACGTGTCACGCCGGCGTTGATGATTCCGGCAATCGTTTCAATCGTCAGTTTGCGGTCGTTCTTTCGTCGGGTCTTGTGTGTCCAGAGCGCCGCGCAGCGCGCCCCGTTTCCGCACATTTCCGCCTCGGATCCGTCAGCGTTAAAAATACGCATTTTTACCGCCGCTTTGGAGGAAGAGGTCAGTACCAGCACGCCGTCGGCTCCGATCCCTGTGGTACGGGCACAATACCTGCGCGCGAATGCGCGGTAATTCAGGCGTCCCGGGCGGCGGCGTTGATCCAGAAGGATAAAATCGTTTCCCGATGCGTGAACTTTGGTAAATTTCACGTGTTTCATAGATTACGGCACCATCTGTTCGTGACGAATCAGATCGTCTTCGGATTCCCGTTTCCGGATGAGGGATATCTTTCCCTCGTGGACCAGGGCTTCGGCGGGCCGGCGGCGGGAATTATAATTAGAACTCATACTGAATCCATAGGCACCCGCGCCGAATACTGCCATAAGATCGCCTTCATTTACCGTCAGCGTCCGGTTTTTCCCGAGAAAATCGCCGCTCTCACATATCGGTCCCACTACGTCAGCCGGCCGCGGTGGCTGGCAGGGCTCGCTCTTTTTCTGTTCCACGGGGAGTATTTCATGATAGGCGCGGTACAGTGAAGGACGCAGCATATCATTCATTCCGGCATCAACGACCAGAAAGCGTTTGGCCGGAGTATCCTTGACGTAGAGCACTTTCGTCAGGAGAATTCCCGCGTTTCCGGCAATAAAACGTCCCGGCTCAAGAATCAAGGGAAGATTGATCTTGCGGAGTACCGGGGCAACCGCTTGGGCGAAATCATCGGCGGTTTGCGGCTGTTCGTTCTCGTATACGATCCCGAGTCCACCGCCGATATTTAACGCCGACAGGGCTATCCCCTTACTTTGCACGTGTTCCGTCAACTCAAGTACTTTTTGCAGGGTGCGCTGAAAAGGGAGCGCATCGGTTATTTGCGAACCGATATGTACATGAATGCCGCGAAAATCGACATGCGGAAATTCACCCTGATTGAGCAGAGTGTGTCGCACGGTTTCGATGTCCATTCCGAATTTCGTTTCCTTTTTCCCCGTCGTAATATAGGCGTGGGTATCGGGCTGGATATCGGGATTGAACCGTAACGCGGCCGGCGCCCGCTTTCCGGCTTCTCCGGCGATTTCGTTTATACGGCGAAGTTCCGGGATCGATTCAACGTTGAACATATGGATGCGGTATTCAAGTGCGTCCCGGATTTCCTCCTCCGTTTTCCCCACCGAAGCATACACTATTTTCTCCGCGGGGCAGCCTGCTTTCTTTGCCCGGAACAGCTCTCCTCCGGATACGATATCCAAACCCGCTCCCTCCCTGACGAGAAGATTCAAGATCGCGAGATTCGAATTGGCCTTTACCGAATAGCAGATGAGCGGGTCAAAATCCCGGAACGCGGCGTGAAGTTTACGGTAATGGTCGCGTAATGTTTCGGCACTATACAGGTACAGCGGCGTGCCGAACCGTTCCGCCGCGGTGCGTACCGGGATGTCCTCGCAATGAAGGTGCTGTTGTCTGTAGGTAAAAGAATGCATGATTATTTTTTTCCCGGAAGCGTGTTGGACACGGAATTTCTGGAGCGGACCGCGTATTCGGGGTTCATTACGCGCGTGATTACCGTCCTCGTGATTTTCTCGTGGAATTTTTTCAGTTGTGCTTCGGAAAAATCATGAAGGGCGGTTTTCCGTTTTTCACTTTCACTGATCAGTTTCCCCACGATCTCATGCGCGCGCTGAAAGGGAACCTTTTCCTGCACGAGATACTCCGCTAGTTCCGTCGCGTAAAGACCTTCGTCGGCGAGAGCTTCGTGCACGCGCGCGTGATCGATTTCGATGCCGGGAACAGCTTTGGCCAGGAGTTTCATCTGTTCGGAGATAGCGGTAACGCTCGAAAAAAGGGATTCTTTATTCAGCTGCATGTCTCTATTGTAGGCCAGAGGCAACCCCTTCATGACGGTGAGCGCTGACATGAGATTGCCGTAGATCTTCCCGGTGGTACCCCGGACTAATTCAAAAAAATCGGGATTCTTTTTCTGGGGCATGAGCGAAGATCCCGTACAAAATTGTTCCGGCAGCCGGAAATAGCCGAATTCACGGGAAGAATACACTACGCAGTCTTCGGCAAAACGGGACAAATGAGACTGGATGAGCGCGCAGATCGACAGCAGTTCGATCAGGTAGTCGCGATCACTCACGCCGTATATCGCGTTCGCCGTCGGAATGATCTTCCACATGTTTTCCGGTAAAAGCTTTTTCACCGCGGCAATATAATCATTTTTGTCAAGCGCGCTTCCGGCCAGCGCGCCGTTGCCGATGGAAACTGCCGCGTTCCTCACGTAACGGTCCAACCGGACAAAATCAGCGTGGAACAGCCAAAAATACGCGCCGAAATAATCGCTTGCTAATATTACCTGCGCCCGCTGGAGATGGGTAAATCCGATGAAATATTCTCCGGAAAATTTCTGAATCAGGAGAGAATATTGTTCCAAAACTTTAGACGTCAGTTCCAGAAGCGTGATCGCTTCTTTCACGCAGTATGATTTTTCGTCGAACTGAATCTGGTCGTTCCTGGAACGTAATGTGTGCAGTTTCGCGGCTGCGGCGCGGCCGGCAATTTTGGCCACGCGCTGCTGAATATCGGTATGGATATCTTCGGCGTCTTTTCCGAAGCGGTAGGTGCCTTCCCCTATCTCGCCCAGAATTACCCGTAATGCCCGGGAGAGACGCGTATATTCGTCCGTATCCAGGAGTTTCGCGCTGCGCAGGGCTTCAATATGGAGAAGCGAATGCATCACGTCATATTCCGCGAGCAGGTGATCGTACTGAATCGACTGTTGAAAGCGGTAAAAGTCGGAATCCGTTTCCGCGGTGAATCTTCCGCCCCATAATTTCTGCTTCATGTGTTTTCCTTTCGGATGAACGGCATTTCCCAGAGCCGTATGAATCCCTCTGCATGCGAAGGGTCGAAAGAACTCCCTTCTCCGTAAGTGGCGATTTCTTTTTGATACAGCGCGTGCGGGGCGAACCTGCGGCGCACCGTAATGAGTCCCCGGAAAAGACCGAGACGGATAGTTCCCGTGATTCTCGGCCGTAACGATTTCGCGAATTCATCCAGTCCAGTTTTGAGAGGAGAAAACCACAATCCCTGATAGACGAGCTGGGCGTACTTCTCCGCGACGAACGATTTAAACGCGAGCGTTTCACGGTCCAGAGTCATGTGTTCGAGCTCGCGAAGGGCGGTGTGCAGAATCCATGCCGCAGGGGCTTCATATATTTCCCGGGATTTAATCCCCACAACCCGGTCCTCAATGAGATCCGTGCGGCCGATTCCGTGCCGGGCACCGATCTCATTCAGCTCTTGTACGCACCCGATAAACGATATCGGCTGACCGTTGAGACGAACCGGAACTCCCTCCTCAAATGATATCTCCACATCCTGCAGGGTATCGGGGGTTTTCTCCGGGGGGTTCACCTGGTAATAGGAATTCAGGGGCACGTCCTGCCCTGGATCCTCCAGAATTCCTCCTTCCACGCTTATTCCCCACAGATTCTGATCGATGCTGTATATCTTTTCCGCCGAGGCGTCGTGCGTTAATCCGTGTTTTTTCGCGTACTCGATTTCCGCTTCACGGGAGGTGAGCTCCCATTCGCGCAGCGGTGCGATGATTTTCAGTTCCGGAGCCAGTAAATGCGCGTTCACTTCGATTCTCACCTGATCGTTTCCCTTGCCGGTACAGCCGTGGGCCAGATAGCCGGCGCCTTCCTTACGGGCGATCTCGGTCAGATATTTTGCGATAAGAGGTCTTCCCAAAGCGGTGCTGAGAAGATATTTTCCTTGATATACGGCTCCGGCCGAAAGGCTGGGAAGCACGTATTCTTGCGCGAATTCTTTTTTGAGATCCATGACATAGGTGTTGACCGCCCCGCCCTGACCGGCGCGGGTCCGTATATCTTCCGGGGAGAATTCACTTCCCAGATCAGCCGAAAAACAGATTACCTCAAAGCCGCGATCCCGCAGCCAGCGGAGACAGCAGGTGGTATCCAGTCCGCCGGAATAGGCAAGTACCACTTTCTTCATTGAAGTCCTCCCAAGAGCTTCACCATAATCGCTTTTGCCGCGTATAGACGGTTTTCGGCCTGCGTAAACACCACTGAATGCGTACCGTCGATTACGTCGTCGGAAATCTCTTCTCCCCGATGAGCCGGAAGACAGTGCATGACGATTGAATCCTGTTTCGCGCGGCGCATCAAACCGGAGTTCACTTGAAATCCCCGGAATGCTTTCAGCCTTTTTTTCCGTTCCCGCTCTTTCCCCATTGAAATCCACACATCGGTATAGACCACGTCGGCGTCTCTGACGATAATTCCGGGCTCGCCGCCGATTTCCAATTTTCCTCCGGACAAGCGGAAGAAATTCCTGGTTTCTTCCAGTATTTCGCGCTGAGGAAGGAACTCTTTCGGTGTCGCGATCGCGAGGTGCCCCCCCAGAAGCGCTATGGCGTACATGAGTGAATGACAGACGTTGTTTCCGTCTCCCAAATAAGCGACCTTCAGCTTTTCCAGACTCCCTTTGGCTTCCTGGATAGTCATCAGATCAGCGAGCGCCTGGGAGGGATGAAACCGGTCGCTTAACCCATTGATTACAGGGATGCCGGCGTGCTTGGCGAATTCCAGCACGGTCTGATGTGCGTAGGTACGCAGTACGACCGCTTGAACGAACTTTCCCACGGTTTTGGCGACGTCGCGTACCTGTTCTCGTTCTCCCAGCTTGATTTCTTCAGGACCGAAGTACACCGGCCGCGCGCCGAGCTGGTGAGTACCGACGCAAAATGCCGTTTTGGTCCGCAATGAAGGTTTTTCGAACAATAATCCGACCGTTTTCCCCGTGAGGAACTTTCCGTATCCGCCAGGGTCCTGTTTTAACCGGAACGCCGAATCGACAAGATCCCGTATTTCCTCCGCTGATAAATATTTCAATGAGATGAGATGTTCCATCGTACGCAAGGTGATTAATAATTCCTGAACGGAACTTCGGGTTCTTCTTTCTCTTCCATCTTTTTGCCGGGAAGTGATACTTTCCGTATATTCACGAGCACGTTAATCTCTTTCTCTTCGCCGAGAAGATTCTGAAGACGGTCTTTTACCTGTCGCTGAATGTCGCTCGTAAATTCCATCAGATTTACTTCCTGCGCGAGATTGCTGCGAACGACCACTTCGATTGATCGTTTCTGGACATGGATCCTCGGTTTCACGTGCACGATTTCTTCCCGTTCATCCAGCATCCTTCGGATAAGGTCTTCCAGCGCGAACAGCGTGATCCTGACTTTTCCCTCCGGAGCTTCCAGCAGAAGGGATTTATCCCGTTTCGATTGGAAGAGCATGACCCGGATGTATCTTATACAAAGAAGTATCAGTAAAATTCCGACGAGGCCGAGCGAGGTTCGCGTATAGGTATCTACCAGCACGTAGGTGTTCAGATAGAGCGCCAGTATTTCCGCATCGATCAGCCCCGCCGCGAGTCCGGCGCAAAGGAAACCGGCCCATATTCCCACGATAATGAACATGCCCGCTGTTAATATTCGCATTTTCACCTCCTTCTCTGGGGGACGGTTAAATAGATTCCTCTTCCTTACGCAGAAATTTCTCCAGATAACCCGTATGATAGGTGCCTCGCTGGAAATCCGGATCATTCAGGACCTGCTGACAAAACGGCACGGTGGTCTTTATCGGTTCCACCAGGAATTCGCCGAGTGCTCTGTGCATTTTCCTGAGCGCATCCTGCCGGGTTTCTCCTCTCACGATTAACTTCGCCAGCAGCGAATCGTAAAAAGGCGGGATACGGTACCCGGAATAGATATGCGTGTCCGCGCGCACATCCCGGCCGCCGGGAACGTAACAGAACTCGATTGTGCCCGGACAGGGTAAGAATCCGTTCTCCGGATCTTCGGCGTTAATCCGGCATTCGATTGCCGCTCCCTGAATACGGACGTCTTCCTGCCTGATTTTTAATTTTTCCCCGGCTGCCAGTTCGATTTGGAGTTTTATCAGATCGATCCCCGTGATTTCCTCCGTGACGGGATGCTCAACCTGTATCCTCGTGTTCATCTCCATGAAATAGAATTCACCGTTGGCGTCCATCAAAAACTCCATCGTGCCGACCGTTCGATAATTCATGTGGCGCACGCCTTTGACCGCGGCTTCTCCCACTTTTTTCCGTAAACGGGCCGACAACGCAGGAGACGGCGCTTCTTCGATCAATTTCTGGTGGCGGCGCTGGATACTACAGTCGCGTTCCGCCAGATGGATCACGTTCCCGTAGCGGTCGGCCGCGATCTGTATTTCGATATGACGCGGATTGACGAGGAATTTTTCGATATAGATCGACGGATCCCCGAAAGACGCTTCTGCTTCCGACTGAGCGGTAAACAGCGCTCCGACCAGCCGGACGTCGCTGTGGCACACCCGCATCCCTTTGCCTCCTCCTCCGGATTTCGCTTTAAGGATTACCGGATATCCGATCTTTTTCGCCACCTCGAGTGCCTCCTCTTTCGTGGTGACGCTGGCCGCGCTTCCCGGCACGAGCGGAACTCCGGCGCTTCGCATCGTTTCTTTGGCCTGGACCTTGTCGCCCATCTTTCGGATATTCTCCGCAGAAGGTCCGATAAAGCGAATGCCGCAGGATTCGCACACTTCAGCAAAATGAGGATTTTCGGACAGGAACCCGTATCCGGGATGGATCGCATCGCTGTCGGTAATCTCGGCCGCGCTCAGGATACTCGAAATATTCAAATAACTGTCCGATGAGATGCTGCGGCCGATACATACCGCTTCGTCGGCAAAACCGACATGAAGTGAATTTCTGTCCGCTTCAGAATATACCGCGACCGTGCGGATCCCCATTTCTTTGCAGGCGCGGATGATGCGGATTGCGATTTCGCCTCTGTTCGCAATTAATACTTTTGAAAACATATTCTTTTAGGCAGGTTCGATAAGAAATATTGTTTGTCCGAATTCAACCGGGTGGCCGTTTTCCACGAGAATATCCACGATTTTCCCGCCGTCCTCGGCTTTAATCTCATTCATCAGCTTCATCGCTTCGATAATACATACTACGTCTCCGGGCTTCACCGTATCCCCTATTTCCACGTAAGGCTTTGCGCCCGGCGTCGGAGCACGATAAAACGTTCCGACCATCGGGGAATTGACTTCGTTTATTCCTTCACGAGTTTCTTTCGGAGCGGCGGGCGCGGACTGACCGGCAGAAGCGGGAACCACCGCGGGCGGCTGTTCACCGGAGAATTTTTTTAATTTCACGCGTTTTCCCTCCGATTCCACCTCCAGCTCGCTCAAACCATGCTCGTCCATGAATTCAATATACTTTTTTAGCTGCGCTAATTCCATGCCGCCTCCTTCGGGATACTGCTCATGAGCGTTTTGGGAGTGCTTGTTCATTTTTTACACCCGGCTGATGTACGATTGCGTACGGGTATCCACCCTTATTTTGTCGCCTGGCTCAATAAATAATGGTACCTGTACCACTAATCCGGTCGATAATTTTGCCGGCTTTGTACCGGTTTTCACCGTATTGCCCCGGAATCCGGGTTCTGTTTCCGCAATTTCAAATTCCAGCGATGGCGGAAGTTCCAGATCAATCAGCTCATTTTGATAAAAGAGTCCCTCCAGTTCAAGATTATCTTTGAGCCACATGCTTTTATCCTCGATCTGCTGATGGCTCATGACCAGATCTTCGTAGGTTTCCGTATCCATAAAATGATATATTTCTCCCTGGTGATACAGATACTGCAGTGAACGCTTTTCGATAAACGCGTCTTCGATTTTATCGGAATCTCTCAGGGTTGCCTGGACGGCCTGCCCGGTGCGCAGGTTTTTAAGTTTGGCACGGCAAAAAGCGCTGCCGCGTCCGAGTTTCGCGTGTTCGCAGTTCACTACCGTGTACAGTTCTCCGTTATGCACGATCGCGATTCCCGGTCGAATTTCTCCGATTGATATTCCCACTGAGGTACTCTCCTTTGCGGCCGCGCACCACCACCATGTCTTCGATCCGTATCCCGAACCTTCCGGGAAGATATATCCCCGGTTCCAGGGTGATTACCATCCCCTCTTCCAGCAAGTCCTGCCCGCGGGGACTCAGGGCCGGGGGTTCGTGCACCTCGAGACCGACTCCGTGGCCTGTTCCGTGGTTGAAATATTTTCCGTATCCTTTTTTTTCGATCCATTCCCGCGCCCGGCGGTCCACTTCCGATGCTGCGATTCCGGGGCGAATACTCCGGAATGCTTTTTCTTGAGCCCCCCGCACGATGTCATATATTTTGCGCCAGGACCGAGGCATTTTATCCGAAAAGAAATTTCTTGTCAAGTCGGCGCAGTACCCTCCGAAACGGGCGCCCAGGTCAATCAGCAGCGGATGCTCCAGGATCTCGTCGGAAGAAAGATGATGCGGGAACGCGCTTCGGCGTCCCGATGCCACAATTACGGGAAAGGCCGGCGAATTATCTCCCTTCAGCCGGAGAAACCGTTCTATTTCAATCTGCAGCTCCTTTTCCGATTTCATATCGGCGCGGATATCATCGGCGTAACGGACGGCTTCTTCGGTGATTTCCGCCGCTTTTCGTATCGCGGAAATTTCCGATTTCGACTTGCGCATTCGCAGGGTTTCCAGGAGATGGATTTGGGGCTGCCAATTTACCTCGTTCCCCAGGATCCGGGTGAGCCTTTGAAATTCCTGACAGGAGAGATGGGTTGTTTCGTAACCGAGACGGTACGTTCCGTTGTGTTGAATTGCCGTGGCTGTCCCGGAGAATATCCCCCGGGGATGGCACACGGTCTCCCACAGGGAACAGGCGCGGGCCTCCTGCGCGTAGAGCGGACTCGTCACATAGACCAGCCGTCCTTCGCGTTCGACAAGTAAAAATCCTTCTGCCGGGCGGAAACCGGTAAGCCAGGTCACGTTCCAGGAGGATGAAATCAGCATTCCGTCCAGTTTACGCTGCCGAAGTTCTTTCAAACAGGCGCGTATACGTTGATTTGAATGTTTCACTTTTTTTTGAGCAACGTAAGGGCAGCTTCACAGGCAAGAAAATAGCTTTGCTGTCCCAGTCCGGTAATCACCCCGGTAACTACGTCGGAAATCAGTGATTTTTTTCTGAATTCCTCGCGAGCGTATATATTGGAAATATGCACTTCGATCGCGGGGATTTTTACGCCGAGCAGCGCGTCCCGGATAGCCACGGAGGTATGGGTATACGCGGCGGGGTTCAGAATGAGCACGTCATAATCAACGCGTGTGATTCGATCTACGATTTCTGCTTCGGAATTGCTCTGGATTGCTTCCAGCCCCGTCCCTGCGGCGCGGGCCTTTTCCGTGAGTACCGCGTTGATCTCGTCCAAAGAGCTTGATCCGTATATATCCGGCTCGCGCCGGCCCAAAAGATGCAGGTTTGGTCCGTGGATGACGACAATTTTAGGTATCCCGGCTCCTTCTTCTTTCCGCGATTGGGCATTCTTTTGTTTCGGATCCATGGGTTCAATCCTCCTTGCCGCCGAATTTTTCCGGTAGGGGCGTTTTTCTACCGGTCTCCGGCGAATTCTTCCAGATACATCGTTTTGAGACTGTAGCGGGATTCGTCCAGAAGATGACGCTCTTCTTCGTTCAGATTTCCGGCGGTTTTCCGGGCTAAAATATCGAGCGTTTCGATCATGTGGCGAGCCTGTTCCCTGTGCTGGCTTTTTCTGCCGGAAACCGGATTTTCGATCCGTCCAAGCGCGATCATCGCCTGCATGCTGAGCGAAGAGAGGAAAATTTTAAAACTCGTATGCCGGTACTTTCCGCCTTCTGTGTTGGCAGCGCTTTCTTCACGGGCAAGCTGAGAACGCCACTTCCGCTGGAACTGTTCATTGTGTTCGGTCACTGTACCATCACTCCCGCGTATCCCACGACCGCGTCGTAATCCCCGGTCACATCTCCGCTTGTCTGATATTTGATGACCTGAGCTTTCCTGCGGCCGAAGATGCGCATGCATTCGATGAGTATGCTCACCGGGGCAAGGCCGCACATGGATATCGAATGTTCGCGGACATGCCGTTGAAGACTCTTTGCATCAAGATTGAGAATGTCTTCCAGCGCGATTCTGTCCTTACGCCGGGCGCTTGCGTCAGGTTCGTAATGCGACATGTCAGACGATGCCACGAGCAGTATCTCGTCCCGGCAGGATTTGATCGCGCCGGTCAATTGCGCGGCACAGGCCTGGGAGGCACCGGGATCCATCGTCTGTAGGCAAATAGGCACAATCGACGCTTCCGGGAAAAAATAGTTCAATAAGGGCAGTTCGACTTCAATTGAGTGTTCGCGAAGGTGCGCGTCCCGGTCGGCCGTGATCGGTCCGTCTCCTTCGAGTATCTTTCCGGCCAATTCTTCATCGACCGGGATTGCCGCGCCGGGAACGTGCCAGTATCCTGAAGGCCAAAGCGCGGCCGGTGCGCCCAATCCGCTATGATTGGGGCCCAGAACTATGATTTTTTTCCGCGGAAGGATCCTGCGAAAGACGTCGATCGCGACCTCTCCGGAATAAGGATAGCCGGCATGAGGAACGATAATCCCCCGTGCGGCCGTATACCCGGCAGCGGATTGTATGTGGCGATCGATAAAGCGGCGTATCTGCGCGGCATTTCCGGGATAAAATCGGCCGTCAACAATTGGTTTTCTGTCCATTTTTGGTCCTCCGCGAGTGCAGCTTATAGGATAACAAGCCGGTTTCGTACTGTCAATTCTTTTTGAAGTAAATGGAGATATGAAAGAACAGGCTGGTATAGTCGGTGAGTTCGTCGGGAAACGGCGGAAAGGGCGCCGCCGCGGCAAGACTTTTCAGTGCTACCCGTTCCAGGTCAGGCTCGGCGAGAGAGGGATCCTGGAGAAAATGATTCCCCAGCTGTCCGTTCTTATGGACGGTAAAACTTACGATCACCTCCCCCTCCGCTCCGGTTACATAATTAAAGTAGGCGCTTTTGCGTATTTTTTCCCTGATCATACGGTAATAATCCATATACGCGGGAAGTTTTTTGAGCTTCTTGTCCTGGGGAACTTCGGAAAGAATAATTTCCTTTTCGGGCCTGGCGCTGATATGCGGTTTTTCGAACGTAAGCCCGCGGCGATCCGGAACGAGAAACTGATCATGGATATTTTTGATAAAAGGCGGCGGTTGACTGGCCACGGTTTCGGTTTTCTCGGAGGAAACCTTCTCCATCAGTTCAGGAGAAAGCATTTGCAGCGGTTTTTTTTCGGCAGGAGTTTCCGGATTTTGCGTTTCCTTGGAGGGTGAGTCTTTCAACGACGTCGGTGAATTCCCCGCCGGCGCGACCAATACCGCGGTATGAAGCGTCATCGAAATAGCGAGAGAGAGTGGCCAGGCATATTTCATGGAAACGCTAGGGACGAATATCGATCACTACTTCGTTTTCCTTTGCCACGCCCAGTTGTTCCCGGGCTATTTTCTCAAGTAAAAAAGAACGATGATCGGTTGTGCTCACGGTTCGTGACAGCACGTTGATTTCTTTCTTGAGCCGGGAAATCTCCCGTGACAGTTGCTGATTGGCGCGGCGTAATTTGCGGTATTTCGTGTAGTGAGGGAAGTACAGCACGAGAAAGAGAACGCACACGAGCAGAATTACGAATACCCCTTTGAGAAGCCGAAAATACCATTTCGTTGATTCGGTCATGGTTTTCTCGTGCCGTGAGATCCTCAAGATCTCACGGCACCGGTGT
>WJJJ01000010.1 GCA_014729775.1 Candidatus Omnitrophota bacterium | reverse complement strand
GAGGGAAGAGATAAAGGGAGAGAGAAAAAAGAACGGAAAAGCAAGCGGAAAGAAAAAAGAAGTAAAGAGGCAGAGAGGCGGAGAGTTTCCCTTTGCTTCAGAGATACACATGCGGAAGCACTGATTTTGTCGACCCGGTTCAACCGCGTAGGTTGAACCGGAACCGGGCCGAGATGGAGAGAGGCCGAAAAAGGAGAGGTGAATGAGTGAGAAAAGGATAGTCATCGGCGGGGGCGGGTTTGCCGGGGTGACCGCGGCCCGGGAGCTTTGCCGCAGACGCAAATATCTTAACGGCTATGAGATCGTACTGGTCAACGAAACTCCCTTTTTCGAATTTATTCCGATGCTTCCCGACGTGCTGGCCGGGTGGCTGAGAGCGGAAAGTGTCCGGGTCGATTTAACTGATTTTTGCCGCAGGCAGGGGATTGAGTTCCGCCGGGGGAAAATTGAGGAGATCGATCCTCAGCGAAGGTCCGTAGGCATAGGACAGAGTTCTCTCGCCTATGAGTACCTTATTCTTGCCACCGGTTCAAAAACCTTTTTTTACGGGAACGAAGAATTGAGGAATTCCTGCGAACGTCTGGATACGGTCGCCGACGCGCTGCGTATCCGAGAGCGTTTTAAAAAGGAGGGCATGCGCCGTAAACACCTCAATCTGGTAGTCGTCGGCGGGGGATATACGGGGCTGGAAATCGTGACCAACAGTCATTTTCTGCTTTCTTCGATCGGAGTGCCGGTGCATATCACGATAGTGGAGAAGTCGAACGATCTGCTGGCGATGGTTCCCGGGTGGCTGAGAAAAAAGGCGAAACGGTTTCTCGACCGGCTCCATGTCGATATTCTGACCGGAGAAACGGTGAACGCGTATAAAGACCACACAGCGTATTTTGAGTCGGGAAAGATCCTGGAAAATGTGTGCTGCGTGTGGGCCGCGGGCGTGAGCCCGGAGCCCCTGCGGGGAATTCCTTCGGAAACCGTGCGCGGCCGCGTTAAGGTAAACTGGTTCCTGCAGGCTGAGGGGACCGAGGGGCAAGGTCTCTACGTGGCCGGCGATGTTGCGGCGTTCCCCGCTCCGGATCACCGGTCTCCGCTGCGCATGGCGATTATGTTTGCCATGGGACAGGGGAAAAGAGCCGCCTGCAATATCGTGCGTCAGGTTCGAGGGAAAAAGATAAAGCCCTATCACCCTCTTGATTTAGGATACCTGATCCCGCTCACTTACGCAAGAGCTCCGGGGATCGTTCTTGGGATAAGAGTGGGCAATTTTCCGGGATTTCTGCTTCATTATCTGTTATGCATCTACCGTTCCTTTTGGAGAAAGAAGCTGCCAATATTGAGTGACATTTTTCAGGAACGGCTGCCGAAGAGGGGAGGAAGAGAGAAGAAGTAAGGGGCAGAGAGCGCATATCAGCAGAACAGGGTATGAGCGGACAGAGAAGAGGAAAAGAGACAGAGAAAGCGGACCAGCGGTGCGGAGAGAAGAAAGGAGGCGGCATGAATAAGACGGCGGTGAGTGTCGGGTTGTTAAGTATTCGCATTGGGCTCGGCGTGATTTTTCTCGCGCACGGCCTGCAGAAACTGGGGCTGTTCGACGGCGCGGGAGTGGACGGAGTTGCGCGGATGCTTTCCAACTGGGGCTTGACTCCGGCCGGTATTCTGGCCTGGGTGTTGATTGTAATTGAAATCGTGTGCGGACTGGGAATACTGTTAGGCGTGTTTCCCCGGCTGAACGCCGTACTCATTGTGCTCACTATGATTGTGGCAATTGCCAAAGTGCATGGACCAAAGGGATTCTTTATGATGCAGGGTGGATTCGAGTATCAGTTCTTCATTGTGATGGTGTCGATCGCGGTCATTGCCACCGGCGCCGGGAAGTTCGCGCTGTGGAATAAATACTGATTTCAGATAGTAATCACACAAGAGACCCGCCGGATATGCTCCGGCGGGCTTTTTTCTTTCACCGGCACCCACCTTTCCGCCGCGTAGAATAAAGTCAAATAAAAGGAGAAGCGCCCAATTCCGTGTGGGTGCGGTTTTCCTTACACTAAAAGCAGCTGTAAAGAAAGGAGGAGTATGGACCGCAGATACACGACTCCATCGCAGATTTCCGGAGGGAAAACCTCTCAGGCCCGGGAGGAGTTCATCCGGCAGAAGATTCAAGAACGGGCGTATTTTATTTCGCGTGAGCGCGGGGCCGGGGAGGGTTCTTCTGAAGAAGACTGGCTAAAAGCCGAACGGGAGATCCTGAGTGAACTTGGCCGGGGACCGCAGGTTCCGCCGCGGCGGCAGCGAAGAAAACGGAAGACTGTTTCCGCCAGCCGAAACACACGATCCGGGAAGCGCGGCGCGCGCAGCGCCGCCGGTTCCCGCGGCCGGAAAAAATCCGTCAGTAAAAAACCTTCAAGGAAGAGTGGCCGGGTGCGCAAAGGGAAATAAACGAATGGATGAATCAACGTTTCAGAGAAGGAAAGGACAAATATGATTACGTTCGCAGGGGTGATAATCGCGGTAATGGTTGCGTTTCTGGCGATGATGATATTCGCGGTCGGCATGCGGCGTCCCGGTCCGTGGGCGAGCATCGCGGCTTTTTTCGTGCTGGTGTTCCTGGCGGCATGGGCCGGAGGGTTATGGCTTGGGCCGGTGGGGCCGGTAACCGGCGGCGTGTACTGGCTGCCCACGGTGATTATCGGTTTGCTGTTCGCGCTGCTGCTGGCTTCCGCGGTCCCGCCGCAGAAACCCCGCACCGCCAAGCAAGCGATAAAGAGAGCGGAAGAACAAGTCGCCGCGGAGCGGTCAATCGATTATTTTTTCTGGCTTATTTTTCTCGTGCTGGCTGCGCTGGTCATCGTTGCGGTACTGCGGCCCAGTCCGGCGTATTGAAGAGAAACTACAAGGAGTGTGTATGCAGGAAACAGTGACGCTGACGATTAATCCTTCTATCGATACCAGTATTCAGGTTGCACAGGTGATTGCCGGGAGAAAACTGCGGGGAGAAAGCCCCCGTCATGAACCGGGAGGGGGAGGGATAAACGTGTCCCGTGCACTGCGGCGCCTGGGAGGACAGTCAACCCTGATGTATACCGCAGGCGGTTCGTACGGAGAACTGTTGAGAATGCTTCTCGATGAGGAAGAGCTGAATCATTTTCCGATCTCTATCCGGGGTTTGACGCGGGAGAATTTCGTGGTTCGCGAAGCTTCCAGCGAGCAGCAATACCGGTTTACCGTGCCTGGACCCCACCTTGAGGAGAAGGAATGGATGCATTTTCTTGCCCGGCTGTCGACTCTTCATCCCTGTCCAAAATACATCGTGATCAGCGGCAGTCTGCCGGAAGGAGTACCCGCGGATTTTTATACCAGGGCCGCACATTTAGGACATGAACTGGGAGCACTGGTGATTGTGGATACTTCTGGTAAAGCTTTGCAGCTTGCCGCGGAGTCAGGGGTATACCTGTTGAAACCCAACTTGCATGAACTCCGGCAGATGAGCGGGAAGCCGCTTGAGGATGAAGCCGAACAGGAAAAAGCGGTCATGGAGTTGGTCCATTCCCGGCGGAGTGAGAATGTCGTGTTGTCGCTGGGGGCGGCCGGGGTGCTCTTGGGCGATAGTCACGGGTGTACCCGTGTCCGGGCCCCGGTGGTGCCGGTGAAGAGTAAAGTAGGCGCCGGCGACAGTATGGTGGCGGGGATTGTATATGCGCTGGCTCAGGACATGCCGTTGCATGAGGCGATTCAATACGGAGTGGCCGCCGGCGCGGCGGCGGTAATGACTCCCGGGACGGAACTGTGCCGGAAGGAAGACACCGAACAGCTGTATGAGCGTCTGCGGCAGGAACAGGAAGCGTAAAAGAGAATATATGATCAGGAGGACCAAATGACAAAAG
>WJJJ01000009.1 GCA_014729775.1 Candidatus Omnitrophota bacterium | reverse complement strand
TTTTCGCTTCATTAAGCAAAATATAGACGTGATACATATATGTTCCTTAATATTGTGGCGGATCCGCCTCACCAAAAATGCAAAACATTTTTGGTGGGCGAGATCTCGCCATTTTTCGCAAAGCGAAAAATGGCGGAGAGGCAGGGATTCGAACCCTGGAACCCTTGCGGGTTACGTGTACTCCAAACACGCGCGCTCAACCGGACTACGCGACCTCTCCTACGAAGGCGCACTTCGTTCGCTTCTCCGAACAAAGGCGGTATTCTCAAATATCAGGGGTACGCCTGAGGTTACGACGTTGTCGTAGACGTATCCTGCCAGACTTTCCCCTTCCGACGGGAATTCATCTGGCGCTTTATGGGAGCTTTACTCCCTCATCCCCAAAGTTCAACCTACGCGGTTGAACCAAGGTAATAAAATCAATCCTTATCCCTGTTCGCCGCTGAGGTTCCCGAGGGGAGCGAAGGATCAAGGCTCCGGGTTCACGGTTCTCACATATCCAGGAGCCGACGGGCGTCCCGCTTCCCGCGGACCTTTTTAAAGTCTTCAAAATCAATGAACGTCATGTGCGGCAATTCATCATTCAGTTTTTGCAGATAATTCATCGTCAGATGCCGCCGGAAGCCCATGTATTTAAATGCCGCGCCGCACTGCGGGCATACCGCGTCACGCGCATCCAGTCCAAGATGATGGCAGGCATAGCATTCACTGGACAGCTCTCCTACCACGATTAAATGCTTTTCGACCTCTTCCAAATCGAATTTTTTCCATATGCGCAGGAATCCTCTCACTTTCTCCCTCTCCCAGGCTTCTTACAGCATTTCTTTTTTGCCGTATTTGTCGTGATCGCTTTTAATATTTCTTCCGGGGTATCGACCAAATGAAACAGATCCAGGTCCATTTTCACGATCGTCCCTTCGGCGATCAGCTTATTTTTCAACCAGGCGACCAGATTTTTCCAATATTCCCGCCCGACCAGCACTACCGGAATCGACTTGATCCGCTGGGTCTGGATAAGCGCCAAAGACTCAAATAATTCATCCAGCGTACCGTACCCTCCGGGAAACACCACTACCGCGCAGGAATATTTGGTAAACATTACTTTTCGCACAAAAAAATACCGGAATTCAAGCAGTTCGTTAATATACTCGTTGGGAAGCTGCTGTTCCGGAAGAAGAATGTTGAGCCCGACCGACCGCTTTTTAGCATCATAGGCCCCGCGGTTGGCCGCTTCCATCACTCCTGATCCAGCGCCGGTAATGATCGTGTATCCCTTCTTGGCAAGGAGTTTCGCCGCCCGGTACGCGTCCTGATAAGCCGGATGCTGGGCATCAACCCGGTGCGAACCGAAAAAACAGACTCCATTCTCGATCCGGGAAAGATGTTCAAATCCTTCCACGAATTCACTCATAATCCGGAATACGCGCCAGGTATCAGCCTGGGTAAAGTCGTCCTCGAAGGTCGTACGCGACCGCGCCCTCACCGGAGGTGTGCTGTCTTTTTTTGATTTCCGCATGCTTCTCCTTTGTTAGATCACCAATTTATCGGCGAGATCGGAAACTTTCGGGATTCGGATCATCTTTCCGGACAAAGCACCGTAGATCCCGTAAAGAATTGTCACCAGAAACACCAGAAGTCCCACGCGATAAAGAAAAAATCCGATCGCCGGGATCAAGGGGAGAAAAAAACAAGCAAAGACCCCCACGGAAATTACGATCCCCTGCCGGGCGTGAAACAGCGCAAATTGATTCTGCCGTTTCATGAGAAAGGTCAAAATCCACAAGAAAGGCACATAGCTAATTGCGGCAAACGGCGCGCCTTCCTTAATCTCCTGCTCATCCAGTAACGGCTGTCCTTGTAATTCCTCGTCCATCCCTCCTCCTTTCTTCCGTCGGTTAAGGTTTCATTATAGTACGTTTTCGGTGTTTCGCAACCGTTTTTGGGCTATTCCGCCCACCTGAGTTCAACCTACGCGGTTGAACTTCGGTGCACTTGGCAGGATATCCGCGTATCGGCGGGAAGCGTATCAGCCCATCAGACTACCAAATATGAGGAAAGTGTATTCTGCTCTCCTGCTTTTCTGAATTCCGTCGTATTTCTTGCGTCTTGCCTCTTTTTTCCCTCCGGGCCGAGCGTCAAGGAACCAGAATCCAGATCAAGGATCGCATCCCCCGCATCTCCTCCTAATAAGAAACCCCCGCTTTTCACCTGAAAAGCGGGGGTCCGTGGTCAAATCGTTACTTTTTTTCTGTTAGAACAACACGCTCATCGCGCCTCTTATGGAATAAGAGGTGTTGTCGCTTTCTTCAGCGAAGAAGCTTCCGGGCATAAAGAGCGCGCCCTTGAGCTTGAGCTGTACGTCTTCAGTGTAATCGTAGACCGCGTACAGATCAATTTCATCGCCGAAGTGGTTGTCGTTTCTGTCAACGGTGTAGGTGTTCCCATTCGCCGGGCCCATTGACGGCTGATATGTTGAACCGCCGTTGTACTTCTCAGCCAGCAATGCGTGGGCATAGACCAAGCCAAGCGTAATGTCTTCTCTGGGCATCATCGATCCGGTCACCTGGATGAAGTGAGCGTTGGTATTGGCAGTCAGCAGGTTGATGATTTCCGCAGGTGTCTGATTTTCGAACAACGGATCCCAGCCGTTGTAATCCCCGTCATCGGCATCATTGTCGCCGCTTAAGAATGTGTAGCTTAAGCCAAGTTTGGAATTGTACTCATCCAGGAACTTGTACTCACCGCCGACCTGCGCTGCGTAAGCTTCCAAATGCTGATCGCCTGTGTCGGGGATGTTGGTTCTGCTTGCATCGCCGAACTGATAGGCACCTTCCAACCCTACGGTCAGCTTGTCGTTAGGATCCCACTGGGTCCGGGCACCGAACACGTAAGTCTTATCCTGATTTTCCTCGTCCTGAATGTTGTTCCGGCCCCATACGGCGAAGAAGTAGCCTTCGGTGATCCCGTTGTAATCGGCCCACTGATAGGCCACGTTGGTACCGAGTACGCTGATGTCATCAATCATATCAGTGTTGTTTTCCGCGACCTGGGCGTAGATGATGTCGATCGTGTACGGCGCGTAATCCAATACTGCCTTGATCGAATCAAATGACTTACGCATCGACAAATCGGCAAAGGCAGCCGGTACTGCAGCACTGGCACCCTGGTTGGTGTCCGGATCCGCCAGGATCAGGCCGTTGCCGTACATCAGTCTCTGACGACCCACGGTCAGGGTGAGCGGCTGGTACAGAAACTCTTTCAGTTCCACGTAGCCGAGGTCCAGATCGATGTCAGTGTCAGCCGAGGTTTCTGCGCCCCACAGTCTCTCATTGATGAGACCGACGACCGCGCTCACGTTTTCGGTCAGATCCGCGTCAAAACGCAGACGGATCTGCGAAAACAGAAAATCTTCGGCATCGTTGGTTGTTGCCTGTTCAGAACCCTGAGACAGATCGCGGATCACTGCCTGTGCAGTAACGTCACCGCTTACTTTAATATTCTCTACCGCGGCAAACCCTGCGCCGATCACGGCGAAACAGAATACCGCAGTAAGTGCGATAATTTTCCTACTCATTACGTCCCTCCTTTCATACTCATTACAAGTATGCGATGTGGAATTTATTTTCACAAGGTTTCCTCGTCCCGGATGAGGTCCGGGGCCTTGTTGTTACCTATCTATAGTTATATCATCCTTTCTTCGACAATTTGGGCTTATTCTGAAATTAGTATCTCCCCACCTCCTTTCGCGCCCAGACTAAAATTGCCTGTGGATGGTATAACCGTACATCACTATTTTCAAAGAGCTCTCACACGGTTACACAACTGCCTTCATTTTAAACGAGTGGTGCAATCATTGTCAAGCGTTTTTTCGCAAAGATTTTTGCATGTATTGAAAAAGCGAAAATCACCTCTATTCCCGTCTGTTTACGGAAAATACAGGTCTATCCGGCTTACTTCGACATTGCGTACTTTTTCGCTCCAGGGCGCGGGAATACGTCCACCGCAGATTTCATGGGTCCCCGCGGAATCGGTAATGGTGATTTTTTCCGCCTCCCGGTCCGGATAAAGATTGCCCCCGCCTCTGTTGTGGTACACAACCAGGATTGAGGAAAACAGCTTGAACGCAAAACATCCCGCGGGAATGCGCTCCCGCCGGCCGTTCACCTCACATTCCTGGTCCGCGGCGGTAAATAACTCTTTGTGCAGAATCGGCGCAAACCGCAGTTCCAGCTCCCGGCTGGCGTTCATCTGAAACGGAGCCGGTCCCATGCACAGATAAATCCAGATATGCAGCAGCTCCGCCGTCGCCCCGCTTAAACGGGCGACGAAGCCTTTCCCCCAGAGGGATTTATCAGGATAGGCGCTGCTCACGATAAACGAGGAATTCTCGATCACGTTCCGCCCGTACCGCCGGGGATCGAAAAAGCAGACGCAGGCCTGAAAGAAATCGGTATAGAACTCCTCATACAGTCCGGCTTTCACCGTCTCCAGCAGATATTTATATTCCATATGCAGCCAGATGGACTCGTTTTCCAGCCAGCCGGGCACGAAAATACGGCTGCGGCCGATTTCCAGGGGTTCCTCTTTCAACGAAGCGTTCAGCCGGTAGAGCCTCAGCTGGGGGTCAAACAGTGGGGAGCTCTTCACCGCCCGGTATAACTCCTTTTCCCGGTCGATCCGCAAGGCGTGTACCGGCGCTTCCAAAAACAGCGGCAGGGCGTGGCGTTCGAATTTCTTGGGCGTCACGATCTGTTTGACCTGATCATACTGGGTCACTTTATAGGTAAAATATGTCGCGGGAATCCCGTCGTCCCCTTTCGCTTTCTGAATACCGGCGTCGAGTTTCTCCACCAGCAGCAGAAGGAACTCTTTTACGCTCTGCACCGGCTGAACCTTGCGTTTTCCGCTCAGACAAAAGAAGGTGTCTTTCCGGAACGCCTCTTTCACCATATTGGCTTTCTCCCACCAGGAAAAATCCCTTTCTTTCTTCGTCTGGGCGTTATATTCCCTCAAGAGCTTGTGCAGCCGCTGAAAAAATAAATTCACTTCTTCGGAAAGCGCGATCCCGTCGGCCTGAGACCGGAGCAATTCCAGCGCCCAGAGCAGAAACTGACAGGTCCGCTTGAGCTCATAGGTTTCGCAGAGCGAGGAGCCGAACAGGGCCGGTAGGCCGTTCAGCGAATCACACCAGCCGGGCTTGCCCGCCTCCATTTCGATGCCGATCCCGGACGGGTCCAGCGTCGCGGCTTTATTGAGCACCAGCGTGAGCAGTTTTTCGGCCAGACTGGTCCGATAAGGACTCCCGTCTTCGGCACGCAGGTAATTCGTATACCTTCTTCTCTTCTTCAGCACATCGAGCTTCTCGGACGAGTGCTCGATGCTTTCCCCCTGATACACCTGCCCGTCCCGGACGGAATACCGCTGAGTGCGTTTTTTTACCCGCACCTCGTCATCCCAGAAATAAAATTCGTTCTCCCGCAGGAGCTCATCGGCACGGTCGGGATAAAAATAGAGGTAACTTTCGATCAGATCCAGATTATATCTCCAGTGATCGATCCAATACCCCTCTCCGAAATCCGCCTGGGGTTCCCGCATGCCGGTCTTCACCAACTCTTGGGCCAACTCCTCCCGGCCGTTCACTTCAATACCTTCTTCGTCGAGAAAGCGGAAAAATTCTCCCAGGAAAAATCCTTTCTCCATGAGCGGAAGCACCGCGCTCTTCCTGATGCCGTATTTTTCAAGCAGCGCTTCGGCGTCTTTCGCCCGCAGAAACAGTTTCTCGCCCTTGACCACGAGCGGATTGTATCCGTCGATTTTCAGAAAATTCAGAAAGTATACAATGTTCTTCTTCCCGATCCAGGGATTGAAAAACAAATCCATCCGGCGGTTCTGATTCACGTCCCGGTAATTCCCCTCTCCTTCACTGAAACAGCTGGGCAACAACTTAAACCGGTTATAATCCCGTTCAAGGTCGCCGTGTTTACGGGAGTAGATATAGTAGCTGTGCTCCCGGTTAAACTTATAGGGATACCCGCCCCGCATCACGTTATCCATGTAACAGCTGCTCACGTACTGGTTGAATTCTTCACTCCCCGAACGGCATAAAGCGTTGTGTTTGATTGAACGGATGATTTCCCGGTTCTCTTCCTGTTTTGCCCTGAGCTGCTTAACCGAAATACGGGGGATGCAGGAACGGATCAATTCCTCTTTAAACGACCCCCCATACATGCTGTAGAGCACCTTTTCCTCGCCCGGGGCAAGCTCCCACTCCAGCGCGCTGAACGCGCAGGGAGTTTTTCCGCAATACACCTGAGCGACGGACTTGTACGTACCGTCGAGAAATTTTCCGGGGACGCTGTACGATTTATCCTGGGCAAAGATTACGTCCGGATCGACGATCAATTCGGGATATTTTTTGGTGCCGGCATCATCATAGAACGCGCAGTGGAAATTCGCCCCTTCGATAAACGTCGTCTGACTGACGTCCTGGGGGTCGACGATGAGCCGGAAGGTCGAAAGGTGCTGACGGGTTTCGGCGTGCATCCACGCCTCGATCGTCCGGGAGAGTCCTTTTAAGAATCCGTCGCTGGCGCCGAAAGGAATAATGCGGGGCAGGCCGTCAAGGATCTCCAGCTTCCGGCTCCTGTTCGAAAGATTTTTTATCCGAAGCTCCCGTATCAGCGCGCCGACCGGCGCGTTGGGCAGGGTGCAATACCGCACCCGGAATTCCAGCTTCCTGCGCTCATCACGCTCGCTGATCTCCAGTGAATCGCTCTTGACCAGCATCTCTTCACTCCCCGTCCCGCGGTCGACCTTAAAAGGTTCGCAAAACTCCCCCTGGCCGGTCTTCACGAATGTCCGGAATCCAATCGTGGAGGTGAGCCAGTACGCTTTATTGGCCGGGTAAAATTCGGTAATGCTGTGGTCTTTATCCTGAATCCCGAAAGAAATAATCCCCTGCCCTCGGTTCACATAAAAGACCCACATCGGCACGCCCCACGGTCCGGCAATGCCGGGCAAAAAATTAGAAAAGGGAAAGGCGCTGTTATATTTCTTTATCTGAAAATCTCCGCTGGACAATAGCTCACTACGCTGGTCCACACATTCCTCCCATTTCTTTAAGATCCGAAACAATATATATATTTCGATATTTTTTCACCTGACGCACGGGAGTCGAACCTCCCTTCACAAACACCGCGTCCATCTTCGCGCGCCGGGCGGTTTCCATATCGATGTCCATATCTCCGACAAACACGCATCCCGCGGCATCTTCGATCTTCAGCCGCCGCATGAGTTCCCTGAGAATCTTCGGATCCGGTTTCAGCGACTGCACCTGATCCGCGCACAGGATCTGATCGAAATATTTTTCAAGATCAAACTTGCGCACCAAAAAAGACGTAAACCGGCTGGGCCGGTTCGAAGCAACCGCGAGCTTCTTTTTCTTTCGTTTTAAAAAATACAATATCCAGCGGGCATGGCGCATCAGCCGCGAATGCGATTTCACGTCCGTCTCGTGCCTCTTCCGGTAATACGCGAGCGCATCGCGCACTTCGCGCCGCGGGAAAAAAATACGGATAAACTTTTCGTCGCCCCGGCCGACTTTCCGCACGACTTCCTGAAGGCTCACCCGCGGATGGCCGAACTGCTGCCGGGTGGCGTTGAGGCTTTTCTGAACTGCCTGATAAGCATTCACCAGGGTTCCGTCCAGGTCAAAGATGAACGCCTCTTTTGAAGCGAAACGCCCTTCATTCCTCCCCCGGGCAGGGCTCATCGTTCCTCCCCTGCCGCATGAAACTCTCCGGAATATCCGGCGGGACCTCCCTCGGGATTTTCTCTCTCCACCTTATATTGCTGTTCGTAACGTTCACTCGGATTGAGCAACCCGCCGGAAACGATCAGCTTTACTGCTTCATCAACGCCGATATCCAAAGGGATGATATCCTGCGCGTCGACGATCACCGTGAACCCGGTCAGAGGAGAAGGCGAAGAAGAAATAAACACGTTGTACATCTTCCTGCCGGTTTTCTGTTCGAACACCGCGCCGCTACGATTGGTGAGAAAACCGAGCGCGTACATTCCTTTCCGGGGATATTCAATCAGCACGGCGCTCTTGAACGCCTTCTGCGGGGAAAAAAACAGGAAATCGACAATCCTGCGGACAGGAAAATAAATTTTGTTCACCAGAGGGATACGGAACACCATCCGTTCCACGAACCGCAATACCCGCATGCGGGTCATCTGCACGAACAGCCCGACAAAGAAAATAATCAGCAGGGTAAGAATAATCGCTAACCCGGGAATCGTATAGCCCAGTGTCTGACGAAGATAGGAATTCACGTACTCGCCGAGAATCCCTTCGGCGAACGAAAACAACGCGACAAGCACGTACACCGTGATGACCAACGGAACCAATGCGGCCAAGCCTGTAAAAAATATTTTCCTTATCATGACGTGATAACCTTCCCTTGTTTTCGCTCTGCGCGTAAACCGGACAGCCAAAGAAAAGATGTCCTGGTCAGGAATTGCGGGGGAAAGACGATACGAGCGCGATCTTCACTGTATCAGCCAGGAAAAAAGGCAGTACGCCTGCAGCGACTGCCGCCGGAAGGGAAAAATGATGAACTCCCCATAACCACAGTATCCCCATCCCGTACACTATACATATATTCGCGAGGAAAAATACCCCGAATATCCGGCCGAACGACCGCCGGGAGGGCAAAAGATAGGGTACGATAAGGGCAGTGAAAAGAAAGCCAAGTATGTATCCTCCGGTCGGTCCGGCGAAATACGCCAGGCCGGCCCCTCCATGACTGAATACCGAAAGACCCGAAACTCCCCACACTACGTAGAGCAATTGAGAAAAAACCGCTTTTTTACGCAAATATAGAATGCTCAGAAAAAGGACAAACGTCTGCAGGGTCAGCGGGACGGGTGTGAAGAACAGCGGGATCTTCACGTAAGACGCCAACACCATGAGCCCCGCGCAGGAAATGATCCCGGCCAGATCGATCAATGCCGAACGTTTGTGGGTATATGCGATCGCGTTCATTCCTCCTCCTTTTCTCCTGTCCGCCTGCCGCGGACTCGCTAAAACCCCCCAAAAGAAAGAGTTAATTCTATCACAAATAAACTGAAAACAAAAGGAAAATTTGGGAAAGCCTCACCTGCGAAAAGTGAAAAACCGTTTTATCCGCTCTTTCCGGAATGTGCGCATGAGTCTGCGGCCGTACTCATCCCCCACTTCTTCGCCGATCGCGACGAGATCCGGCGCCCGGTCAAAGTCGACCCACAGCACGTTTTCCAGCTCCGCGGAAATAAGAAAATCGGCCGATTCAAGGTTTTTGGCGAGTATTTCGCGGTGCCGGATTTTTTCCGTGAGAAACAGAATTTCCACCGCATTTTTTTTCTGCTGGGCGAATTCTTCTTTATTGTCAGCGTTGACCCCTACCACCCAGTATCCCCGTTCTTTCAGGACCTGAGCCGGTAAGGGCAGAAGCACTCCCCCGTCCACCAGTTCCTGCTGATCAATTTCGATCGGAGGGAAAAACCCGGGGAACGCGCAGGAAGCGGTGACGGACCGGGCAACACTGCCCTGATCCAGTACGACTGCCGATCCGGTGCGCAGATCCACTCCCGTACAAAAAAAAGGGATCCGGCAGTGAGCGAACCGCGCGCTGCCGAACAGATCCCGCATGATGCGGATAAACGGAGCAGGGTCCACGAGATAAGGTTTAATGATATGCAAATTCCACAAAAAAAGGTCTTTCACGAATTCATAAGACTTCTCGAGAAAGATCTTTTTCTCTTCCACGCTGGAAGAGGCGGAATAGTTCTTTAATACTCCGATTCCTTTGCGGTGTTTCCGGAATATCCGGAAAATTTTCTGTTCCAGCCGGAACGGGTCCGGATCAAGCGCGTACATTCCGCCGATGACCGCGCCGATAGAGGTACCGGCCACCGCGTCGGGTCTGATCCCGAAACGGGCAAGACTTTTGAGCACGCCGATATGGAAAAACCCCCGTGCTCCGCCGCCGCTTAATGCGAGTCCGAATTTCATCACGTGAAAAAAGAAAGGCAGGCGCACCGCCTGCCTTCGTTATTTCGCCTCATTGTATGCCGATTATTCTTTCGCGATCGCAATGGTAATCGCTCCGGCCAAAAGCAGAAAGGGCCCAAGACAGCCCAGAACCAGCGTAAAGAACTCGCTCCGGAAGGTCCACAGCAGTACCGCTCCCGCGAGGATGAGTACCAGTCCGACTACATATTTCAGAATCGCTTTCGATGACTGACCGGAAGCGCTGGTCTGCGCCTGTGATTCCTGCGGATTCTGTGCCTGTTCATTCATTGAGTCCACCTCCTTTTGGTACGATTTTTACCTATGGGAAAACACTCTTATCATATAGAATATTTAATTTCTTGTCAATACTTAACTTAATCCTGCGCGCAGAAACGCGCGAGAAAATTCTCTATGGCACCGCGGTATTCCTGCGCGGATACCGCGGTAACCATATTATGACCTCCGCGCAGGGTGACGAACCGCTTAGGTCGCCCGGCCCGGGCGAACAGGCGGCGCGCACACCGGTAAGGGATGATTTCGTCTTCGCTGCTGTGAAGAAACAACAACGGGGCATCAACGCGGGTAATTTTTCTCATTGAATCGTACAGCGGGGAAAAAAACACGGAAGGAAGCCAGGGATAATATTCGCGCGCGAGATCCCGTCCGCTGGAAAACGTTCCTTCCAGGATCACGCCGCCCACCGGACGATGAACCGCCGTATGCACCGCCACCGCTCCCCCCAGCGACTCTCCGTAAAGAATGATGCGCTCCGGCGGAATGTGTTTTGTCTCGCGTAAATAACGGTAGGCGGCAAACGCGTCCCGGTACAGCCCCTCTTCGGAAGGACTCCCTTCGCTTTTGCCGTAGCCACGATAGTCAATAAGGTACACGTTGGCCCCGGCCGAATGCAGGAACGCGATTTTTTCGATCCGGTGCCCGATATTTCCGCCGTTCCCGTGAAAAAGAAGCACCGTACAGCGGGCCTCTTCTCCGGGGACAAACCAGCCGTGAATCCGGTATCCCTGCCCGCTCACGACCCACACGTTTTCGTAAGCGAGGCCCATATCCGCGGGAGTATTAGGCAGTTCAGCAAGGGGAAAATAGACGGCCCGGCGTTCGAGATATTTCGCGAATCCGAACGCCGCGATCACGAGCCCCACACAGAAAATTGCCCACCACATAACCTGTTTCATTTCGCGCCGATTCAGAAAAGTTTCATTTGCGGATCCGGCGAAGAGGCGACTTTCGCGGCCCAGGCACAGAACGTGCACGAATCGGAAGGCGCCGGGGCCTGTTCCCCGGATAACACCGAAAGGGCGTCTTCGAAAACGGCGTTGGTCACATCGACCGGCTGAGTTTCCACTCTCACTGCCCTGCGGTGAAACTCCACGTTCCCGCCGTCACCGACCCGGGCAGGAATATAAAATACTAAAATCGCGTGGTCGCGAGCCGGATATCCGTTCTTTTCCAGCAAGAACCGGTAACAGCTCATCTGAAACACGTAATAGGAAGCTGAATTATCGCGGAGCGCAAACCCGCGTGTTTTGTAATCGACCGGCACATAACGGCCGTCTTCGATCAAACACTCATCAAGCGCGCCGATCAGCCGGTGGCCGTCGGACCGGCAATATTGCAGGCCCGTTTTCCATGAACGCCAGGCATCCATCCGCTGCTGTTCCACGAGCCTGCCGGAAGAAACGGACATCAGTTCCGGGGGCAGTGTATGCGCACGGCGGTACTGGTCAAAATACTCTTTGATCAAGGCGTCCATTCCTCTCGGCAGAGTGGAAATCGGCGGCTCGGGACGCTGGAAAGTCTTTCCTTTTCGCACATGATGCCAGAAGCACCGGGGACATTCGCGGTAAATCGAGAGCGTGTACGAAGATAAAAAATGTTTTTTCATTCTTGAATGCGTTCTTTTTGCGCAGAAGCCGGCGCTTCGCGATATTCTATTTCCGCTAACGTACCGCTTTGATCGAACGAAAGATAGACACGGGCGGAAGCAAAATATTCGGTAGGATGACGATACAAAAGGATCTCGCTGACCGCGGGATCGTCGGAGTCATCACGCAGCACCGGTTCTCCGTAACGCCCGGTAATCTCCTCCCTGGACACACCCGTTTCAAGCGCGCCCCGGCGGACGTCCCGGACGATCCGGTCAAAATACCGTTCCTGCCGTTTCAAATACCGGTGAATCTTTTTTTGACTGTCGGCGACGCGTTTCAAGGTGAGCAGTTGATCCATGCGCTCAATCACCGTACACCCGCTGAGGATCACGCTACCCACGAAAAGAAGAACGAACCGCCGCCAGCTCATTTCATCGGGAAATATCGAGAATCCGGTACCGGAGAGTTCCTGCCGGCACTTCAATTTCCACTTCTTCGCCGACGCCGTGCCCCAGAAGTCCTTTCCCCACCGGCGAGGTCGTGGAAATAAGCCCTTCGACCGCGTTGGCCTCATCCGGTCCGACCAACGTATAAAGATCTTCCTGGCCGGTGTCCAGATCAAGTACTTTTGCTTTCGCCCCGATATAGACTTTATCCGTTGAGATCTTGGATTCGTCAACGATTTCCACCCGGCTCAGCTTATCCTCCAGCTCCGCGATTTTCCCTTCATTCTGCGCCTGGGCGTTCTTGGCGGAATCGTACTCGGCGTTCTCCCGTAAGTCGCCGAGCTGACGGGCATGTTCCAGCGCTTTGGCGATCTCGCGCCGCTTGGTATTTTTGCAATATTCCAGCTCATTGACCATCTTTTCGTACCCTTCTTGTGTCAAGTATACCCGTTGCATCGTTCCTCCTCAAATCTTCTTGGTGTACTGAAAGATCACAGGGCCGTCAGCACGTATGGACGTGTATTGCGATAAGGGATCTCTCCCTCTCTCTTCCCCCTTATCTCTTACCTCTTACTACCTATCTCTTACCCCTTACTTCTTCTCTATTTGATTTCATACGAAATGATAATCGCCTCGGCGATCTCTTTCATGGGAAGACGTTTGTGCATACTGGATTTGCGGATAAGCGTAAACGCTTCGTCTTCGCTCAGTCCGCGCTGACGCATCAGAATCCCCTTGGCCCGTTCAACTTTTTTCCGTGTAGCCAGCTCTTCCTGAATGACCCGGGTCTTCACCATCAGTTCGGTGTTTTCGATTGCCACTGCCGCCTGGTTGGCCACGGTACTTAAAAGATCGATATCGCTTCTGGTAAACTTATACTTGGCGGTCGTGTAGCAATTGATAACGCCGATCACTTTGTCTTTGACGAACATCGGCACACTGATCATCGATACCAGGCCTTCTTTTTTGGCGAGCGTCTTTTCTTTATAGCGCGAATCTTTCGATACGTCGAGGATTACCAGAGGTGTTTGCTCCTTGGCCACCAGACCGACCACGCCCTCTCCCACTTTGATCGAGCGTTCCTTGAGATACTCGCTGCTCATGGCCTGGGTAGCCCGGATTTTCAATTCCTGGGTCGCTTCGTCCAACAACCACAACGCGCAGATCTTCGCTTTCATCACGTTGGCCGTCAGACTGACCACCAGCTTGAGAATATCCTCGAGATACAGCTCGGAGGTAATCGCCTTGCTGATCTGTTTCAGCGTATTCAGGTATTTTTTATCCTTCGGCGCAGAATCAGGCATATTAATTCCCCGTAATATAGAAAACAAGCAAATTTATTATAACATACAAAGGAGAGAAGAAAAGATTTAAGAAAGCGGCCGGCCTGTCTTCGGAGATGCGAAGACAGGCCGGGAGTGTGTACTATTCGACGGAAACTACACTCACGTCAAAGTGCAGTGTTTTTCCTGCCAACGGATGGTTAAAGTTCAGTTTTACGGTCTCGTCTTTGACTTCCTCTACCGTAACCGGAACCACCTGTCCCTGGGGTCCCTGCGCCTGCAGCATCATTCCTGCTTTCGGTTCAAGTCCCTCAGGCAGGGTATTCTTCTGTACTTCCCGATAGGCATCCTCGCGGACCTGTCCGTACCCCTGATCAGGCGCGACCTCGATCTTCTTGGACTCACCCGGTTCCATTCCCTGCATCCCTTCGGCTAACCCGGGAATGATCTGTCCTTCTCCGTGCACGTATTCCAACGGCTCACGGCCTTCGGAAGTATCCACTACTTTACCTTCAACAGTCAGCGTGTAATTAAACTTCACCTTTTTCCCTTCTGCTACCATGTCGGATTCTCCTTTCGCATTCGCGCTCATTCCTGATCCTATGCATACCATACCGATAATCGCCTGTACCGCGATTTTTTTGAATTTCATAGGTCCTCCTTCTCAAAAAAAAACCGCAAGTATTCAGAGAAATACTTGCGGTATCACCCTTTCTTTTCGCATTGTTAGTATACTCACTTTTCCCGTGCTTGTCAAATCATCTCAATTGTTGCGTTCATACATCAATTCATCGCGTAATCTTTCATTTTCTTCGCGCAGTCGCTCCACTTCCGTATCGGTTTCACTCGACAGCGTATCCTTTACCTGGAGTTTGCCTTTTAACTTTTGTTCCTTTTGGGCAAGCGTTTTCAGCTGGTGACCGGTCTTTTCCCGGTATTCGATGAATTTCGCCAGGCGTGCCCGTAAAGACTTATCCCGTTCCCGCAAACGGACAATAAGCTTCTGCTGCCGCTCGCTCTGCGTCCGCAACCCGTCCGCTTGCGCCGAGACCGATTGTAAATGCTCCAGCAGTTTGGCGTTTTCTTTTTCCAGAAAAAACGCTTTCTTGTATTCAGCGAGTAGCTTCTCGGTTTCACGGCTGATGCGGTCAATCACTTCCTGGGCATGATCCCATTCCTGCTTGAGCACCTGCTCCAAAAGACCCGTTTCCTTTTCCTTCAGCTGGTGCAGTTCTTCGGACATCTGCACGCACATCCGGCTGGTCTTTGCCGTTTCGAACTCAAGCGACTCAACTTGTTTGGACAAACGCTGCAGCGTAAGCCGGTTCGGATCAGGAACCGGCGGCGGCGGGGAAAAAGAGGGCAGGAGATATCCCCATATCACCAGCAGCACGCCGAGAACCATCAGGCTCCCCAGAAAAACACCCATGGGTATTCACCTCTGTTCGTAGATTTACGCGGGACCGCGCATAGGGTATTGTATCTTCTTTGGCTGGTTTTGCAACAAAAAGCTTCGGGGCCGGATTATGACGCCGCTTTGCCGGCCCCGGCATCAAAATCCGCGCCGCACCCGGCGCATCTCCGGCCGGGTGCGGGCGGCGCCACGATCTACGACGGAAGGGTAATTTGCCGGCACTTAACTTCCTTTTCTTCGGTCCAGTCAGTTACCGAAAAGTATGCCTCTGGTTTGCGGGGATCCGACGTAATCTCCCTGCTCAATACGTCTTTGATCTGCTCCGCGAACAAGTCGTCCCCTAAACTCACGACCTGAAAAATTCTCACCACGTCCTTCCTTTTTTTCTTCATTCCCCACCTCCTTTCACTCTTATCTTCTCACCGCGGCAAAGCCGATTCAACAGGTTATCCGGAGATTTACGTAACCGTTTACAAAAAGCAGTGCGGGATGTTCTGGGTCCACGGTGCTTGATTTTGGAGGGGAAGGAGAGAGATAAGTAGTAAGAGGGGAGAAAGGGGGCGGAAGGGCTGATATGCTGATCTGCTGTTTGGAGCAACTATGGCCGAGAAATATGCCGTCAAAAAAACGGCGGGCAGTCATTGCAGCTCACTGCGCCGGCAATCGCCGAACGTCACCGTGACGGTGCCGTCTTCGGCGATAAAGCGGGACAGCGGCTCGGGAAATTCCAGGAATTCGATTGGGGCCGAACGGGACACTCCGGCCAATTGAGTGCGAAGGTGCTTTTTTAAGGATTCAAGCTGAGATTCCAGATGCGCGTATACAATGCGGGTCGTCCGATATCTTTTCCCGATATGCACGGCCTTGCGCGGCGATACTTTGGCGCACTCGGCCCAAAACCGCGGCCGGCCGTCAGCGTCGAGCTGAACGAGATCGGGTTTGTATTTGGCCCCGATCTTTCGTTCGATCTGCAGATCGGGATATTCGGGCAGGTATAACGAATACACGCACGCCTTAAGCAGGACATGCCGCTGGCGTTCGTTGGGCTGTTTGCGTAACGGCACGCGTCTGCCGTGAATACGGAAACTGTATTTGCGAGCGATCCAGAGATCGGACATCTGAATAAGGAATAAGGATCAAGAAGTCAGTTGTAAGAAAGAATTATATTTTTACTTTTATAGAGTATTCCTCTTTCTTATTTCTTAAGTCTTACTTCTGACTACTCTTTTCAAATTGCCGGAAGATCGGAAGAGCCCATCAGGTATTCGTCGACATGGCGGGCGGCGGCGCGGCCTTCGGCGATCGCCCAGACGATAAGCGACTGCCCGCGCCGGGCATCGCCGGCGGCGAATACTCCCTCGACGGAAGTCCGGTGCCGGTCGTCGGTCTGGATATTGCCGCGGCGGTCCACCTCCAATCCCAGTTCGCTGATCGGCCCCCGCGCTTCGGGAGAAAGAAATCCGACCGCCAAAATGACCAGGTCGGCGGGAATTTCAAATTCTGAATCAGGCACTTCCCTCATCACGGGACACCCTTTCTGCTCATCATGCGCAAATTCCACCTGTACACATTGAAGTGCCTTCACGGCCCCGTTTTCTCCCAAAAATCTTTTGGTGAGTATCGACCACATCCGCTGGGCGCCTTCTTCGTGGGAAGAGGAGGTTTTCAACAACAACGGATAACGAGGCCAGGGATCGGCGTCACTGCGGCATTCCGGCGGCCGCGGCATCAACTCGATCTGCACCACGCACGCCGCGCCCTGACGGTTGGCAGTCCCGACACAGTCGGAACCGGTATCTCCTCCTCCTACGACCACCACCTGTTTCTCTTTGGCTTCGATCAGTTCATCCGGGCCGGCGGGAAGACCGCATAGGCGGCGGTTGTTCTGGATGAGATAATCCATGGCGAAATGAATCCCTCTGAGACGACGTCCTTCAATCGACAGATCCCGCGGCACCCGGGAGCCAATCGTCACCACTACGGCGTCGTACTGCCGGCGCAACTGCGGCGAAGAAATATCTTTCCCTATCTCGGTACCGGTACGGAATTCGATCCCCTCCCGGCGCAGAATATCGATACGCCGGTCGAGCACGCCTTTTTCCAATTTGAAATCGGGAATCCCGTAACGCATAATCCCTCCCGGAGCGGGATCCTTTTCGAACACCGTCACTCTGTGTCCGGCGCGGTTGAGCTGGGCCGCAGCCGCGAATCCTGCCGGGCCCGATCCAATTACCGCGACTGTTTTCCCGGTACGCCGCTGCGGCGGTCTCGGCTTCAGATACCCCTTTTGAAAGCCTTCCTCGATAATCGCCAGTTCGTTTTCACGGATCGTGACCGGATCGTCGGTAATACCCAGCACGCAGGAAAATTCGCACAGCGCCGGACATACCCGACCGGTGATCTCCGGCAGATTGTTGGTCGCGTCCAGCAAACGAAACGCTTCTTCCCACTGCCCGTTCATCACCAGATCATTCCATTCGGGAATATAATTGCCGATGGGACACGCCCAGTGACAAAACGGAGTCCCGCAATCCATGCAACGCGCGACCTGTTCTTCGGTATGTTCGGGCGCCGGCGGCGTCACGACTTCTTTGTAATCTTTGATCCGCTCACATACCGGCCGGTAAGGGATTGTTTTCCTCCGTGTCTTTAAAAATGCTTTTACGTCTTTTGCCATTTTCTTCCCGCTTCTTCTTTATCCGTCGGCCGGTTCGGCGACGTCGAGTTGCTGTTCCACTTTTTTTGCTTCCAGAATACGCTTATACTCTACCGGCATCACCTTCACGAAATGAGATGATTCCTTTTTCATATCATCGAGAATACGGGAGGCGATCGTGCTCCCGGTATAGTGCAGGTGATTCTTTATCAGGAGCGCCACGATTCTCCCGTCATCTTCGGTCAGCGGCTCAAGCTCCACCATGTGCATGTTGCACCGCGACGGGAACTCGTCGTGAGGATCGTACACGTAGGCGATCCCGCCGCTCATGCCCGCGGCAAAATTTCTTCCGGTAGGGCCGAGGATCACCACTTTCCCGCCGGTCATATATTCGCACCCGTGATCACCTACCCCCTCCACCACGGCCTGGAGGCCGGAGTTCCGGATGCAGAACCGTTCACCGGCTAATCCACGGATATACGCTTCCCCCCGTATCGCCCCGTAAAAGGTCGTGTTGCCGATAATCACGTTCTCTCCGGGACAATACCCGGCCTTTTCCCCCGGACGGACGATTATTCTCCCGCCGGAAATCCCTTTGCCCACATAATCATTGGCCAGCCCCCGGAGTTCGAAGGTCACGCCGTGCGCGAGCCAGGCGCCGAAACTCTGGCCGGCAACGCCGTGAAAAGAAAAACGCACCGTATCCTCCGGCAGGCCTCCTTCTCCGTACAGCCGGCAAATCTCTCCGCTCAGCATCGCGCCGGTCGTACGATCCGTATTTTCGATAACCACTGTCTCCTGTACCGGTTTACTGTGCGCAAGCGCAGGATGAGCCAGTTCAATCAATTTACGGTCCAGCACGTGCGCAATTTGATGGTTCTGCCGGATAGTACAATACGTCCCGATCTGGGGAGGCACTTCGGGTTTATAAAGAATCCTGGAATAATCGATATGCGCGGCCTTGGACGGGACAATCCCGGCATTGACCTCGAGCAAGTCGGTTCGCCCGATCAACTCGTCCACCGTTCGCACCCCCAGCCCGGCCATGATCTCCCGTAATTCCCGGGCAACGAACCGAAAATAGTTCACCACGTGTTCGGCGCGGCCGCGGAACCGTCCTTCCAGAATATCGTCCTGCGTGGCGACGCCGACCGCGCAGTTATTCAGATGACAGTGACGCAGCATCACGCAGCCCATGACGATCAGCGCGGCGGTACAAAACCCGTACTCTTCTGCTCCGAGGATCGCCGCGATCGCGACATCCCTGCCGGTACGCATCTGTCCGTCGGTCTGCAGCCGGACCCGGGAACGCAGGTCGTTGAGCACCAGGGTCTGATGTGTCTCGGCAAGGCCTAATTCCCAGGGAAGCCCCGCGTGCCGGATCGAACTCTTGGGAGAAGCCCCGGTACCGCCGTCACCTCCGGAAATAAGGATCATATCGGCGTGCCCTTTGGCCACTCCCGCGGCAATCGTTCCCACTCCGATCTCCGATACCAGCTTCACGCTGATGCGGGCACGGGGATTGGTATTTTTCAAATCAAAGATCAATTGCGCAAGGTCCTCGATCGAATAAATATCATGATGCGGCGGCGGTGAGATCAACGTGACCCCGGGAGTGGTGTACCTGGTACGGGCGATTGTCACGCTCACTTTGTGTCCGGGCAGCTGACCTCCCTCGCCGGGCTTGGCTCCCTGGGCGATCTTGATCTGGATCTCGTCGGCATTGGTAAGGTAATTGGTACTCACCCCGAACCTTCCCGACGCCACCTGTTTGATCGCGCTTCGTTTGGAATCACCGCTGGGCAGAGGCGTAAACCGGGCCGGATCTTCCCCTCCTTCGCCGGTATTGGACTTGCCGCCGATCCGGTTCATCGCCACGGCCAGCGTCTCGTGCGCGCCCCGGGAAATGGAGCCGTAGCTCATCGCGCCCGTGGCAAACCGGGTAAAAATACGCTCCTCCGATTCCACTTCTTCCAGCGGTATGCTCCGACACGGTCCGAATTTCAACAGGCCGCGCAACGTCGCAGGTTGAGCGGACTGGTCGTTGATCAACCGTGAAAACTCAAGGTAACGTTCGTAATCGTTCTGCCGGGCCGCGTCCTGAAGCGCGGCGATGCTTTCCGGATTCCATAAGTGAAATTCCCCGTCCCGTTTCCACTGGTACACGCCCCCTGTGGCAAGGATCCCCTCCCGGTTCCGCCGGGCGAAGGCCCGGCGGTGACGCGTTCGCGCCTCCTGTTCGATCTCGCTGAAGCGAACACCGCCGATGCGGGATGCCGTTCCCTCAAAACAGCGGTCGATCACTTCCCGGTGAATCCCCAGCGCTTCGAAGATCTGAGCGCCGCGGTAACTGTTCAGCGTCGAAATACCCATTTTCGAAAGGATCTTCAGGATACCCTTCACCGATGCCTTTCGGTAATTGGCGATCGCCTCTGCCGCCGCCGGCTCCAGAGACCGGTCTGCGGCAAGCATTTCCAGAATTTCATACGCCATATAGGGATTGATACAATCGGCTCCGTAGCCGAACAACAGCGCGAAATGATGTACTTCACGCGGTTCTCCGCTTTCCACGATGATCCCGATCTGCGTGCGCTTGGCCTGCCGGATAAGATGATGATGCACCGCCCCGGTCGCAAGCAGCATCGGCAACGGCACCCGTTCGGCATTTGCGGAGCGGTCGCTTATCACTAGCAGGGTATCTCCCTGCGCAACCGCTTCTTCGGCCTCTGCACAGATACGGTCGATCGCATCAGTAATCCCCTCTTGTGTGTCCTGTTCCATCACGGCCGCGATCGTTCTTGTATGAAATCCTTCGTTATCCAGCCGGTATAGTTTTTGGAAATCTTCGTTGGTAAGGATCGGTTCCTTTACCATCAGCTTGTGGCAATGCCGTGGAGTCTCTCCCAGGATGTTTTCCTGACGGCCCACGAAACTGATCATACTCATCACGCATTCCTCCCGAATGGGATCAATCGCCGGATTGGTCACCTGCGCGAAGAGCTGTTTGAAATAATTATACAAAAGCTGATCATGCTCCGAGAGCACGGCCAGCGGAGCGTCATTGCCCATCGACCCGGTCGGTTCGACGCCCTTGCGGGCCATAGGCGCCAGGATCGCGTGTAAATCTTCCCGGGTATAGCCGAACATCTGCATCCTCTGGAAACGAGGAACCTTCTCCTCTTCTTTCTTTTCCCTCCCCTCCGGCCGGCGGTCCAGCTCACACAAATGCTCTTTGAGCCACGCGCCGTACGGTTTCGCCGCGGCGACGGTTTCTTTAATTTCCCGGTCGCTTACGATCCGGCCGGCTTCGGTATCGATATAAAACATCTTTCCCGGCTCCAGTCTTCCCGAACTCCGGATCTGTTCGGACGGGATATCCAGTACGCCTACTTCCGAAGCCATCACCACGGTATCGTGAGTGGTCACCAGGTACCGGGCCGGCCGCAAGCCGTTACGGTCCAGCACCGCGCCGATACTCCTTCCGTCGGTGAACGCGATAGCCGCAGGCCCGTCCCAGGGTTCCATGAAACAGGCGTGGTACCGGTAAAACTCGCGCAGTTTCTGATCGAGCAGTGCGTTGTGCTCCCATGCGCCGGGGATCAGCATCATCATCGCGTGCGCCAGCGAGCGGCCGCCGCGCACCAGTAACTCAAACGCGCTGTCGATCGTCGCCGAATCACTCACGCCGGGCAGTAGCACCGGTTTCAGCGCATCGATCTTTTCTCCGAATACACTGCTTTGCAAAAGACCCTCCCGGGCCCGCATCCAGTTCAGATTACCCTGCAGGGTATTAATCTCTCCGTTATGCGCTAAGTAGCGAAACGGTTGAGCGAGATCCCAGGTGGGGAACGTATTGGTGCTGTAACGTGAATGCACCAGGGCAATGGCGCTCGTCAAAGAAGAATCCTGCAAGTCAAGGAAAAACGCCCGCACCTGATGCGGCATCAAGAGCCCTTTATACGCGAGCGTATAGCTGGAGATATTGGTAATATAAAAAAAATCCCGTTGCCGTAATTTTTGAGACCGTACGATATTTTCCACCCGTTTGCGGATCACATACAGGATTCGTTCAAACTGCGTCTGGTCGGTCATCTCCTTTGCGGCTTCGATAAATACCTGCTCAAATACCGGCTCGGTTTCCCGCGCGCCTTCGCCGATCTTGGAATTATCAACCGGGACGGCACGCCATCCCAGAAGACGCTGTCCCTCCTCCTCGACTACCTTCCGGACGACCCGCTTGCAGAATTGGCGCTCTTCGGCGACGACGGGAAAAAAGATCAGACCGGTACCGTATCGTCCTTTTTTGGGAAGGGAAAAGCCTTCTCCTTCGGCCGCGTGGCGCAAAAATTCATCGGGAATCTGTATCAGGATCCCCGCGCCGTCTCCCGTATCCGGATCGGATCCTACCGCTCCCCGGTGCGCGAGCCGCAAAAGCACGTTCAGACCGTCCTGCACGATCGACGACGATTTGCGCCCCTTTACGTCACAGACAAAACCGACGCCGCAGGCGTCTTTTTCACAGCGGGAATCATATAATCCCTGCGCAGGGGGAAAAGCTGAGTGATACCGCGTTATTTTTTCCATTTTTCCGCGTGAATATGGAGCCGTTTCATTTTCGAGTACAGCGTATTCCGGTTCAAGCCCAGCAGTTTTGCGGCTTTGAGCTGGTTGCCTTCCGTCCGGTTCAATGCCGCTTCGATGAGCGGTTTTTCCAGTTTTTCCAGCAATGCCTTATAGAGATTGCCGTTACTTTGATGGAGCAGTACGTCCTGAAAATCAAGGAAGTTTTTGGGCCAAAAAGGAACCGAACCGGGCTGTTGCCCCCGTTTGACCACCTTGATCAGATCCGCCGCCTGGGGATCGTTGGAAAGCTGGTACCCTTGATCCTCCAGCACTTCGGAAAGTATTTTATAGACTTTGCTCTCATCTTCAAGTACTAATATGGTAATCATCGTTCCCCTCTTTGCACACTACCTGTGCCCGTGCTGCCCAAAATCCGGGCATCACGGTTGAAAAAAAGTTACACGGTCATTGGCCTGCGGGATTTGATGATCCCGGTAAAATTCGCGCATAACTGACGTGCCTGGCCCAGATAGACATCCTGTGCATTAAAATAGTCCGTCAGTATGGCTTCTCCCTTTTCCAGCCCGTAATATTCGATCCACTCTTTCAACATGCGAAGGTTCATCTCCGGATGAAACTGCACACCCCAGGCACAGGGACCGAACCGCGCCGCCTGATGTGCGCACTGCTCGCCTGTCGCCAGCAAGACCGCCTCCGGCGGCAGATCAAACGTATCTTCATGGAGTTGAAACACCTTCAACCGGTCACGCAGACCGGAAAACATCGGATCTCTTTTTCCTGCCTCGGTAAGGCGCACGGAACTCCAGCCGGTTTCTTTGACCGGGGCTTTTTTGACAGCGGCCCCGCAGGCCTTTGCCAGCAGCTGCGCGCCCAGGCAGATTCCCAGTACCGGCACCCGCTCCCGGAACATACGGATCAGGAATTCTTCTTCCGTCCGCAGGAAAGGATATTCCTGCTGGTCATACACGCTCATTGGTCCGCCCAGCACCACCACGGCGTCCGGAGAAAAATCCTGACGGAACGCCGGTGCATCCGCAAGAACGGATGCACCGTGCGAACTCAAATCAATCGTGTACGTTTCCCATCCGGAACTGCGTAATATGGCCTCGAATGTTCCGGCACCTTCCAATGAGATATGCTGAACGATCACAATCATTCACAGCACCGCCAGGTAATTGTCCAATTCGTACTGGGGTACCTGAATACGGTATTCGTCCCATTCTTTCTGTTTCAGTTCGACGAACCGGGGAAAGATATGTTCGCCGAGCACCCGTTTGACCAACTCGCTTTGGCTGGTCTCGGCAACAGCTCCTCCCAGACTGTCGGGAAGGGTCTCTACCCCTTGCGCTCTGCGTTCGGCGGCACTCAAATGGTAGAGATTCTTTTCCATTGCCGCCGGCACTTGGTATTTTTTCTCGATCCCGTCCAGACCGGCGTGCAGCATGGCCGCGAAGGTCAAATACGGGTTACAGGCCGGATCGCAGGCCCGGAACTCACACCGTGTCGCTTTTTCCTGGCCGGGATGATACAGCGGCACCCGCACCAACGCGCTCCTGTTCCGCCGGCTCCAGGCGATATACACCGGCGCCTCGTACCCCGGAACCAGCCGTTTGTACGAATTCGTCGTCTGCGCAAAAATGGAACAGATCTCCTTGGCGTGCTTGAGCAAACCGGCAATGTAGCTGTGTCCGACTTCGGAAAGATGATCATCGCTCTTGGCGTCAAAGAACGCGTTTTTCTCTCCCGAAAAAAGCGACTGGTGCGTATGCATCCCGGATCCGTTCTCGCCGAAGATCGGTTTGGGCATAAAGGTCGCGTATACTCCGAACTTGGTCGCGATCTCCTTCACCACGATTCGATAGGTAATCACCGCGTCGGCCATCTGAAGGGCGTCCTTGTACCGCATGTCGACTTCGTGCTGAGACGGGGCGACTTCATGATGCGAATATTCGACGTCGATCCCCATTTTCTCCAGCGTGAGTACGGTCTCGCGGCGCAAATCACTGGCCATATCCAGCGTAGTAAGATCGAAATATCCCCCCTTATCCAGTATATCGGTACCGGTGTCGGACTTGAAATAAAAGAATTCCAGTTCAGGACCGACATAATAGTGATCAAACCCCATTTTCTTTGCCCGTTCCAGCGCCCGTTTCAGCACGTAGCGGGGATCTCCTTCATACGGTTTTCGATCCGGGGTCAACACGTCACAGATCATCCGGGCCACCGCTTTTTCTTTCGGCCTCCAGGGGAGCAGAACGAACGTACTGGGATCAGGCATCGCGATCATGTCAGATTCCTCGATATCCTGATAACCGGTGATCGACGAACCGTCAAATCCCATCCCGTTCTCCATCGCACCTTCCAGCTCTCCGGCGGTAATCGCGAAACTCTTCACCTGCCCCAGAAGATCGGTAAACCAAAGCCGGATAAACTTCACATCATGCTGTTTGACTAATTTAAGTACGTCTGCCTTTGTTTTTTCTGCCATACTTCCTCCTTGTCTTCACCTATCCCGTTTTTAACAACCACTCACATAAAGAAAAAGAGCGTTCCTCAAATGAAGAACGCCCTTGTCTCCTCCTGCGTAATCGCGCACGTCTCTGTGCGTAAAATCCCCGCCTTATATCTACAAGTAAATTCGCCTTCATTCCGGTAACCCTGTTTTTGCACTTTTCCCTTCCGGCCGCCTCCGCGCGTACCGAAAAATCGGCATATCAGCCCCCGCTCCCTTTCCCCCCTCTTACCTCTTACTCCTTACTACTTACTTCTTATCTCTTACCCCTTACTTCTTATCTGCCTCCTTCTCTCCAGCATCAAGGATCGAAGAGCGGAAATCAAGCATCGCCTATCCGGAATCGCACGCGCTATCCAATCGCCTCATTCCCTCTCTCCCCGGTACGGATCCGGATACACTCGGGCAGATCAAGCACAAATATCTTCCCGTCTCCGATCCCCCCGGTCCGGGCGCCCTTGATGATCGCCTTTACCGTCGGCTCCACGAACTCTTCGTTCACGCCGATCTCCAGCCGAACCTTCTTCAACAGATTCACCTCGGTAATCACGCCCCGGTAGGTTTCGGTGTATCCCTTCTGCTGACCACACCCCACCGCGTTGGTCACCGTCATCTTATGCACCTCGGCCTCAAACAGCGCTTTTTTCACGTCCGGCAGTTTATGCGGCTGGATCATTGCTACTATCAGTTTCATCTTTCCTCCTCATTCTTGCTGATGGGTGATCCCGGATCCGGGATCACCCATCTTTTCCTACTGTGTGGTGAAGACCTGAAATCCCGAGTACGATTCCATCCCGTGCTCTCCGATATCAAGTCCTTTCAGTTCTTCCTCCCGGCTGACCCGCAGTCCGATGGTTAGATCGAGGATTTTAAAGATAATCCCCATAGTCACCAGCACGAATACCACCACCGAAGAGACACCCAGCAGCTGAATAGCGAACTGAGAGAGTCCTCCTCCGTACAGGAGACCGTCCGAGGAAAGCCCCAGTGCTTTCTGACCAAACAGACCGATGGCGAGCGTACCCCACACGCCGTTCAGGCCGTGCACCGGTACCGCGCCGACGGGATCGTCGATTTTCAGTTTATCCAGCACGACCACTCCCAGCACGACCAGGATACCGCCTACGGCGCCGATGAGCATCGCCGCCCAGGGCTCTACAAACGCGCAGGGAGCAGTGATCGCGACCAGTCCCGCTAACGCGCCGTTCATGGCCATGGAAAGATCGGGCTTGCCGAACATCTTCCAGACGGTGATCAGCGCGGCAATCCCGCCGAGTGCGGCGGCAAGATTAGTATTGATCGCCACGCGGGCAATCAATTCCCCGTTTCCGACACCTAAAGATGAACCGGGATTAAATCCGAACCAGCCGAACCACAGAATAAAAACCCCCAGCGAAGCCAGGGGGATGGAATGTCCGGCGATCACGTTCGCCGAGCCGTCGGCATTGTATTTGCCGATCCGCGGTTTGAGCAGTATCGTCCCAATCAAAGCCGCGAATCCGCCGACGGCGTGCACCACGGTAGAACCGGCAAAATCCGCGAATCCCAGCTGCGCGAGCCAGCCGCCGCCCCAGATCCAATGGCCGACCACCGGATAAATAAAAGCGGAAATAAGGAAAGAATAGATCAGATACGCACTGAACTTCATTCGTTCAGCCACTCCGCCGGCAACGATCGTAGCCGCGGCTCCCACAAACGCCGCCTGGAACAACCAGAACGCAAACAGCGGCACTCCCGCCCCGGACTGCGCTCCCGATAGAAACCAGCCTTTCAATCCGATCAAAGCGTTTCCTTCTCCAAACATGATCGCGTATCCGAACAGAAAAAATCCCAGTGAAGCCATGCAGTAATCAAGAAAGTTTTTCGTAAGGATGTTACAGGTATTCTTTGCCCGGATAAACCCGGCCTCGACCATTCCAAAACCGGCTTGCATGAAGAACACCAAAAAGGCCGCGATCAGCACCCATACCGTATCCAGTCCGGTAACGATCTCGCTCAATCCTGTGGGCTGCGCAAATAAAGGCAGCGGCCCCATCACCATTGATAGCGACAGCCACACACTTTTCATCTTTCCTTTCAATGTCATCATTCTCACCTCCTCAACACATTGTTATAATGCGTACCAAAATCCCACCCCTGTATAGAAACGCGCCTCCTGATCGCCGTCGGCGCTGTCTTTCAGATCCCCGAACGGAATCGAGTAGTTCACTGAAGGCGTCATGGTCAGCCGGTCGGTAAGCGGCAGAGAAAGCCCCATGCTCAGACCCAGGTCATAGCCGCTCGTCCCGGTCAGAAAAAGCTTGCGGTTGTACCCGAAATGAAGCCCGTAGTCAAGCGTGACTCCCGGATCCTCGGATATGGTCTGACTGTAAGCCACGTCCAGCGAAAAATAGTTCCCTAATCCTCCGCCGGCGTTCTGGTCACCGTAATCGCGGTAGTAGGTCAGACTGGTTTCCACCGGGATGTCCGTTCCGGGTATCCGGCTTACGCCCACTCCGACGTAAAATTCCCGGCTGTAGGCATCCGCGGCCGGAAAATCGTAATAGGTGTGGCCGACCGAAAGGCTCAGCAAATCATCGAGCTCTTTGGTATAATCGATCACGTAATCAATCTCATCAGACTGGGAACCATGTTCATTGGCCGCGTCCCAAGAACTCCAAAAGGAAAAGGTCAAGCCGTATCCGCTGATATTAAAGCCGGGCTGGATCACCGGATCCCGGTCCAGCACGAATCCGCGCCACACGTAATCGGAATAGAAATCAAGACTTCCTTCGATGGCGATATCAAGATCCATTTTTTCCAGAAGCCCTCCTTCGGCAAACGCCGCTCCCCAGGAAAACATCAGCCCGCCGCACACACAGATCCCCGCAATTTTACTCATGACCCGAAAAAACCTGTTCATCTTCTCCTCCTTTCTTCTCCATCGCCTCACACAATCGCCGCCGGGCCGCGTTCTCCGGTCCGCACCCGGATACACTCTTCCAGGGGAAGCACCGCGATCTTCCCGCTGCCGAGATGCTCGTCCCGGCAGTACCTCAGCAGTACTCCCACCACTTCCTCGACCTGGTCTTCGGTTACGTATATCTCTATCTTGCTTTTGGGTAAGAACAGATACGCTTCCGGACGAGTCGTGTTGCGCCCAAACCCTTTGATCTCAGTCACGCTCATCCCGCCGATCCCGGCCAGACGCAGTGCCGCGCTCACCTCGCGCAGCCTTTCGGCTCGTAATATACATTCGATTTTCTTCATTCTGACCTCCTTTCTCGGTCCGGGTCAGGACCTGAAAAATAAAAAAAAGCGTTCCTCTGCCGCATCCTGCGGCAGTGAAACGCCTGTGTTTCTCCCCGGGGGCTCCATGCACCCTCAAAACGCAAAAAGACGTTCCGGATGGAACGTCTTCGTTCTTCACTTCACTGTGTTCAACTGTACAAGTAAACGGGCAGCGTCTTTGGTAACCCTGTTTACATACGAACGAGTTCTTTTTTTATGGCTCGGCATTTTTCTCTGATCCGCGCCCTGAGCTTGGCAACCATCACGTGTGATATCCCCAGCTGTGCTCCGATCTCGCGGGCGGTGTACCCTGCAAGCCTCAACCGGATGATTTTCAATTCCCGCGGATCCAGCAGCCGGTCTAAATCCCGTTCACAGATCCGGGCATTAAGTCGGGAAAAAGAATCCGGGCCACGCTCCGGGATACGTTCGGCGTATTCCTGGTATTCGTCTGCCGAAGGCCGATGCAGGCTCAGCGTGCGCCGGTCCAGCGTCCGGGAGGACTTCCGGATGAAATTTTTCAGAAAGTAATAACACCCGTGGAGAATATAGCTCTCGTTCCGCCGGGTGAAACGATGAGCGCAGTACTCTTCCCACAAATGACCCACCGCTTCCTGATAGAGATCTTCATTGGAAAAGAGCGCGTATTTCCGGTCCAGACACCGGGTAATCCCTTTTAATTTCGGCCCTATGCGGTTGAGTAATGTTTCGAACTCCATTACGTACTCCTTCGACCATATTCCCAAAAAAAAAGCCTCTCGGACGGAATTTCCCCGTCGAGAGGCCTCACTGCCAAAAAAAAGCCCCAAAGATCGGTCTTTGGGGCTTCATTGCCTGCGCACTTCGTTGTAATTTAGAATACCATAAGCGGCACGGAACTGTCAAGTCAATTTTTACAGCAGCGGAAGATAGGTGTTAATCTCGTACTCATGCACCTGTTTACGGTACTCATCCCACTCAATGTGCTTGGACATGATCACGTTACGGAAAATATGTTCGCCCAGCACCTCTTTCAGGAGTTCGCTTTCTTCCGCGACCTCAATCGCCTCAATCAGACTTCCAGGCAGACATTGCAGATTCAGCTCTTTGCGTTCCTGATAGGTAAGATGATACACGTCCCGTTCCAGAGGATCCGGAAGCTGATATCCCTCCTCGATGCCTTTGAGCCCGGCACCGAGCATACAGGCAAAGGCCAGATACGGATTACAGGCCGGATCAGGCGAACGGAATTCGATCCGGGTCGCTTTCTCCTTACCCGGCTTGTACATCGGCACCCGTACCAGAGAACTGCGGTTACGCCGGGCCCAACAGATATACACCGGGGCCTCGTATCCGGGAACGAGCCGCTTATAGGAATTGACCCACTGATTGCACAGGAGGGTAATTTCCGGTGCGTGTTTGAGTACCCCCGCGATATACGATTTCGCTTCGGCCGACAGATGATAAGGATCCGCGGGATCGAAAAACGCGTTCTTCTCTCCCCGAAACAACGACTGATGAGTATGCATCCCGGACCCGTTCTTGCCGAACATCGGCTTCGGCATAAAGGTCGCGTACAGCCCGTGTTTTTGCGCGATCTCTTTCACCACCATACGGTACATCATCACAATATCGGCCATTGACCTCGCTTCGGCATAGCGGAGGTCAATTTCATGCTGGGAAGGAGCCACCTCATGGTGGGAATATTCCACCTGAATTCCCATATGTTCCAGCGTAAGAATAATCTCCCTGCGCACTTCGTTCCCGGAATCCAGGGTAGTGATATCGAAATATCCGCCCTCATCGATCGTTTTGGTCGATTTTTCATCCTCAAACACAAAAAACTCAAGTTCCGGGCCGATATAAAAATCATACCCCATATCTTTGGCTTTTTTGAGCATCTTGCGCAGGACGAACCGGGGATCGCCTTCGTAGGGAGTCCGGTCGGGTTTCAGGATATCACAGAGCATCCCGGCCACCGCTTTTTCCTTCGGCCGGTACGGGAGAAGCGTGAACGTCGTCGGATCAGGCATCGCGATCATGTCTGATTCGTCAATCCGGGCGAACCCCTTGATCGACGAACCGTCAAACCCCATTCCGTCCTCCAACGCGTTTTCCAGCTCATCACTGGTAATGGCAAATCCCTTCATCTGTCCGGTAATATCAGCAAACCAAAACCGGATAAACTTCACATCATTCGCTTTCACTAATTGAATTACGTCTTTTTTCGTGAACTGCTTCGCCACCGTTCCTCCTTTGTTTCAGGCCTTTCAAGGAAAACTTCGTTCTATTCTATCAGGATTACCTTTGAAATCAACATAAATCGAAGCACCCGCAAGGATAATTTTTATTGTCATTTTTGCCTTCTGAGTTATAATATCAACTGTTGAAAGGTACACCGAACCCCGTTCAGTACGTATTAATGGTATTCTCTGCCGCGGTGATGCTTCACGCGGCAAGCGGAATCCTTCTTCCTGCGCAGACGCAGGAAATCCCCCGCCGCGTGCTTGTCCAAAAGAAGGAATTCCTGGCCGGACAAATTTCCGCGGGCGACCAGCAATTCCTGAACGCGTTCACCGCGGCGCTCGATGATCTGGAAAAGGTCAACGAACTCACCTTTGCGATCTATTCTCCCGTCATCGGCGAAAAGCGCGGCGAGCAGAAAGAACTCGTGCCGGAGGTAGCGGCTGCGGCGGCCTATGCCGCAAAGAGAAGCGCAAAGAACCGGGCCGAATTCGACTCCCTCGCACGGTTCCTGAACTCGCTGGATCAGGAAAATTCCGAAGAACTTCGCGCGCAGCTTCGCGAATTAAAGCTGGATTATCAGACGATCGCACAGAACTCCTCTCAACTCTCTCCGGACCTCGAAGGCGAAGGGTCGGCGTATTATTTTCACGTATACATGGAGAAATTCGAAAATTCATTCGGCATGCCGCTGGATGAATTCACCCGGAGATGCGGGGCGCGATACGCCGAGATGAAAAGACTCATCCGCGAACACCGCATAGGCCAACTAAAAGCGGCGCTGGCGAACCAGAAAGATCTTTTCCTGCGGGCGAAAGAGACGCTGCGGCGGGAAGTATCGGAGAATCTGCCGCTCGCTTATCGAACCTGGTACATCTCCCTTATCAACTCGCTCACCGATATGCAGCTGGCCCAGTATGAGGTCGACGAAAGACTGTGCGAGTTGCTCGCGGCACGCACACGGCAGATCCCCGTCCCGCGTCAGCCTCAACTGCCTGATTTCGGGGTGTTATCGCTCCGTATGGCAGAGAAAAAGGATCTCGACCGGGGAGCGACCTTCATCCTGGAAGCGGTAGTAGCCAATTTCGGCGATTTAGCGGTACCCTCCAGCCGGGTGCTTATCGAAGGACCGGACGGCTTCAAGAAAGCAAAGCTCATTCCGGGCCTCGAAGGAAAAGAGACTCACACCCTTACCTGGCGCTACCGGACGGTTTCCCCAGGCACAATCCCGTTCACGATCACCGCGAATTACCGCCAGACCGCGTGGGAGGAAAATCCGGACAACAACGTACTCACACGCAAGATTATTCTTTTGCCCTAACCCGCCGGTGAAGGAATCTCTCCATTCTGAATAAGAAGTAAAAGAGAAGGAAACAGAGATTGCTCAGACATCAGGTCGGCTTCGACCCTCTTCTTCCCCCGCATCACCCTCCGTTCACTTCAGAAGTGAACAGGGGGAGAGAGTCCGGGGAGGGGAGCATTTTCAACGATTCACAGGGGCTGCGGGAAGTTCGACCTACGAAGTTAACTCGGGGGGACGGGCGATTTGGCCAGTAAAACCGGCACAAACAAAAGTTCAACCTACGCGGTTGAACCGCAAGAGCCGATCAGAACCTCGGCAGATCAGCAGGACTCATATCAGAGTATCCGGGAACCGGAGAGTAGCGGCGGGGTATATTCTGCTTTCCTGATTTCCTGTCCACTGATATCCTGGTCTGCTGATATGCGCTCTCTGCTTCTCTGCCTCGTATTTTCTTACCCTCTTCCTTCTTGCCTCTTTCTTCCGCATCCAGCATCCAGGATCGAGGATCAAGCGTCTCTCTCCCCCTTGGGCAGCTCAATGAAGAACGTCATCCCCTCCATATACGCCGACTCAAACCAGATCCTGCCCTTGTGGTTCTCCTCGATCATCCGTTTGACCACATAC
>WJJJ01000008.1 GCA_014729775.1 Candidatus Omnitrophota bacterium | reverse complement strand
CATGATGAAAGAAAGCGTGCGGCGCGCCGATGCCATTGTCCGCGGGCTTCTGAATTTTTCCCGGGAAAAAAAGCTGGTGCGGCGGCCGGAAGACATTAATTTGGCTATAGACCAGTCGCTCTCTCTGGTACGGCATAAACTGCAGAAAGGGAAGATAAAAATAGCCACTCAGTTAGACCGGAAGTGTCCGCGGGTCAGCGTCGACCGGGAAAAGATCGAACGCGTGCTGGTCAACATGTATTTGAACGCGCTTGACGCGATGCCTGAAGGCGGACAACTCTACGTGCGTTCTTTCGTCGCTTCACCTCTTTCTCCTCGAGAGAAGACCGGACAGCGGCTGGGCGATCGGTTCGGCGCGGGAGAGCCGGCGGTAATGGTAGAAGTCGAAGATACCGGGCAGGGGATGGATGAGGAAATAAAGAAAAACGTGTTTGATCCGTTCTTTACCACGAAAGGACACTCCGGCGGCACGGGGTTAGGGCTCTCGGTCGTCAAAAACATTGTCGATGAGCACAAGGGATTGATCACGGTGGAGAGTGAAAAAGGGAAGGGCACCAAGTTCACGCTTGCGTTTAAAATCGCCCGGGGTGATACGTATGGACCGGAGAAAAGTGCTGGTGGTGGATGATGAACCCCATCTGCTGAAGATCACGAAACTTAATCTCGAACGGACCGGGAAATATGAGGTGAGGACGCTGTCCGATTCCACACAAACGCTCGCGGAGGTGTCGTCGTTTCAGCCGGACGTGATTTTACTCGACATATTGATGCCGGATCTTGACGGGTTCGAACTCTGCCGCCAGTTGAAGGCCGGTTCGGCGACCAAAAATATTCCGGTGATCGCGCTTTCGGCGTTGGATACCGACCATGATAGGCAGAAGATGGCCGAGCTTGGCGCCGCCGATTTTCTCATCAAGCCTATCGAAAAACAGGACCTTATTGATAAGATCGAAGGAGTGCTAGGGAGAGATATTTGATCCTGAATGCTTGATCCTTGATAAAGAGAAGCTAAGATGCAGAGAAGAAAAGAAAGGATATCAGCATACCAGAGTCTCCGGAAATGTTTGTGTTTCTGCTAGTCTGATATCCGGATATTCTGATATGCTGCTGCTCTGATGCGTTGTCATCATTTTGGTCCTCTCACGGCCTTATATTCTGAACCGATGAAAAAGAAATGCGGCAGCTCTCTTGCTTTGTTTCCCGCCCGCCTTCTGGTATAATATCCTGATGTGTATTCCTGCCAGTTTCGCGACATATATCGTGTATCTGCTGGAAACCGGCAACGGCACCTTTTATACCGGCTGTACCAATAATCTGGAAAAGCGTCTTCACGAACACAACACGTCCGGTACTCGGGGTGCGAAATATCTGCGCGGCCGAAGGCCCGTACGTGTGGTGTGGACGACGCGATGCCGGGATAAATCCAGCGCGCTCAAAACCGAATACCGGATCAAGCAGCTTAGCCGCGCCGAAAAAGCGCGGATGGCTCAGGAAAGCTCGTCAGATGTATTTACGGAAAAATAGAAAAGCACGAAACGCATTCGATTCAGCGGCACGGTATGCTGTAGCGGGAATGTGTGTATTCCTGCTCGCAGTGTGTGTGCGTCCGCTGTACGCGGACGAAAGCTCTGCCCGGAAGAAATTTACCGTTGCCCTTACCGGCAAATACCCTCCTTTCAGTTTTTATTCCGCCGGCGGCGAGCTGACAGGCTTCGACGTGGATGTGGCCCGTGCCGTGGCCGGGCGGCTGGACCGGGAATTGGAACTGGTGACGACCGAATGGGACGGGATTCTGGCCGGACTGCTGGTAGGCAAATACGATGCCATCATCGGTTCAATGGCAGTGACCCCTCAGCGTGCAGAAAAGGTGAATTTTTCCGAGCCGTATTACGTGTCGGGGGCCCAGCTGTTTATTCATGAAAAAAACCGGCGCACGATCAAGGGCATCAAGGATCTCTACGGACGCAAGGTCGGCGTGGGGATCGGGGAAACGTACGAACACTATTTACGGAATAAGCATCCGGAAATCAAGACGCTCGCCTATAAGAGCACGGTCGATATATTCCAGGACATGCGTAACGGCCGGATCGCGGGATTCGTGACCGACCGTCTGGTCGGGTTGTACCAGATAAAGAAGGGCGGGATGCCGTTTCAGCCGGCCGGCCCGTTGCTCTATAAAGAGCGAATGGCTATTCCGGTTGTGAAGGAAAATCCCGCATTGTTGGTGAAAATCAACCGTGCCTTAAAAAATATGAAAAAAAGCGGCGAGTTAGATGAATTTCACGAGAAATGGTTCGGCACGGGTACTGGGCCGCAAGAGAGCCGCGATGCGGCAATGACTACCAAAACAATTGTGATAAAGCTGCTGGCCGGGTTCGGCAAGACCCTTCAGGCAGCGTTTCTCTCGATCATAATTGGATTTATACTTGCGGTTCCCTCCGGAATCGTGCTCAACAGCCGCAGGACGGTCGCCTACTATTTCGTGCGGTCGGTCAATGACTTTATCCGGGGAACCCCGCTGCTTATCCAGTTGTTTTTCGTGTATTTCGGCGCGCCGCAGATCGGCCTGGTGCTTTCGCCGATGCAGGCGGCCGTGTTCACTTTGTCGATCAACACCTCGGCGTATATGGCCGAGGTGATCCGCTCCGGGTTGATGGCGGTTGACCCGGGCCAGACTCTGGCGGGACGATCGCTCGGCCTGACCGGACTGCAGATATTCAGACATATCGTCTGGCCGCAGGCCTTCCGCATTTCTCTGCCGCCGCTGATGAATTCGGTGGTCGCGCTGATGAAGGATACCGCGCTGATCGCGGTCATTTCCGTTTCGGAGGTGATCCGCGAGGCCCAGTCGATCATCAGCGTGACCTACGAGCCTTTGAAATATTATTTTATCGTGGCCATGATGTTTTTTGTGTTCACCTTTCCGTTAATGAAACTTGCCGGCCGGCTGGAAAGGAAAATCAAAGAGAAAGGGTTTCTCAATGCTTGAAGTCCGCGATGTTTCTTTTTCGTATCCCGACGGGCACGCGGCACTGCGCGGGGTGAATATCACCTTTCCCAAGGAGCATATCCTGGGGATACTCGGCAAGAGCGGTTCCGGCAAGACTACGCTGCTTAAGTGTATTGGGCGGTTTCTGATGCCCCAGTCAGGCAGAATCGAACTTGAGGGTCGGGATATCCGGGAACTGCCGCGCCGCGAACTGCGCCGGTCGATCGGCATCGTGTTCCAGCAGCTCTATCTGTTCCCCCATCTTACCGTGCTGGAGAATATGACTCTGGCGCCGCGCAAGGTCATGAAAAAAGACGCGCATGAAGCCGAACGGGAGGCACGGCAGACCCTGGAGAAACTGGGAATCGGGGAGCTCGCGGATAAGTATCCGGCGCAGATTAGCGGGGGGCAGGCGCAGCGGACCGCGATCGCCCGGTCGCTTCTACTGAAGCCGGATTATCTTTTACTGGATGAGCCCACGGCAGCGCTCGACGTGGATACTACGCGGGAGTTCGGACAATGGCTGCTGGACCTGAAAGCCGAAACTACGTTCGTCATCGTGACTCATGATATTCTGTTTGCCAGTAAAATCGCCTCGTCCGGCGCGCTGCTTACCGGAGGAGAAGTAACCCATACCGGCCCGATGCGGGAAATTCTTGAAACGGCCGGTTACGTTGAAGAGGAGGAATAATGCTCAAACACATCGTAATGTGGAAAATCAAAGATGTCCATGAGGGAACACCGAAAGAGGAGTTGATCGCCGAACTCACGCGGCGGCTAAAAGAGCTGAAAACTTCGGTGCCCGGAGTCCAACGGCTTGAAGTCGGAAGGAACGTGAGTCCCCGCCCGACCGCGCTGGACCTTGTGTTGGTCACCGAATTTAAAGATGATGAGGCGTTGCAGCATTACCGGAATCATCCTGCGCATCTGGAAGTTGTTGAATACGTTAAAAAGGTCGCGGCGGCAGGGTATGTGGTGGATTATCACCGTGCCTAGGTCAATCATGTACAAACAAGAGATACGTAAACAAAGGAGGAAGTTATGGATAAAGAATTAAAGAAGGCCTATCAGGAAAAGACCGAAGCTCAGCTCAAAGAATGGAGCGCGAAGGCGGAAGAACTGAAAACCAAGGCCGAATCGATGAGCGCTGACGCGAAGGTGAAGGCGATGGAGAAGATCGTCGGTTTAAAACAGAAGGTACGCGAAGGCCGGGAACATCTGGAGAATATAGAAAGCGCCGGCGAAGGCCAGTGGGAAACGCTGAAAGCGAAAATGGAAGGGATCAGCGAAGGGATCAAGAACACCATCCATGACATGACTTCGCCTTCCGACTGAACGGATTCCTCAAAAGAACCGTGGTCTTTCTCACTCCATGCGTTATTCTGTCATCCTCGAGGAAAGGGCGCCTGCGGCCGGGAAGAGACCAGAGGAAAAATGAAGGTTTATCCAAGTGTTTCTTTACCGGGAGGAAACGGATCTTTGCGATAATACCTGCGGCGGATCAAGGGCGTGCCGGCGTCCTTTGAAGGACGCAGATCCGCGGAAGGAGAGGAGCGCGTATGGAATCGCAGGAAACGAAAACAAAAGTGGTGATCAAACGAATCGGCGGTTATTTGCAGCGGATAGTCACCGTTGTCGATAGTACGGGCAAGGTACTGCACTCGGCGGTGTCTCCGTTCGCCGTGGAATTGCGGCCCAAGGACATTCTGCAGATCATCGTCGGGGCGACGATTCTGGCGATCCCGGTCGGGTTCACCGAAGAGACCTGGATCCTCGCCCGGGAACTGAAGACGGTCAACGTGGCACTGCTGGGGTTCCTCTCCCTGCTGTTTATCGCGTCGTTTGTCTATTTTAATTTCTATCGGTTTCAGCTCAAAGGATACGGGTTCGAATACGTGAAACGGGTGGCCGCGACCTACGGCCTGTCGCTGCTCGTGGTGGGGCTGCTGCTGACTATTATCGAAAAGTGCCCCTGGGGCGTCGATAATATCCTGGCAGTCAAGCGCGTGATCATCACCGCGTTCCCGGCATCCATGGCGGCCACGATCAGCGACACGATCAAGTAAGGCAGCAAGGGAGCAGCAATGAAACAGTGGTATGAGTCCTTATTCGAGAATTACGCGAAGAAGTACGATCAGGAATGTTTTGTCCAGGGTACAGTGGGTGAGTGTGATTTTCTCGAAGAGGAGATCGGGCATGAGAAGTCTCAGAAGATCCTTGATGTCGGATGCGGGACGGGCCGCCACGCGATCGAGCTGGCCGGCCGGGGATATGCGGTAACCGGAATCGACCTCTCCGAGGCGCAGCTTCAGCGGGCCCGGGAAAAGGCGCACGAGCGGGGCGTGACGGTTGATTTCCAGAAGCACGACGCCCGGGATTTGCCCTTTCAGGATGCATTTGATCTGGTGATCATGCTCTGCGAAGGAGGATTCCCGCTGATGGAGACCGATGAGATGAATTACGAGATCCTTAAAGGAGCGGCCCGCGCGCTTAAAAAGAACGGCAAGTTCATCTTTACGACCTTAAACGGGCTGTTTCCCCTGTGCCATTCGGTAGAGAAGTTCTGCGCGCAGGCGAGAGCGGACGGGAACGCCGCTTATAAAAAAAACACCTTCGACCTGATGACTTTTCGCGACCGACATACCGCCGAATTCGAAGACGACTCCGGCAACAAGCTTACTTTGGACTGTAACGAACGCTATTACGTTCCCAGCGAGATTACCTGGCTGTTGAAAAGCCTCGGGTTCAAAAAAATAGATATCTACGGCGCCAAGCTCGGCAGATTCTCGCGTGAGGTTCCCTTAACTCCCGGAGACTTTGAGATGCTGGTGGTGGCGGAAAGGTGAAAATTATTTGAAAGCGCCGCTACTCCTTCTTGCCGACCGGCATGATCAAAAGAGGGATTTCGCCGGAATCTAAGTCAAGGAGTGCGCTGAGTTCTTTCTCGGAAAACGCTCCCATCGTCACCGTTGCCAACCCTAAAGATTCCGCCTGTAGGTAAATGTTTTGTCCGGAGAAGCCGGCATCGATCATTACGTATCTTTCGCCGCGCCTTCCGTATTTTTGCGTAGTGCGTTCCGGCACCGCCGTGGTCACGATATTCAGCGGCGCGCGGGCGATTGCCCGTTGTCCTAACGCGGCGTCGGCTAGTTCCTGGCCGTATTCGCCTTTTTTTATTGGTTCGAGCGCGTGATCTTTCCACTTATAGGAATAAATACCGTTCGCGAGATTTTCTACGTTATTCACCACAAGATAGAATTTTTGCGGATAGAGTCCGCCCGCCGAGGGGAACGTTCGGGTAGGGCCGGTAACCGCGTCAATGTTTTTTCCGGCCGCGGCCCAAATCATTTGAGAAACTTCAGTGACGGTGAGCGGGGAATCGGCGTACGTCCTTTCCGACTGCCGTCTGAATATGGTTTGTTCCAAAGAGAGCTCTCCTTTGTGATTTGGAGGCGGTAATATGATAGCGGCGGTTTCCTCCATTGGTTTTGAACCGGCGCCGAAGCGGCTGTGCGCCGATACGATTACCAGAAGGAAAAAAATGCAGAGGAGCGCGTACCGAAAAAATCTCATTTTCCCTGTGGTCATGGTCTTTTTATTATAGCAGATATTACCGGATTTCAAATAAAAGCGTAGTCACCCCGCGCAGGGAGAAAGGATTTTCCAAAGGTGATTCGCCGGTGGCTTGATATCCGCGTATTATAATAGCAACCGGTTTCTCAATACCAGCATACTATGCTCATGAGTCTTTTTTGCGATACCGGGCGCGGTGAAATTACTCCACATGCCTGGGTGAACCTGTTATAATAATTGGCGGTATGCGGGAAAAAATGAGGGGAAATCGGCGGGAGGCTGTCGTGATTTTCGGTGATCCGTCCCGCACAGTTCGCTCATCGTACGTTCTCCACCATGACAAAAGATCAAGACCTGAAGAAAAGTCTGGGGGTGCTCCATGTATTTGGGATCGCCTCCGGCGCGATGATCAGTTCCGGGCTGTTCGTACTGCCCGGGCTGGCGCACGCGCAGGCCGGACCGGCGGTGATCTGGTCGTATCTTTTTGCCGGTCTCCTCGCCGCGATCGGTACGCTCAGTATCGCCGAGCTGACCACGGCCATGCCGAAGGCGGGCGGGGATTATTTTTTTATCATGCGCAGTTTCGGTCCCGGCGTCGGTTCGGTGACCGGTTTGCTGAGCTGGTTTTCGTTATCCCTCAAAAGCGCGTTTGCCTTAGTCGGCATGATGACCTTTCTGTCGCTGATCTTTCAGATACAGGGGGTTGTCGCCGGCGTGGCGTTATGTGTGATTTTCGTTGCGGTTAACTGGGCGGGGATCCGGCAGGCCGCGCGTATCCAGATATTTCTGGTAGTGGGTATTTACCTGCTGTTGGGCCTGTATATTCTCGCCGCGCTGCCGCATGTCGAAATTGCATTGCTGGAACCGTTTATGCCCCATGGCTGGAAATCCGTCTTTACCACGACCGGGTTTGTCTTTATTTCTTACGGCGGATTGTTGAAAGTTGCCGGGATCGCGGAAGAGGCTCGCCAGCCGGGACGGACGATCCCTGCGGGGATGATCCTGGCGCTGGTGACGGCCGCGCTCTTTTATACGCTGGTGGTGCTGGCCACCAGCGGGATCTTGCCTCCGGACCGGTTGAACGGGTCATTGACGCCGGTCTCTCATGGAGGAGAGGTAGTGCTGGGCCGGGCCGGTTTTATCGCGATGAGCATCGCGGCGGTGCTGGCGTTTATTTCCACGGCAAATGCGGGAATCATGGCTTCGTCCCGGTACCTTCTCGCGTTAAGCCGGGATAATCTCGTGCCGCGGATATTTTCGCGGGTGAATACACGGTTCCAGACCCCGCATGTCTCGATCCTGGCGACCGGCGCGGTGATCGCCGTGACGTTATTCCTGCCGCTGAAGATATTGGTGGAAGCCGCGTCCACGGTATTGATCCTGACCTTTATTTTCTCCTGCCTGTCGGTGATACTGCTCAGGCAGAGCCGAATCCATAATTACCGTCCCAAGTTTAAAGCGCCTTTTTATCCCTGGATTCAGGTCGCGGGCATCCTCGGGTTTACGTTTCTGCTGTTTGAAATGGGATGGCATTCCTATGTCATTAGCGCGGTGCTGATCGCCGCCGGGTTCCTGGTGTTCTGGTTTTACGGCCGCAGATACGCCGAGCAGGAATTCGCGCTTCTGCATATCATCGAACGGCTGACGGATAAAAACCTGGTCACGGGATCTTTGGAGGAAGAATTAAAAGAAATTGTCCGTGAACGGGACCGGATCACGCTGGACCGGGTGGATTGTCTGGTGGAGCAGTCGCTGGTGCTGGATCTCAAAGAGCCTATGCGTGCTGACGAATTTTTTCGGCTGGCGGCAGGGAAGCTTTCGCCCCGTCTGGATATTTCCGAGCAGGAACTTGTCCGGACTCTGGAAAAACGGGAGCAGGGGGGGAGCACGGTGTTAAATGAATCTCTGGCGGTGCCTCATGTGGTCGTTCCCGGAGAACGGAAGTTCCAGCTGCTGCTGGCCCGCGCGCGGGAGGGCGTCCGGTTTTCCTCTCATGCTCCGCGGGTGACGGCGATCTTTGTGATTGTGGGGACTGCGGATGAGCGGGCGTTCCATTTGCGGCTGCTTGCCGCACTCGCACAGGTATTTCAGTCGAAGAATTTTCATGAGCAATGGATGTCGGCGACCAACGAACAGGGCCTGCGTGATTTGGTGCTTTTATCGGAACGGGTGCGGGGAAAGAAAGGAGAGTGCCGGCGGCACGGGTGAAGATATTTTCGTCTGCGGCGCTCCCGGACGGTTGGTCAATCCCGGTCCGCGGCGGGTTGGGCTTTCTCCTTGCGACAGAGAGGTATATGTGATATAAATACTCCTATTCTCATACCGTCGGAGGCAAAAATGGCAGAGATGACCAAGGGGCAGATAGAAGCCTCAGTGAGTGAAGCGATCATCAAGTTTGAAAAGGAATATATGGGCCGCGGTCCGCAGGAGGCCAAGACCTACATTCTTAAGGACTTGATCTTTGTCCGGCTCAAAGGAGTGCTGACGCCCGCGGAAGAACAGCTGGCCAAAACCGCCGGAGGCGCGGAATTGATCAAAAAGACGCGCATGCAGCTTTTGGAAGGGGCCCGGAAACTGCTGGAAAACATTGTGAGTGACATTACGCAGTGCCGGGTGAAAAGCCTGCATACCGATATCAGTACCAAGACCGGCGAACGGATCATTATTTTTACCCTGGACAGGGATTTTGAAGCCCATATGACCGCCTGAACACGGCAATAACGCTTGACAACCGGCACGGATTATTATAATATTAATGCCCGATAGAGAACGTGCGGTAGACTAAATTGAGGACCCCCTGGGGTTGTCGTTCAGTAGGCCAAAACAGACATTGAGTTCAATCGGATGATTGCGCAAATGTCGGTATTTGGCCTTTTTTTTTCGATGCGTATTCGATAAAAAAGGAGTGATGAACGTGAATGATCGTATATGGACTCAATGGAAGGTCGGTGAAGATATCAAAGATCTGTTGGATGCCTCACCGCGGGTGATCATCGCCGAAGACAGAGAAGAATTATTCGATAAGGCGGTCGGCGGCAGGGATGTCTTTGACGTCGAATATCAACTTGGCGACGGGAATGTGGTCAAAGAAGCGGTGGTTGCCAGGTGTAAGAACGGCCTGGCGATCAATTATTACGAGAAAGAAATGCGCCGGCGCGATCCCGAATGCCTGCTCATCGGTGACGAGAAAAAGACCGATAAGACGAGGTTCAAGGAGCGATACGGAGAAGATTTCTCGAATTTACGGCGGCAGACGTTCCAATGGCTCCAAAGCCGGACGCTGCTGGTGGCGGGTATCCATATCGGCGGGCCGGGTACCGGTTTGACCGGGCTCATCATCGCGCCCGAGAATACCGGTTTTTTTGTGGGCGGGATATGCGATTTGCAGGGCATGATCCCCTTGAGTCAGGTCGAAGAATTCGCTCCCGATACGGTGATCTATCTCGCCCCGGTGTTCCGGCACACCTATTTTAAGGGCGAGCAGGTGGTGGTCCACCGCCGCCAGGAGAACAGGCATGAGATCTTTTCCTACAATCTCTATCCCGGGCCGAGCGCCAAGAAGGGCGTCTACGGGGTATTGCTGCAGAAAGGGGAAGAGGAGGACTGGCTCACGCTGCACGCTTCGACCGTGCAGGCGGTCACGCCCTATGAGAACGTGACTACCTTTCTGCATGAAGGCGCTTCCGGCGGAGGCAAGAGTGAGATGCTTGAGTATCCGCACCGCGAGGAAAACGGGGAACTGCTTCTGGGGACCAACGTGGTTTCGGGAAAGAGCTTCATGGTCAATATCAACCAGTTCTGCGAACTGCATCCGGTGACTGATGACATGGCCCACGTGGACGCGCAGAAAAGCCGGGAAACAGGAAAACTGGTCGTCTCCGACGCGGAAAACGCGTGGTTCCTCCGGGTGAATCATTTAACCCGGTACGGCACCGACCCTCATCTTGAGAATATCTGCATCCACCCTAAAAAACCACTTTTGTTTCTCAATATCAACGCCGCGCCGAATTCCACCGCGCTGCTCTGGGAGCATATCGAGGATGCGCCCGGTACTCCCTGTCCCAACCCGCGGGTGATCCTGCCCCGGGAGGACGCGCCGCTGTCGGTCAGCGCGCCGGCGGAAATCGACTTCCGGAGCTTTGGCATACGTGCGCCGCTGTGTCACAAGGAGAATATCTCGTATGGGATCATCGGACTGTGTCACATCCTGCCACCGGCACTGGCTTGGTTATGGCGGCTGGTATCGCCGCGCGGACACGGGAATCCGAGCATTCTGGAGGAGGCGATCATGTCCAGCGAAGGGGTGGGGTCCTATTGGCCGTTTGCCACGGGGCGGTTTATCACTCACGCCAACCTTCTGCTTCAGCAGATCGTCGATACGCCTGAGACCCGGTACCTGCTCTTTCCCAACCAGAGTGTCGGTGCCTGGCGGGTAGGATTCATGCCGCAGTGGATCTGCCGGGAATATTTCGCGCGTCGCGGCACGGCGAAATTCAAAAAAGCACAGCTGAAAGAGGCCCGCTGTGCTTTGCTCGGATATACGCCGGCGCGGTTCGTGGTCGAAGGGATCCAGATCCCGGATTATTTTTTTCAGGTCGAGAACCAGCATGAAGTCGATTATGGTGCCTATGATGAGGGTGCGCGTATGCTGCACCGGTTTTTCGCGAATCAGCTTGAGAAATACCGCATTCCTGAACTCGATCCGGTCGGCAGGAAAATTATCGATTGTTTTCTGCGCAACGGAACGGTTGAAGAGTACGAGGAGATCATCCCGATGCGTTTATGAGGGGTTATTGGAAGACGGATGCTGTTGCGGCTTCAATTTTGGTTTTCTTGAGAGTTTTAAGGGGAGGCTTTTCACTCAGAGAAAGATCCGTACAAAGGTGAGAAAAGAACAGGGGGGGTGTGATGAGTAAACGCAAATACATGGTGATCGTTTCCGGAGTGATGATCATGTTGTGTTTGGGGGTCGCTTATTCCTGGGGGGTGTTCCTCCTGCCGATCGAACAGGATCTCGGCTGGGGCCGGGCGCAGATTTCTTTAGCCGTCTCCATACTCCTGCTGGTGTTTTCGGCGTTCATGTCCATCGGCGGGATATGCGAAAAGAAATACGGACCGCGCCTGACGGCGACGATCGGCGGATTGTTTGTCGCCGCCGGCTGGATCGGTGCATCCTTTTCTCAATCGCCTCTTTGGCTCTATTCTTTCTACGGGATACTGGGGGGTATCGGCACCGGATTAGGGTATATTCCGTCGGTGTCCTGCGGGATCAAATGGTTCCCCGGGAAAAAGGGTTTGGTGACCGGTATTATTATTTTCGGCTTCGGCTTCGGCGCCGCCTTCCTTTCGCCGGTGATGTCCCATCTTATTAATATATACGGCTGGCGTACGACCATGCTGTTCAGCGGGGCAGCCTTCGGCGCGGTGATCACGCTCTTCGCCCAGTTTCTGAGTGCGCCGCTGTGTGAGCTGACGGCGGGAAAGGCCGGGCAGCAGACACCGGAACGGTCGTATTCTCCGAAAGAGATGCTCAGGACGTGTTCGTTCAGGGTGTTGTTCGTGACCTATTTTCTGGCGATGGTCGCCGGGATGATGACCATCGGTCATGTGGTGGCTTTTGCTCGTGGCCAGGGACTGAGCGCCATCCAGGGCGCGTTCGCGCTGACCATTCTTTCGGTGTTCAACGGCCTGGGCCGGGTCATTACCGGGTATCTGAGCGACCTCTGGGGAGGGCATAAAACCCTTGTGCTGTTGTTCTTCATGATCGGCGGCGGCATGTTCCTGCTGGTCCATGCCGGCGGCATCGTGTCCCTTTACCTGCTGGCGGCGTTCATCGGGCTGTGCTTCGGCGGATTTCTGGCGGTATATCCGCCGCTTACCGCCGATTATTACGGGAAACAGAACTTTTCGATCAATTACGGCCTGGTGTTTATCGGATACGGCAGCGGCTGTTTCCTGGGGCCGGTACTGGGCGGATTGGTGTTCGATTTCTTCCACAGCTACAGGTTCGCGTTTTACTCATCCGGCGCCCTGGCCTTGCTGGGCGGAGCCGTGGTATGGTTTCTGCTCAAAAATCCTTCGGAAAAGGCCGCGTAGCGGCAAAACGAAATGATCTATTCATAAAGGAGGAACGATGAAAAAAGTAGCGGTGATCGTGGGGTCAAAGTCGGATAAAGAACAGATCGAGAAGGGTCTGCACATACTGGATAAGTTCGGCGTACAATACGAATTCAAAGTGATCTCGGCGCATCGTGATCCCGAGGGTCTGCATGAGTTCGTGAGCGGGCTTTCGCCGGATACGCACGCGGCGGTGATTGCCGGCGCGGGCATGGCCGCGGCATTGCCCGGGGTCGTCGCGTCGCAGACCTTACTGCCGGTGATCGGCGTACCCATGAAAGGCGGCGCGTTAAACGGCGTGGACGCGCTGTATTCGATCGTGCAGATGCCCAAGGGGGTGCCGGTGGGCTGTGTAGCTATCGGAGCCAGCGGCGCGGTGAACGCGGCATTGCTGGCACTGCGGATCATGGCGCTGACCGATGAGGAAGTGAGGGAGAAGCTCTGGCAGTACCGGCAGTCGTTAAAAGAGGGGAAATGAGGTGCCGGACAAGAGAGCGGTGTTTCTTGACCGCGACGGGACCATAAACGATGATGTCGGCTATTTTTGCTCGCTGGACCGGTTCCGGTTTATTCCCGGGGCCGTGGAGGCGTTACGATCACTGCAAAAAGAATTCACGCTGTTCATCGTCACCAACCAGTCCGGGGTGGCGAGAAAGATATTCTCCGAAGACGAGTTGATTACCTTTAACCGCCAGGTGGAGGACCTCCTGCGCGCCTGCGGGATCGAGATTACCCGCACCTACTACTGCCCCCATCTGCGCCAGGACCGTTGTCAGTGCTGCAAACCAAGCCCGTTCTTTTTACGCGAAGCCGCAAAACAGTATGACATTGACCTTCGCCGCTCATTTATGATCGGCGACCATCCCCACGATATCGAGACGGCGGCCGCTGCAGGCGCGGGATCGGTTTACCTTCTGACCGGCCACGGCCCAAAGCACCGGAGTCAACTGCGGGTGCCGCCGGATCTGGTGGCCGCGAATATTTCTGAAGCGGCGGAGTGGATTATTTCGCTTCCCGTGCGCACACAGCCGCGGTGAAGGGGGAGAGATCCTTGATGTTTGATTCTGGATCCCCGCTCCTTGATGCGGGGGAGTGGCTGCCGGGCGGCTTCGTACAGGGGGGGAGAGCCTGAGCACATCTTTCAGGGTTTCCCCCCCTTGTACATCTTTTTTAGTGGATTCCTTGCCGGGGATGCCTACCGTTTTTCAAGACTTCTTCGTTTCATCTCGTTGGCGGGACTTGCCGGCCGCATCGAGTGTGCGGGGCTCGCCGGCCGCATCTCGTTGGCGGGACTTGCCGGCCGCATCGAGTGTGCGGGGCTCGCCGGTCGCATCGAGTTGGCGGGGCTCGCCGGTCGCATCGAGTGTGCGGGGCTCGCCGGCCGCATCGAGTTGGCGGGACTTGCCGGCCGCATGTTGCCTGCCGCGCTGGTGGGTTTTGTCACCTTGCCGTCCCCGTGTTCTCCGTCATCGGCAACGTGCTTTCCGGGACGTTTTCTGTTCACATTCACCGCGCTGGTGCCGGTTTCTTCGTCTGGGATTATCGTCGATGATTCTGTTTCGGTCTTTTCCCATTTTTGCTGGACGTTCTCCTGCATCTGCTCCTTTTTTACACTGGTGGCGGCAAAAGATGGACCGTACAGGAGCACAACTATTCCCAGAGAGGAAATTGATTTGAAGAACATTCTTCTTTTCATTCGTAACCTCCTTTTCTTTTCCTGGTTTCCGTTTTTTATCGTATCCCCGTGTATCTGCCGGCGGTAATCTCATTCAGAAAGAATTTTTTGAATGAGGGGTGGCGCATTATGAACGCGGCTTCTTGATGCATTCCTTTTTCCGTGAAATATTCCACCGATTCTTTTATCGCTTCTCTGTCCGTTTCTCCCCGAATATCCGTATATTTCCCGTTCTTTACGCTTTGAAGACCTTTTTTGAACCACAAGCCTGCCTTTTCTTCGTGGTTCATTCTTCTTTCCGACAGGCCGAGGTGAAAAGCGGCAGGAAAGAGACCGTTTTTTCTGCGGTAGATATTGTAATAGTATACGGCTTTTTCGTATTCACCCGCCTGAAAGAACGCGTCAGCAAGATTCTTTTGCCGAAAATTCATCTCAGGCTTCAGACGATACGCTTTGTCAAAGAATCGAACGGCCGCGGAGAGTCTCCCCCGGTCAATCAGGCATTGTCCTAAATCGGCTAAAAGATAGGCGTAACGGCTGTCTCTTCCAGCGATTTTTTCCGCTGTTGAGAACGCTTCCTGTTCCTTGCCGTTGGCGATCAGCCAGAATGCCGCATAGATCCGAAGCGGGATATCTTCATTATATTTTTTTTCGAATCGACGCACGAGACCGTTCAATTCCCGGGCTTTATTTTCGTAAAAATATGTATCCGCTTGATTATAGACGAGCCATTTGTCTGGATAAGGTTCGGTGAGTGCGTCCGGCTGAACCAGCAACCGTTCGCACACCCGGACTATCCATCGTCTCGCGACATCGAGATACCCCCCGTCTACCGAGCAGGAGACCGTCGCATCCCTGACCGCGTATTTCTTTTGAGCCAGCTTCTCATGGAGCAGGGTTATGGAACTGAGCATGTCTTTTCCGTGCATGGCCGAATACGAAGGGAAGAAATCAGCGTCAATGGAGAGGAGTACAGGTTCTTTTATGTCCGGAAGCGATTCAATGTCGCAAATTACTACCGGAGTTCCGCAGCAGGTTCCTTCGTATCTTGCGCGTTCAAGAGTGAACGTATCGATGTCTTTTTGGGAGAAACCGTATTTTTTCAGAAAGGCGTTCATCGCTTCTTTCGGATTTGAGCTTCGGAGATAAGGAAAAGGGATCACCCAATATACCTTTGAAACAACACCCAAATTGCGTGCCGCGTGGATAAAAGAGCCGACATCGTATAATCCCTGTTCTTTGATCGAATCCGCTTTCCTGAACGTCTGCCAATCCTCGGCGCTGTGTATTTTTTTGAGTTCGGCAATTTTTTCAGGAGCGATCCAGCGCATATCGTCATGCGCGTCGAAGTTTATCAGGATCGAATCCCGTATGCCGTTTTTGACCCAGCCCCCAAGCGCCTGGCTGTGGTG
>WJJJ01000007.1 GCA_014729775.1 Candidatus Omnitrophota bacterium | reverse complement strand
GAAGGCGTGGTGTACCCGGTCCAGTCCGATCTCCACGCTCATGCAGAAATCCCAGGGCTTGCGGGTGAGTAAATATTCGATCACGTCGAACCGCTTCTCGGTCATCTCCCACACGGATTCAATAATACGGTCCCGGTCGTGCGTCCGGAAAGAAACATCAAAGCGGTACTCTCCAATGAGCCGTCTGATTTCTTCCTTTAGTTCCTTTGGATAGGTAAACTCACGGCTGCTGTCGGGACAGAGAAATCCGGAAATCAGCCACCCCTCGACCGGATATACCGGATACGACGGCGGAATCCCGACCAGAATGCTTTTCTTCCCGTGCTGTCGAAGCTTATCCCACAATTTCGGCACGTGCCGGAAGGCCCGCGAGGAAGAAATATCGAAATCGATATAGGAATTGCCGGTACGGCTGCGAAAGCCGTAAATCCCCATTTGTCCCGCGTCCTGTCCGGAACACATGCTCATCCAGGCCGGGATGGTAATCGGAGGGTGAATGGACCGCATCGGCGCATACTCGCCCTGCTCCATTATTTTTCTGAACGCGGGCAGACGGTCTTTGAACTGATGAAATATCAACTGAGGGGAGGCGCAATCGAGCCCGATTACGCATACTTTTCTCTGTGCCCGTTCCATCGTCAGCAGCCCTTTCGCTCGATCACCCGGCTCATATACGCGGAGTTCGCGGCGCACACGAACCCCGGATTTTTCAATGACTTTTTATTATACACGAACTCCTCTCCCTGTAAATCACGCATCCGGGCTCCGGCGGACTGCGCCACGCAGTGCCCGGCCGCAGTATCCCATTCCATGGTCGGCCCGGCACGCAGGTACAGATCAGCTTTGCCCTCGGCAATCAAGCAGAATTTCAGCGCGCTGCCCGCGGGCACCACTTCTCCGTTCAGGGCGGACACCAGATGTACTTCCTCCGGCCGGGGATGGGAACGGCTGCGCACCACTCTCACCGGCGTGCGCAACGCGGCGTGCACCTTAAGCACGTATTCCCGGCCGTCGCCTGTACGTTTTGTCGCCGGATATCCTCCTCCGGCGTAATACCTCTCTGCCCTGGCCGGCACCCCAACGATGCCGAAATACGGCTGCTGGCCGCGGATCAACGCGATGTTTACCGTAAACTCCCCGTTGCGGTTCAAGAATTCCTTGGTTCCATCTAGCGGATCAACCAGCCAGAAATATTCCCATTCACTCCGGCGGCAGTATTCGGGATTGGCCTGTTCTTCGGCAAGGAGAGGGATCGACGGAAAACGTTGACGCAGCCGGGAAACGATCACCTCTTGAGCCCGCGCATCCGCGCGCGTCAGCGGACTCTCGTCGTCCTTGTACTCCACCCGCGCGTCCGCGGACGCGTATACCCGCATAATCTCATCCCCCGCGGCCTGCGCCGTCTCCAATAAAAATTCAAGATCCTGAGAAGATAAGCGCATTATTGGAGCCACTTCCGTTTATAAAGAAAATCCATCACGGCGTCGGCGCACTTTTCGGGCGGGGATTCGGCGGTATTGATAATTATTTCGGGATGGGCGGGCACGTCGTAGGGCGCGTTCACTCCGGTAAAATTTTCGACCTGCCCGTTTCGCGCTTTGGCGTACAGCCCCTGCGTGTCCCGCTTTTCGCACTCCGGCCGGGGCGTGGCGACATATACTTCAATGAAATTATTACACAGACCGCGCGCAAATTTTCTGCTCTCGGCATAGGGAGAAACAAACGACGCGATCACCGTCACTTTGTTCTTTTCGAGAATACTGGCCAGAATCCCCACCCGCCGGATGTGGGTGTTACGGGCTTCTTCTGAGAATCCCGTTTCCGGCAGCAATGACCGCAGCCGGCTTCCGGATAAACGCTCGGCGGTGAATCCTTTTTCCTTCAGCCTGCGGTGGACTTCATCCGCGACCGCGTTTTTTCCCGAAGACGGAAGACCGGTGAACCACACCACGAACGGAACGATCTCTTTGCGTCCGTAAGGAACTTTATCCCAGAACCGTTCGTGCAGAAAAAAGATGAGCATTTTTCCAATGAACTCAAACCCGCCGACCACCGCGGCAACTTTGATCCTGCCCGTAAAAAAATACACGATCCCCGCGGTCGCGATCGTACCCGAAACGCGCCAGGAGAATGCTTTTAATATAGATCTGCCCGCGGTTTCCCGAAACATATTTCCTTATCTTTTGGAAAGTTTATTTTTGAAATACTCAATCGTCCTTTGAAGTCCATCCTGCAGGGACACCTCCGGCTGCCAGCCGCACAACGACTGTATTTTCGAAATATCCGGCCGGCGGCGAACAGGATCATCGGCGGGCAACGGCGCGTATTCCAGCGCGCTTCCGCTGCCGGTCAGCACGCACACCTGCCGGGCGAGTTCCTCGATGGTGTACTCTTGCGGATTTCCGATATTCAGCGGCGGCGCGTACTCGGTTTCCATTACCGCCAGGATCCCCCGGGCGAGATCATCCACGTAACAGAAGGAACGCGTCTGGGAACCTTTCCCGTATACCGTAACCTTCTGCCCCCGCAGAGCCTGGACGATAAAGTTGGACACGACCCGGCCGTCGTCGACCTGCATGTGCGGTCCGTAGGTATTAAAAATCCTTACCGCACTTACCTGCACCTTATGCTGGCGGTAATAGGCGTAGGTGAGCGCCTCGGCAGCCCGTTTGCTTTCGTCATAACAGGACCGTTCGCCGATGGGATTGACATTCCCCCAGTATTCCTCGGGCTGGGGATGCCGGGCGGGATCGCCGTATACTTCCGAAGTCGACGCCAGCAAAAACCGCGCGCCCTTCTCCTTGGCGATGCCCAGACAGTTGTGAGTGCCCAGCAGGCCTGATTTCAGAGTTTTGATCGGATAGGCGAGATATTCTTTGGGCGAGGCGATCGAGGCAAAATGCAGCACCCAGTCCAGACCGCCTTTGACGTACATCGGTTCCGAAATATCATGTTCCCGCAAAGAAAAGTTCTCGTGCGGAAGGCAGTCTTCGATATTCTCTCTCGCGCCGGTGATATAATTATCCACGCAAAGAACGTGGTCCCCGCGGGAAAGAAGGGCACGGCACAAATGAGAACCGATAAACCCCGCTCCGCCGGTAATCAGTATTTTCCGTCCCATATTCTCCGCCGCTGCCGTTCACAGCACTTCCACGTTCTCATATGCTTTTTGGTACACGTTCCTGGTGTCGAAAATCATCTGCGCGTGTTTCTGCAGACGCGCGTAATCCACCGCGGAATGATCGGTCACAATAATCACACACGCATATTCCTTAATGTTTTTCACCGTAAGTTTCACGTTGCGCAGATCGATCTCCTTAATTTTTAAAAAGGGGAGCAGGGGATCAGAGTACTGGGTTTTTGCACCGCGGGACTGGAGCTCCTCGATAATTTCCAACGCCGGAGATTCCCGCAGGTCTTTTACGTCTTTTTTGTAAGTGACACCCAGTACCAGTACAGGGGCCCCGTACAGCGGCCTTTTGCGGGCAACCAGCGCTTTTTCCACCCGGTCGACGACATATCGCGGCATTTCCCGGTTCAGGAAGGACGCCAGATCGATCATCTTGGTGCGGAAGCCGAGTTTCTTCGCCTTCCAGGAAAGGAAAATGGGATCGGTGGGGATACAGTGTCCGCCGATCCCCGGTCCGGGGGAAAACGGCATGTAGCCGAACGGTTTTGTTTTGGCCGCCTCGATCACTTCCCAGATACGGATCCCCAGTTTTTCGCAGACCATCGCGAACTCGTTCACCAGCGCGATATTGATCAGCCTGAACGTATTTTCCAGCAATTTGGACGTTTCCGCGACTTCGGGACTGGACGCGGCGAATATCTTAGGAATGATATATCCGTACAGCGTTTTCGCCATTTTGGTCGAACGCGGCGAAAGCCCGCCGACGATTTTCGTGATCTTGACAAGCGGGAATTTCTTGTCCCCCGGATTCACCCGTTCCGGAGAAAAACACAGAAAGAAATCCTTTTCCTCCTCAAGCCCGCTCTTCTTTAACTCCGGCAAAACGATCTCCCGCGTGGTCGTCGGATAGGAAGTGCTTTCCAATACCACCAGCTGCCCCGGCCGGAGATATCTCCCTACGGTCTGCGACGCTTTCATCACATACGACACATCGGGCAGTTTTACTTTACGCAGAGGAGTAGGCACGCAGAGGATAATCACGTCGGCGTCCCTGAGCACTTCTTCGTCCGTAGTCGGTGCGAACTTCTTTCTGCGGATCAATGACGTCACGTGCTCCGGGGGAACATCAACGATGTACTGCTCGCCTTTTTTCAGGTGAGTGACGTGCTGCGGCTTTTTATCCAGTCCGTACACGAAAAAACCTTTCCGGGCGAACGCCACCGCCAGCGGCAGCCCCACGTACCCCAGCCCGACCACGCAAATCCTGGCTTTTTTGGTCCCGATCTTCCGCATCAATTCGGTCTGCGCGCTCATCCTTTCCTCCCGATCCCGATATAGTGAAAACCGCATTGTTTCACCTGCCCGGGATCTAGCATATTACGGCCGTCGGCCAGCAGAGGGTACGCCATCTTCCTCTTCACCCTGTTCCAGTCGGCGGTTCGGAATTCCTCCCACTCGGTAAGCAGACAGAGGCAATCAGCCCGGCTCGCCGCTTCTTCGGCGGTTTTACACAGCACGAAATTTCCTTTAGGAGAAAGCACGTCCTTGAATACCTGACGGGCCTCTTTCGCAGCTTGCGGATCATAGGCATACACCCTGGCGCCTTCGGCCAGCAGCTCCCCTATGAGCGGGACCGACGGCGCAAACCGCATATCATCGGTGTCGGGCTTAAAGGACAATCCCCATACCGCGATACGTTTTCCCTTCAATACCCACAAGTGCTCTCTGATCTTATTCAGAAAAAATACCGGCTGGCCGTCGTTGATCGCCTTTACTTCCCGCAACAGTCTGAATTCATAGCCCAGTTTCCCGGAGATGTATTGGAACGCTTCCACGTCTTTGGGAAAACAAAAGCCCCCGTATCCAATCCCCGACCGGAGAAACTCTTTTCCGATACGCCGATCATACCCCATCGCCTGCGCGACTTTCTCCACCTGCGCCCCCGACAGGTCGCACACCCGGGCCACCGCGTTCATGTAGGAAATTTTCATGGCGAGAAAGGAGTTCGAGGCGTGCTTGATCAGCTCCGCGGTCACCAGCGAGGTCACCACGATCGGGGCTTTGAATCCGTGGTAGATATCTTTCAGTATCCGCTCCGCTTTCGCCGATTCCACCCCGAGCACGATTCGGTCCGGATGGAAGAAATCGTATACCGCTTTTCCTTCCCGCAGGAATTCCGGATTGGAGGCGACGTCAAACTTCCCCTCCTTTGTCCGGTACCGCGAAATAGTTTCCTTGATCTTCAGTCCGGTCTGCACGGGAACGGTCGATTTCTCTACGATTAATTTATAAGAATCCAGCGCATCAGCCACATTCCGGGCCACGTGCTCAAGCGCGGTAAGATCCGCCGAACCGTCCGCCTGGGGAGGCGTGCCCACCGCGATAAAAACCACTTCGCTGGACCGTAACGAACCGGACAAAGAAGACGAGAACCGGAGCCTTTTCTTGCTCATATTCTTCTTCACCAGCGGCTCCAGGCCGGGTTCATAAAAAGGCATGTTCTTTTTTTTGAGCCCTTCGATTTTTTTCTTGTCGTTGTCGACACACACGACGTTGTTCCCCATTTCGGCGAAACATGCCGCGGCGACCAACCCTACGTGGCCGGCGCCAATCACGCAAATCGGATGCTGCTTCCCGCTTTGTTTCGATTTAGTACTCATCTTTCGCTCCGTCATAAGATTGTTCGAATCCTACGTGCACGTCCGGAAATGCTTTTAACCTGAACATGACCCAAAAGGTCATGTCCCGTTCTCTGTCGACGTTCAGCCCCACATCCATCCACCAGCAGTGAAGATCGGTCCGCAGCGAATACTGCTGTTCTTCAAACTCGCCGTTTTTGTACTCGTACCGGAGATAATTCCGGAGTTGGAATTTAGGCGTAAGCTGGTATCTCATCTGCATCGTACTCTGGGAACTTTGATCTCTGCTGTAACGATGGCCGAAAGACACCCGGTATTTGTCGCTTTCGGCGTCGCTCCAAGACACCGCCACGTTCGCCTCCTGAAAAGCTTTGTTCACGAAATCATACCGGGCGTCCGAGTTCAATGAAAAACCCTCGCGCGGATACACTTCCAGATCAGCCGTGAGCCGGGTGAACCGGCTCCCCCCGGTAGACGGATGAAGATCGTACTCCACCGCGGGAGAGAAAAACACGAAATCCCACACCTTGTCGTTCTTTTTTGCCCGGATTTTGTTATCCAGGGCCAGAGTAATTTTCTCCTTCCTGCTCAAATCGTCGATTGAATCAAACTGGTGAAGATGGGCGGCGGTCGTCGTCGGCGGATGAATATAATGGTATTTCAGCTGAGGAGTGAGTATGTGCCTGATCCCTTCCGCTTCCCGGCCGAAAATCGAAAACTCGCCCGTCCAGGTACGAAATAATTTTGTGCTGAGCGTCAGGCCGGTTTCCGGCGCGTTCCTCCAGAGATCCTCCTTGCCGAACGTGTTGCGAGAATAATAAGTGGCATACATCCCGACAAACGGATCCACATGGAGCCACCGGATATTCTGGGGCATACTTATCACGCTATGAGAATACGCGCGAAAGGCATGCACGTCATCGGCGGGGCGCACCGGCCGGGAGCGCAGATATCCTACGGAAGTTTGCGATTCTCCGTAAAACGGCCCGTCCAGGATCGGCTGACGGAAAAAATTATATTCGGCCTGGGGCAGGTATTCGGTTTCGGTAAAGAAGGAATTGGCCCGTTTCTGCGCCAGCAGTGAAAGCGAGGAATGATTCCAGCCGTAATTGATCAACCCGTAGCTTAACGGATGCGGTTCGATTTCATATTCTTCTTCGAAAAAGTCTTTCATGAAATATTTGTCGGAGAATTTATTAAATTCGCCCCGCAGTGACAGCTCCGGGCTCGGATCCCAGGAATAGAACACCTGCGCTTTATACCGGTCATCTTCGAGGTATTTGTCCGGGACCGACCGGCGTGCCGGGAACTGATCGAATAACTCCGTCCGGTTCTCCAGTTGATAAAGATCGTCTTCCACCGAATAGAACTTGAACACGGCGTCTCCGAACGGCGTTCCGGCACTTTCGTGCGAAATCCCCTTTCCGAATCCACGTTCTTCGTAGAAATCGAATAACACTTTGCCCCGTTGGCGCTTATTGAGATAATACCTCCAACGGCCGAGAAGATATAACCCCCACTCACTGTCTTTTCCCGGTATAAATTCCACGGGGAACGAAGTATCCTTAAGCGAATGCGCATAGTAAGGAAAATAGAATATCGGGATTTCGGCGACTTTCATCACCATGTTCCGGGCGACGATCTTTTCCTGGGGATACATGGTCACGTGCGTAGCGGAAAGACGGTAGTGGGGTTCTTCAAGATCGCAGGTCGTCAGGTACCCGCGGTTCAGGACGTATTTTTCTTCGCCCTGTTTTTCGGCATTCCGGGCTTTTCCGTAGAGAGGCGGCGCAGACACTCTTATATTGTTTATTTGTGCGTCCTGTGAAGCGAAATCGTAGGTGATATCTTCTCCGTATATCGTCGTGCCTTCGCGGACGATCTTCACATCGCCCTGCACGCGCGCAAGATGGCTCTTAGAATCATATACGGCCTTTTCACAATAGAGCTTGATATCCTGATACCCCATGACCACGTTGCCTTCGGCAACGACTTTTTGCTGATCATGGAGATAGCTGATTTGATCTCCTTTAATGTCAACCGGCTGCATTTTTTCCTGCGCGGCCGCGGGAAAGATCGGCAGCACCGACACTAAAGAAAAAAACAGTACTCTTCTCACCTGCCGCCTCCGCGAGCCGCGAGTTTCTCCGCGACCATTATCCCCGCGCCCCGGATCCCGCCGTCTTTCAGTTTGGATCGTACAAGCGTGAAATCCTCCAGGTGCGGCCACATCGCTTCCTGACGGATCACGGACAGCACTTTCGGTCGGAACAGACGAAAAGCTCCGGACACGCCGCCGGCGAGCACCACCATCTGGGGATTGAAGATATTCATCATTCCCCTCAGGAATTTCCCCAGATGCACAGCAAAAGTATCCCATAACGCCAACGCCTGCGACTCTTTTCGCATTGCACGCTGATAAATCTCTTTGACGTCCTGCGCCGGATGTGCTTTATTCATTCGATTATACCGTTGCAGAAGATATTTATTGCCCACGTAGGTTTCAATACAGCCGACTGCGCCGCAACCGCAGCGTCTTCCCTTCGGGGAAAAAGGCACATGGCCGACTTCCAGCGCACTCGTTTTTCCTTCGAGGATCTCTCCGTCCCAGATTACCGCGCCGCCGAGACCGGTCCCTAAGGTAAGATAAAGCACCCTGTCCTTTCCGCGGGCGGCGCCGACCCGTACTTCCGCCAGCGCGAAAAGATTCACATCATTTTCAACAAACACCGGTAGCGAGAAGCGGCGCTCAAGCCGGGCTTTCAACGGATACCTTTCCCATCCGGGAACGTTGGGCAGGGAATAGATCTGTCCGCGCCGGGGATCCAGTATTCCCGGCGCGCCGATCCCTATCCCGGCAACACGATACCGTTGGAAACGATCAAGCAAACGCGCGACGTACTTAAACAAGGAGTCCGGTTCGGCAAGTCTTCGGGAAGAAACGGTTTCCTTCCGCACTAACTCACCGCCGGCGGTCACCACCCCTGACTTCAGAACGGTCCCGCCCCAATCAATTCCTAGATACCCCTTTTTGCTCATGAACGTCGAGAAAGTACGTACACACCTTCACCAAGGGACCAGAGAGAGAATCCCCGGCTTTCCTTCTTCATCTCACCGCCTCTGTGCTTCTGTAGTCATTCGAACGAACGGGATTTGCATGTACTCTCCGCGGTCACGCGGAGGACCCGGAGGGCTTATAGTACATCCAAAAATGTATTAGGCGATTGGTCCGCGATGACCTCCCGCTTCCCGCTCCTCGCTCGCTTCTTTTCAAAAAACATCGGGGGAGTGGGATTTGAACCCACGACCTCAACGTCCCGAACGTTGCGCGCTGCCAAGCTGCGCCATCCCCCGGAGGCTTCTTTCAATCCGCTGAAAAAAACGCTTCCCTCACGACGGACTCTCCTGCGGCCGCCGCTTCAGAAGATAATCGTACTCGATATTCACCCAATCTCCGGCACGTTTATATTGTAAATTAGTATGAGAAAAAGTAAAGGGGATAACGTCGATCGTAAAGACCTGCGGCCGGACGGACTTCACCGTAAGAGAAACCCCGTCAATCGCAACCGAACCGTTGGGAATCAGATACGGTCTCGCATTCGAAGAAAAAAGAATTTCCATCCGGTGGAAACCCGTCCCCCGAATCATTCTGCGCAATTTTGCTTCTTCATCAACGTGTCCCAGCACAAAATGCCCGCCTAGTTTTTCATTGATCCTCAGCGACGGTTCGATATTCACCAGGCTCCCTTTTTTAAGCCGCTTCAAGTTGGACATCTTCAGGGTCGACTGGACCGCGTCGAAACAAAGCGTACGGTCATTTTTTCCCGCCGCCGTAAGACACACGCCGTTCACCGCAATGCTCTCACCGAAATCCGTCTCCGCCGCCAGGCCCGCGGATACTTCCACTTCCACTCTGGCGGCACCGGACCCCGACGCATTCCGGCGGATTACCCCCACTTCTCGTATGATACCGGTAAACATTTCCACTCCTCAAATTGCCTCAATTATACCACAGACCACAAAAAAATCGAGTGTTTTCGGGGGGTTTTATTCCCTCGAGGCGGGAAGGAGACAGGGGGAAATTTTCGGGCTCCCGGGAAGTCACCGCGGCGCGCGGGAAGGGAACCCATAGAAAAAAGCCCCGTCCCTTTTTGTGGGACGGGGCTCATGCTTCGCTGTCGTTCTATGTATGTGTTCGCTTATTCCAAAGAAGCATTTCAAGAAGCACATGCACTCATGCACGTGAGCTTCTTATCTCTTCTTTTTCTTCGCGGTCTTCTTTCTTGTTGTCTTCTTTCTCGTTGTCTTTTTCTTTGCGGCTTTCTTTCTTGTTGTCTTTTTCTTCGTTGTCTTTTTCCGCGCCGACTTCTTCGTGGCTTTCTTCCTTACCGCCATGTATCACCTCCTTTTTTTTTCCGACATCATGTCTGTTTGACCACGCTAGTTTCAATTTAACAAACTTAAAAAAAAATGTCAATATCTTTTCACGTTTTTTTTTGTTTTTTAGGAATCCTTTTCTTCTTCGCGTCACGCCATAAATTTTCTAAATCGTAAAACTCTCTCACCTTATCTGAAAACACGTGGACGATCACATCGAAAAAATCAATAAGCATCCATTGAGACTCTTCGTTGTAATCGGCGTGATGCACTTTGTATCCGCGGTCCTTCGCAGCTTTTGTAATTTCTTTATAAATCGCCTTCATCTGCTGAACACTTTCTCCGGAACAAATCACGAAATAGTCGCACAAGTTGGTGACTCCCTTTACCTCAAGCACCACCGGATCCACCGCCTTCTTTTCCGCGGCGGCTTGCGCGCATGTCATTGCTTTTTCTACCGCTTCTGAACGTACTTTAGCGATAAGAGCCTCCTTTCCGAATCACCTTACGCAGCCTCTCTTCAATGCTCTGCGGTACGTTCCCCACGCAGGAAACCGCTGCTTTTTTCAGGTCAAACACCCTTCCCGCCATCCGGCGAATCTCTCCCGGCGACACCTTCTCGATCGTGTGGCGCAGTACGTCAAAGGAATCGACTTTCCCTAAGGAAATATGGCTCTTTGCCTGGTAAAACATTCTTCCCTGGGGCTGTTCCAATCCCATTGCTACTTGCCCCAGATAGAAATCCTTGGCCCGGGCGAGTTCGCTGGAAGGAACGGGAATACGGGATATTTTTTTCAGCTCTTTGAGGATAGTCCGAAATGCCGCCAGGAGATTCCGTTTATCCAAACCCAAATGAATCACAAACCCGCCGCTGTCGCGATATTTGCGGACTTCGGTAGACACATCATAACACAGTCCCTTTTTCTCACGGACTTCCTCAAACAACCGGCTGCTCATGTTTGCTCCGAGCAGCACATTTAAAATCTCCAGGGCCGGCCGCGCGGGATGATCCCAGGGAACGGCGCGAAACCCTATACACAGGTACGTCTGCTCCAGCGGCCGGCTTTCCACGGAGACCCGCAACGAACCCAGACGCCGCGGAGGATAGGCGCGCGGCATCCGCGCGCGGCGGAGGGAAGGGAGTTTCGAAACCAGCATTTTCATCAACTGTTCTTCGCTGAAATTTCCGCTGCATGAAACTACGACGTTACTGTTGCGGTAAAATTTTCTATGAAACCGGATTAAGTCAGAACGCCGGATCCTCGCGACCGAAGCCTCATCCCCGATCACATCCGTTCCTAAGGGATGGTTTCTCCAGAGCAATTCATCAAGAACCGTGATCACCCGTGATGAAGGCAAATCGTTGTACATCTTAATTTCTTCCAGAATCACGTTGCGTTCCTTCCGGATATCTTTTTCTTTGAATAAGGGAAAGAACACCATATCGAGCAAAATCGGCAGGGTCGATTTCAAATTTTTTTTGAGGAAATGGGCGTAGTAGGCGGTCATCTCTTGAGAAGTGAACCCGTTCAGCGCTCCACCCCGCCCTTCAATCTCACGTTTTATTTTTTTATAACTGCAGGAAGCACTCCCCTTAAAAAGAAGATGCTCCACGAAATGAGCGATACCTTTCTGTTGAGCAGGTTCAAAGCGGGCGCCGGTTTTGAGGAAGATACCGAGAGAAGCCGTTTCAATATGCGCCAGGGGAGAAAAAAGGAACGTAACTCCGCCAATCCTTATCGTTTTATACATAAGGACCGGCAACCTCCTTCACGAACGTGCGCACGTAGCGGGAAAAACGGGAGAAAAAATCTTTTTTCTGCCAATGCAGAGCGATAAAGCGGACCAATTCACTCCCCATGATCACCCCGTCGGCGAACCGGGCGATTGAGCGAACTTGGGCAGGAGTATGGATGCCGAACCCGACACACACAGGAAGTCCCGCTTTTTTGCGGAGCTGGCCGACTCTCCGGGACAGATCCCGCTCCGGGAGCGACTGTGGTCCGGTGATCCCGGTCACCGAGATATAGTACAAATATCCTTTCGCGAGCGCGAAGATCTTCTCCAGGCGGGAGGCAGTGGTCGTGGGCGTCGCCAGGAAAATAGGCGTGCGCCCATACCTTTCTGCCGTACGCACATACTCCCGGCTTTCTTCAATCGGAAGATCGACGACGAGCAGACCTTCCACTCCCGCCTGTTTCATTCTGCTCAGGAAATTCTCCACGCCGAACGCAAACACGGGATTATAATAGGTCATCACTACCAGCGGAATTTTTATCCGGTCCTTTATTTTTTCCAGAAGAGAAAAGAGACGGTCTTGATTCATTCCGTTGCGAAGGGCCTGCGCCGTCGCATCCTGGATAATTTTCCCGTCGGCGAGAGGATCGGAAAACGGCATTCCCAGTTCAATGACGTGCGCGCCGGCATCCTGCAGAGCCAAAATCAGTTTTTCGGTATGGGCAAGCGTGGGAAATCCGCAGGGAAGATACGGGATATACGCCCGCTTTTTCTCTTCCGCTAGGACACGAAACGTTTCCTCAATCGTCATGCTCATATTCCTGAAGAATATCGAGGTCCTTATCCCCCCGCCCCGACAAACAGACTACCGCCACGGCATTTTTCCGTCTGGGTTTTATTTTTTTCAGGTAGGCAATTGCGTGCGCCGATTCCAACGCCGGGATAATTCCCTCCTGCCGGGAGAGTAAAGAAAACCCCTCCAGCGCTTCCCGATCTAAAACGGCCACGTACCGGGCACGGCCGCTTTTCGCGTAATGGGCATGTTCAGGTCCGACCCCGGGATAATCAAGTCCCGGCGCGACGGAATGGGCGTTTTTCACCTGCCCGAATTTATCCTGAAGCACGTAGGTCTTGGTCCCGTGCAACACGCCTACGTGCCCGGCTACCAGCGAAGCCGAATTCTCCCGGCGGATGCCCAGCCCCCCGGCTTCCACCCCGATAAATTCCACCTTTTTGTCTTTGAAGAACGGATGAAACAAGCCGATAGCGTTACTGCCGCCCCCGACGCAGGCAATAAGATATTCGGGCAGACGTCCCGTTTCGCGAAGGATCTGTTTCCGCGCTTCTTTCCCGATCACGGATTGGAAATCGCGCACGAGCAGCGGATAAGGATGGGGACCGAACGTAGACCCGACCAGATAATACGTATCTTTGACGCGGGTGACCCAATCCCGCATCGCTTCACTGCAGGCGTCCTTCAGAGTTCTTGTCCCCGACGACACCGGCACCACCCGGGCACCCAGAATACGCATCCGGGACACGTTCACTTTCTGGCGGCGGATATCCTCCTCCCCCATGAAAATGTCGCACTTGAACCCGAACAGCGCCGCGACAGTCGCTACCGCTACCCCGTGCTGCCCGGCTCCTGTTTCGGCAATGATCCTCTTTTTCCCCATATATTTCGCAAGCAGCGCCTGGGACAGCGCGTTGTTAATTTTATGCGCGCCGGTATGCAGCAGGTCCTCCCGTTTCAGATACACCTTGATACCGAACAGACGGCTTAATTTGCCGGCGAAATAAAGCGGGGTGGGACGCCCGGCGAACGTATGTAGCAGATTTTTCAGCTCACCGCGGAATTCCTTGTTCTTCTTTATTTCGCGATAAGCTTCGTTCAATTCGTCGACGCAGCAGGAGAGTGTTTCCGGAATAAACCGGCCGCCGAACTGTCCGAAATATCCTTTCTTGTCGGGAATAGTCATTGCCTCGCCTTGCTCAGCAAACATTTCATCTTATCCGGATCTTTCTGCCCCGGACCATGTTCGACTCCGCTGCACACATCAATCCCGTAAGGGCGTAGAGGAAGAATTTCTTCCACGTTCGCGGGAGTAATCCCTCCGGAAATCACGATCCGCACCCCGTCCCGTATGAGCTCCTTGATCTCTTCCAAGGCATCCGGCGCAAGACGGGAAACACCCCGCGTTTTCTGTTCGAACAACACGTCACACAGATAAGCGTCCGCGGAATACCCGGCAACCGCCGGCCGGTAAGGCCGCTGATGGGGAAATACCGTTTTCACGACCTTCCATCGGGGCGAAAACCCGCGGCAAAAATCCGCGCTCTCGCTTCCGTGAAATTGCAGTACTGACACCCCCGTCCGCCCGGCAATCACGCGCACCTGTTCGGCCGGATGATCCCCGAATACCCCGACCGTGGTCACATAGGGACCGATCTGCCGGATAACCGAAGCGGCGTCATCCGGAGAGATATAGCGCGGGCTTTTTTCCACGAAGATAAATCCGAGGGCATCGGCTCCTTCGGAGGCTGCCGCGCGCGCGTCCCGTTCGTTGGTGATCCCGCAAATTTTGACCTTCATTATTCTCTATCCGGATGGAGTTCCCGTACTTTCTCTTCAATCTGATCGGCTTTCATAAACGCGGTGCCGATTAATACCGCGTTGACTCCCAACCCTTTGAGCAACAGTACGTCTTTCAAAGAATGAATTCCGCTCTCACTTACCTTGACGACATCAGCTGGGATAAACGGCATGAGCTTTTCCGTCTTTTTCAGATCAACTTGCAGAGTATGCAGGTTCCGGTTGTTTACTCCCACGATCTCTACCCCGACCTGGAGGACCTTCTTCAGCTCTTTTTCAGTATGCACCTCCACCAGTGGTTCCATTTTCAATTCTTTTGCCAACGCATAAAGCTTCTTAAACTGCTCCTCTTTGAGAATCGACATGATCAGCAACACGGAATCCGCGCCTGCCGCGCGGGCTTCCAGAATTTGCGCTTCGTCAATGATGAAATCCTTTCGCAGGACGGGAATGTTCATCTTTTTCTTGATGGACTCGATATAGCTGAGCTTCCCTAAAAAGAATTCCTCTTCGGTGAGCACGGAGATCGCGTTCACTTTCGCTTTTGCGTATGCCTGGGCGATCTTGAACGGATCGAACTCTTTTCTCAGAATGCCCTCTGACGGAGACGCCTGCTTTATTTCCCCGATCAAAGAGATTTTTTTATCCCGGCGAAGCGCTTTGCTGAAAGATCGCGGAGCAGGCGCTTTTTTCACTAAAGACCTCAGTGCCTGGCGGTTCTTTTTCAAGACCGCCACCTTTTTCTTTTTCGCATCCAGAATAAGAGACAATACGTTATGCATGATCCGCCACGAATATTTTCAGTTCCTTTAACTTCTTCCCCGCCGCCCCGGAATCGATCAGTTCGGCGGCCATATCCACGCCGGCTTTCAACTCTTTTACCTTCCCCATCATAAGAAAACAAGCTGCCGTGTTCGCCAGGATCAGATCCCTTGCCGGATTATGCTCCCCGCGAAAGACTTCTCTCAGCAACCGCGCGCTGGTCCGGACATCGTTGACCGCCGGAGGGACCTTGCGCATTCTTTTTAATTTAAAATCACCGGGACGGATAAGAAACTGGCGGACTCTTTTGTTGCGCAGCAGCGCCGCGTAGGTCGGCCGGGAAAGAGACACCTCATCTTTCAAATCCTCACTCCATACGATTAGCGCGTTCTTTGTCCCCAGCCGTCTCAACACCCTGGCCATGACCGGCACAAGATCTTTTCGATACACCCCTAACAGCTGATGCGTTGCCTGTGCCGGGTTGCACAACGGACCGAGAATATTGAAAATAGTCCTGATGCCCATCTCCCGGCGTATCCCGGCGACTTCCTTTAACGCAGGATGATACAACGGCGCATAAAGAAATCCGATTCCCGTGGCACGGATCGCATCGGCCATGATTTCGGGCGGCACGTTGACATCGACACCCAGCGCTTCCAGCACGTCGGCGCTGCCGCATCCGGAAGACATCGCCCGGTTCCCGTGCTTCGCGACCCGCACGCCGGCCGCACTTACCACAAAGGCCACCCCGGTGGAGATATTCGCTTTGGCCACTCCGGAACCTCCGGTTCCGCAGGTGTCGACAAGGAATTCATCTTCCGTGTCGATCTCGACCAAATTGTCCCGTATCAGAATTTTCCTGGCTTTACTCCGCACCACGGCGGCCGCGGCGGCGATTTCCTGTTCGGTTTCGCCTTTCCGTTTCAATCCGAACAAAAACGCGGCAATCTGCGCGGCCGAGGCCCTCTTTTCAAATATTTCCTCGAACACTTCCCGCGTCTTCTCGTAAGAGAGAGATTTTCCTTCCGCCAGACGATGCAATGCTTCTCGTATCATATTTTCAGAAAATTATTCAGGAGAGTTTTTCCTTCACCCGTGAGGATGGACTCCGGATGAAACTGGACTCCGAATAAAGGATTGGTCTTTTCTTTCACTCCCATTATTGTATCGTCCTTCGTCCGCGCAGTCACGGTTAAATTGACCGGAAAATTATTGCGGGAAATCACCAGGGAATGATAACGGGTCGCGGTAAAGGGACTGGGAATTCCGTGAAAAAGCCCCCGGCCGTGATGAAATACCTGGGACGTCTTGCCGTGCATTATTTTACCCGATTTTACGATTTCTCCGCCGAATACCTGCCCAATGCACTGATGCCCTAAACAGACTCCTAATATCGGAATATGTGAATACATTTCCTTTATGAGCGCACAGCTAATCCCCGCACTTTCAGGACGGCCCGGACCCGGGGAAATCACGATTTTATCGATTCTTTTTTTTCGGGCCTGCTCCACGGAAACCTCATCGTTCCTGTACACGACGGTGCGTGCGCCGAGCTCCTGCAGATACTGCACAAGGTTGTAGGTAAAAGAATCATAATTATCAATGACCAGAATTTTCATATCACTTTATCCGGCGGATCTTCGCTCCCAGTTTCCTCAATTTCCGTTCGATGTGCTCATATCCGCGGTCTATATGGTACACGCGGAGTATCTCAGTCGTCCCTTCAGCCGCGAGCCCGGCAATCACCAACGCCGCCGAGGCCCGCAGATCCGACGCCATCACTTCAGCTCCGTATAGCCGGCGCCGGCCTTCAATAATCGCATAAGGTCCGGTCCGCTGAATCTTGGCGTCCATCCGGTTCAACTCCTGCACATGCATAAAACGGTCGGGATAGATCTTCTCGGTAATCAGGGAAATACCCTTGGCCAGAGTCAAGCATACCGTAAACTGGGCCTGCAGATCGGTAGGGAACCCGGGATAAGGCAGGGTGGTAATATTTACCGGCCGAAGCGTCCGGGGAGCCCGCACCCGGCAGCGGTCGTCCCGGAACTGAAGCGCTCCTCCCATCGTTTTCACGACTTCCGTCACGGAAGTAAGATGAGACGCGTCGACTCCCTGCAGTTCAATGGACGACTTCGTTCCCAGCGCCGCGGCGATAAACGTCCCCGCTTCGATCCTGTCCGGCGGCACCTCATGCACTACGCCGCAAAGGGTTCTCACTCCTTCGATCTCGATACGAGGCGTTCCTGCTCCCTCGAGGCGGGCACCCATTTTTTTCAGGACTTCGGCCAAGGCTTTGATTTCCGGTTCACAGGCGGCGTATTCGATTACCGTGCGGCCCCGCGCCAACACCGCAGCCATCAGCACGTTTGCGGTGGCCAGCACCGAGGAGCCGAACGGACCGCCTAAATAAATACGCGCACCCTTCAATTGACTGCCGTCACCGAAACAGTACCCTTTTTGCACTTCGATGCGGGCGTTGAGCTCTCGTAATCCTTTCAGATGCAGATCGACCGGCCGCACGCCGATCGCGCACCCGCCCGGCAGGGCGACTTTCGCCTTTTTGTTTTTGGCGAGCAGCGGCCCCAAACAACAAAAAGAAGCCCTCATGGTGCGCACCAATTGATAGGGAGCCAGACCGCTCGAACGAAGCGCTCCGCTTCCCGGCCGGATCACAAGCTTTTTGGCCCGGAATTCCACCTTTTTCCCCAGCACTTCGAGTATTCTACCCATCGTCCTGATATCCATCAAATCCGGTACCCGGTGGAACTCGCATGTTTTGTCGGTTAACAATGAAGCCGCCATCATCGGCAGCGCGGCATTCTTGGAGCCGCTGATGGAAACGGTACCGCGTAAAGAAGAATTCTGCACGATAAATTTATCCATATTTCCTCTCTTGGTGATGCTGGAGGACTACTCCGCGAGAAATACCGGCATAATCCACGATCCATTCTTTCACGGAATAACATCCTGCTCGCGAAACCTGCCGGGCCACATACTCTTTATGATTATACCCGATTTCAAGGATAAGGTGTCCCTTTTTTTTCAAAAAGGCCGGGGCATCCCGCAGTATGCGGTCGATCATCGCTGTTCCTTCCCGGCCGCCGTCGAGCGCGCTCCTGGGCTCGGCGCATAACGTCCCCCTGATTTCCTCCGGAGCCACGTAAGGAGGATTGGACACAATGAGATCGAACCTCCTCCCGCGCACACCGGAAAACAAATCGGCATGTATCCAGTCGATCGACACCCCGTGCCGGCGCGCATTTGCCGCGGCAACCTCCAGGGCTTCCGCAGAACTGTCCGCACCGTACACCCGCAGGCCGGGAAGATGGGTCTTGAGCACGACGGCGATATTGCCGCAACCGGAACACAGATCGAGCACCTGCATTCCGTCACCCGCGCAGGCCAGCGCCCGTTCGGTGATCCTTTCCGTTTCGGGACGCGGGATCAAAACGGAAGAGTTCACCTCGAACATCAAACCATAAAACATTTCCCTTCCCAAAATATAAGGCAGAGGCGTCCCTGCCCGCTTCCTCCGGACAATCTCGTTGCACACGTCCAGTTGTATCCGGCTCAGGGAAACATCGCCGAGAACCGGCAGCGCCTCCTCCGGGAAACGCACATCCCATACAAACCGCACCTCATTCTCACACAACGCGCCCCGCTGGGCTTTAAGCCAGTCCTTTAGATTCATATTTCTTGCGCCGGTCCGCTTTCCTCAGTTTCTTTATGATTTCGTCGAGATCGCCTTCAAGCACGGCCTCCAGCCGATACAGAGTAAAATTAATCCGGTGATCGGTCACGCGCCGTTCGGGGAAATTATACGTGCGTATTTTCTCACTCCGTTCACCGCTCCCGATCTGCGTCCGCCGGATATCGCCCCGCTTTTTCCCTTCCTCGCGCTCTTTTTTCTCCAGCACCCGCGCCTTGATCACCCGCATCGCTTTTTCCCTGTTCTTAATCTGCGAACGTTCATCTTGACAGCTGACCGTCGTGTGCGTCGGCAAATGGGTGATGCGCACCGCCGAATCGGTCACGTTCACGTGCTGCCCGCCCCGTCCCGAAGCACGGAAAGTTTCTATTTTCAAATCTTCCTGGTTCAAACGGAATTCGATCTCTTTGGGCTCAATGAGCACTGCCACGGTCACGGTAGAAGTATGGATACGCCCTCCGGACTCCGTCGCCGGCACCCGCTGCACGCGGTGCACGCCGCTCTCAAACTTCAAATGAGAGAAGACCCCCTCCCCTTTCACCGAGAAATTGATTTCTTTCAGGCCTCCGACCTCTGTTTCATGCGAACTCAAGACTTCCTGTTTCCATCCTTTTCCTTCGATGTACCGGGAATACATTTTGAATAAATCACCCGCAAAGAGCGTGGCTTCGTCTCCTCCGGCGGCGGCACGTATTTCGAAAATCAAATCCCGCTCCGGCTCATCCTGCTGAAAGATCATTTCCTCCAGATCCTCCTCCAATGCGGCTGCCTTTTCTTCCAGATGAGGCAGTTCGTCTTTTGCCATTGTTTTCATTTCTTCGTCCTCACCTTCGTCGGCAATCATCTTTTTCAGCTGATCCTGCTCTCGCAGCATCCGTTCGCGTTCGTCGACGAGCTGGAGAACGCGCTCAAGGAAAGAGAAGCGTTTGGAAAGGCTTACGTACCGTTCGCGGTCTTTAAATACCTCTTCGGCCGCAAGTTCTTGGGCAAGAACTTCATATTCTTCGCGGAACTTGCCGAAGTTTATCATCCTTCATACTCCAAAGATGCGAAACATACTCTACACAGAAATTCGCCCGCAACGCATCTCCGGATTATCTCCGGAAGACTCCCCCCGCGGACATCCGGGTCTCTCCGGTTATTCTCCCCCGGTGCAGATCCGTATTTTCTTCGCACGGGACAAAAAATGACCTCATTTTTTCTTGCCGTATTTCTTAAGGAATTTATCAACACGCCCTTCGGTATCGACAAATTTCTGTTTTCCCGTAAAAAAAGGATGGCATTTTGCACATATCTCGACGTGAATGGATTTTTTCGTCGATCTTGTATGCACTGAATTCCCGCAGGCACATACAATCGTCGCCTGTTCATATTTCGGATGTCCTTTCTCTTTCACTGCGTTCACCTCCTCTATTTCCGCGTACCTGATCGGCACCGGGCACTGCCGCTTATTTGCTTTTGTTCAACGTAAGCAGAAACTCCACGTTATTCTTGGTTTTGGACAGCTTTTCGATCAGCAACTCCAGCGCCTCCGTCGAGTTCAGCTCATTCAGGGCTTTACGGAGCACCCAAATCCGCTGCAGTTCATCGGGATGAATGAGCAATTCTTCCCTTCTGGTGTTCGACCTTTTGATGTCAATCGAAGGGTATATTCTCCTCTGAAATATGCTTCTGTCAAGGGTAATTTCCATATTTCCGGTCCCTTTAAACTCCTCGAAAATCACGTCATCCATTCTCGATCCGGTATCGATCAGGGCGGTGGCAAGGATCGTCAGAGACCCGCCCTCTTCGAGGGCGCGGGCCGCGCCGAAAAACCTTTTCGGCTTATGCAGGGCGTTGGAATCAATTCCCCCGGAAAGAATCCGGCCCGAATGAGGCTCGACCAGATTGTAGGCCCGGGCGAGACGGGTAATACTGTCAAGGAGAATGACCACATCCTTTTTATGTTCGGTCAGACGTTTGGCTTTTTCCAGCACCATTTCGGCGACCTGCACATGGCGCTGAGCCGGCTCGTCAAAGGTCGAACTCATCACTTCTCCGTTCACGGTCACCTTCATTTCCGTCACTTCTTCGGGCCGCTCGTCAATCAATAACACCATGAGGATCACATCCGGATAATTTTTCATAATGGCGTTGGCCACCCGCTGAAGAAGGACGGTTTTCCCGCTGTAGGGCGGCGCAACGATCAATCCCCGCTGTCCTTTGCCGATGGGACAAAGCAAGTCGAGAATCCGACTCGACATCTCCTCCGGCGTAGTCTCCAGAATAAACCGTTCTTTGGGATAGATCGGCGTAAGGTTATCGAAAAGAACACGGTTGCGCGCTTCTTCCGAATGCTCAAAATTTACCGCCTCGACTTTGAGCAGGGCGAAATACTTTTCATTGTCTTTCGGCGGACGTATCTGGCCGCTGACCGTGTCACCCGTGCGCAATGAAAATTTTCTAATCTGCGAAGGCGACACGTAAATATCATCGGGCGACGGCAGATAATTGTAGTTGGTAGAGCGCAAAAAGCCGAACCCTTCCGGTAAGACCTCCAGCACACCGCTGCCGAACATAAGCCCCTCTTTTTCTACCTGCGCCTGCAGAACCTTAAAAATCAGCTCCTGTTTTTTTAATCCGCTGATCCCGTTCACCTTCAGGTCTTTCGCCATCTTCGCCAGTTCCGAGATCTTCATCCCTTTCAACTTCGCAAGATCAATACTTGTACTCATACGAGCTCCTCCTTAAATTCGTGTCCCCGCGGATCTCACGCCGAAGGAAACACTTACGCATTGATTTTTATTTGTTCCCATACAGTATCCGCTTTGTGCAGCAAATCCTGTTCATTTCCGTCATTCTCGATCACATAATCCGCAAGAGTCCTTTTCTCATCATCGGACAGAAAAAAACTTAAGCGGCGGCGGGCATCTTCCCGGGAACAGTTCAGCATATTCCGGATACGCTCCAGCTGCCGCGGACGATCCGCGCACACCACTACGACTTTATCGAACAACCCCTGCCAATCTTTTTCATACAGCAACGCGACTTCAGCCACCGCCGTGCGCGCCTGCGCTCTCTGTTGCCGTATCCACAGGCATAACTCCGCGCGCACCGCCGGATGCACGATTTCTTCCAGCTTTTTCATATTTTCCGGCCGGTCAAAGACCAGTTTCCTCAGGATATCCCGGTCAATTATTGCCTTGTGGCAGGCCTGCGGAAATACTTGCGCAATTTGTTTCATCACTTCGCTTCCGGATGCGGCATACAGCCGATGCACGCAATCATCGGCATCGAACACGGCGGCTCCCCGCCGCGCCCACTGCGCCGCGACCTTACTTTTCCCGGAAGCCATACTGCCGGTAAGACCGACTACCGTCATCGCCCGCACACTCCTTCTCCGGCATCATATGGAAGCGGCGTCCTCATTTCAGTGTTTCCATGTCGGCCCAATTATGCCCGTATTTCACATTCGCGACTACCGGAACCCGTAACTGCAGCCCTTCTTCCATGCAGGTACGCGCGAGCCGGGCAGTTTCCCGAAGTTCTTCCTTCGGAATATCAAACACCAATTCATCGTGTATTTGAATCGCTAATTTTCCCGTGAGCCGGCGCTGCCGCATCTGCCGGTCGATATTCACCATCGCACATTTGATGAGATCCGCGGAGGTGCCCTGAATCGGGGTATTTACTGCCTGTCGTCTGGCGAAATCCCGTACGTGCGGATTGCGATGCGTAATATCCGGCAGCGCGCGTCTCCTCCCTCTCAGCGTACGCACATACCCCCGCGTTTCCGTTTCGGCGTAAATACGGTCAATAAACTCCTGCACTCCGGGATAGCGGGCAAAATACTCATCAATGAACCGCTGTGCCTCCTGAGGACTGATCTTCAATTCCCGGGAGAGGCCGAAGGAACTCATCCCGTAAAGAATACCGAAATTCACCCGCTTGGCAACTCCCCGCTGTTGGGCGGTAACCTTTTCCTGCGGCTTCCCGAACAGCAACGACGCCGTATACCGGTGAATATCCGCACCGGTACGAAAGGCATCCATCAGCCGCTGATCCTGCGAAAAATGGGCGAGAATTCTGAGTTCGATCTGCGAATAATCGCAGGAAAGTAAATAGCCTTCAGGAAACGAGGGGACGAAAGCCTTTCTCAAGAGAAAGGAGAACTCGCCCCTTACAGGTATATTCTGCAGGTTCGGCGACGCCGAGGAGAGCCTGCCGGTCTGGGTGGAAGTCTGATGAAAAGTCGTGTGCAGCTTCCCCTTCCCTTCTTTTACCTGCCGGATTAACGGCTGAAGATACGCGGAACGCAATTTATTCAACTGGCGGAATTCCAGCAGGGACTCCGCGATGGGAAAAGACGGAGAGAGTTTAGTAAGGACCTCCTCATTGGTGGAATACCCGGTTTTTGTCTTTTTGACCGGAGGGATGCCCAGCTCTTCGAAAAAAACTTTTTGCACCTGAGCCGGAGAATTCAAATTAAATTCATGTCCGGCGGCGGAGAAGATCTCTTCTTCCAGAACCCGTGCCCGCGTACTCACCTTTGTCTCAAGTTTTTTCAGCATCGAAATATCGACGGAAATCCCGTGGGATTCCATGCGCGCGAGCACGCCGACCAGCGGCATTTCCACTTCGGAAAACAATTCATCTAGCCCCTGTTTCTTCAGTTCATCTTGAAAAACAGACGTAAGCCGCCCGATAAAATAGGGATAGTGTGCCGGGGGCAGTTCCCCCGTCTGCATTTCAAGATAGCGCGCCGCGAGACTTGAAAGGTCGTACCCGCCCGATTCGGGCGAAAGCAGATAGGCGGCGATCTTCACGTCGAAACTCACCCGCTCGGCGCAGGCAGCATCAAGGAATTTCATTTGTTCTTTTACCCCGTAGGATGAGAGGCTTCCCCGCCGCGTCCGCAGCACCGCTTTCTCCACGGAAAGACGGGAATCTTCCCGTACGCACTCATCCGCGGGATCGTACACGAATCCTTTTTCCCGCGTGAAATACAAGGCAATGGTCCCGACGCGGGAAAACAGCGTTTCCGGAACACCCGACTTCACTTCCGGTACAAAAGCCTTCCCGGTCCGCGGCAGATCCTTAAGCAGTTTTTTGAACTCCATTTCCTGAAACAAGTGAAACAATTCCTCCGCGTCGGGATCCTGTACGCGCAGATCCTTAAGCGTAAGCTTCATTTCACACGGCTGAAGGGTGATCAATTCTTTACTGAGCAGAATATCGTCCCTGCTCTCTTCCAGCAGGGTCCGAGTCCTCGCCGGCACCTGATCAATCCTGGCGAAAATATCCTCGATCGTAGAATACTCTTTCAGCAGTTTTTTCGCACCGACTTTCCCGATCCCTTTCGCCCCGGGAACGTTATCGGAGCTGTCACCGACCAGTGACAGATAGTCGATCATCCGCACCGGTGCGAATCCCCATTTTTTTCTGAATGAACCTTCGGAAATAAATTCATCCTTCTGATGCGAGTAAATAATGACCTTTTCATTATCCAGAAGCTGGTACATGTCCTTATCCGAACTGACGATTACCACCTTGCCTCCCTGCTCCCTGCCCGTTTCGGCAAGAGAAGCGATCACGTCATCGGCCTCAAATCCTTCCCTCTCTACGATCCGCAAACCCAACAGTGAAATCATTTTTTTAATTATCGGAATCTGCATTTTGAATTCATCGGGCAAGGGAGGCCGCTGAATTTTATACTGCTCGTATCTTTCCGTACGGAACGTTTTGCGGGACACATCGAAGCAGACCGCGAGATACTCCGGATGATATTTATCGATTATTTTTTTGAGCGTTTGATACATCCCGTATACGGCTCCGGTGGGAAACCCCCTTGAATTTGAAAGCCGGAGCGCGTAAAACGCACGATAACATAACGAAGTCCCGTCGAGGAGATAAATGGTTTTTTGTTTTGACATGGAGGTCAGAAATACTCAGGGACACGCGAACGTCGCGCAGAAGAGAAAGAATCCGCTACGGTTAAGGGCCTCCTTTACATTACGCTGCCTGAAGAAAGAAAACCATTTGATTTAAAAGTGAAAAAGGCTGGTATATTATTGTTCTTCTCGGGCAATACGGAACACGGCTGAAAGCGCATCCTTGAGTTTTTCTCCTGCCGCAAGGAAATCTTCGTCTTTTATCGAATTCAACGCTTCCTCCGTATCGTGAAGCGCCTGTTCCCGGATATAGATCCGTTCCGTTTTTTGATAAGCATCGGTGATCTTTTCCATCAATTCCTTATCCGGAGGGTTGGTGGCGAGAGCGGTTCGAAATTCTTTGAGCGCCTGCGAATAATCGCCGTTGATCACGAGATTGGTGCCGATGTCATAATGTAATTTCGCTTCCTGGTTCCTCTGTAAGCGTTTTTGTTCACGCTGATACACCATCTCTTTCGAGAGACGAGCCGCCTTTTTCTCGAGCATTTCCTGCCGGATCTGGGGATATGTGCCGAGCCGGAGAAGATGCTGCCGGGCGACCTCACGCCAATATTCGCCTTTATTCCCCAGTTCGTAACGTTTTTTCCAATAGTACGTCGCTTCGGTCACATCTCCCTTTTTCTCGTAAAGAAACGCCAAGTTCGTGTAAGCGGGTAAATACGAAGAATCAATAGTTAATGTCTTTTTGTATAATTCTTCCGCGCGTCCCAGATCCCCCATCGCCTCATAGACCACGCCCAAATCATTCACGACTTCCGCGTAGGTGGGATCCATCTGCACTGCTTTCTGATAGTACTGAAGCGCCCGCTGAAGGTCCCCTGCGCTTTGATGACGATATCCTGCCTCGCGGTATTGACGGGCCTGTTCCTGCATCGCATCACTGGTCTGCCCGTGCGCGGCGGGTAAGGAAAGAAAAACGGAGAAGAAAAGAATTGCCAGAAACCTTTTCATTTTTTCTTAATTTAACATAGGGAAGAAATTATGTCAAGAATATTTCACCGGTCCCGGAATTCACTCAGCTTCGGATGCAGAATTTTCCTGGTGTTGCCGGACCTCATTTGCCGTATCCTCTGGGGCGCCTGTGCCGGAAGTGGTCGAAGGAAAAGTTTCTTCTTCGGCTGCGGGAATTTGGCCGGTTTTCTCGCCCGGAGACACCGACGCCGGAACCCGATTCATCAGTGACCGGCCCCGCTCTTTGGAAAGATACGCCAGCGTAATCGAGGTTCCAAAAAAAAGAATTGCCAAAATCACGGTCGCCTTGACGAAAAAACTGCTGGTCTTGGTACCGAATATCGATTCTACGCCCCCAAGCGCCTCGACCAGGCCGCCGCTTCGGCCGCGCTGAACTAAAATCACAGCCAACAGGCAAATCACTACCAGAATGTGAAGGAAAAAGAAAAAAGTATACATGGCTATTGTATCGCGTTCTTTACGATTCCCACGAACGAATCGGCGGTCAGCGAAGCTCCGCCGACAAGCGCACCGTCGATATCTTCTTTTGTCATCAACTCCCCGATATTCCCGGGTTTGACGCTGCCTCCGTAAAGGATCCGGATGCCCGCCGCGCATTCCTGGGAATACGCTTCGCTCAGCCAGGCGCGTATCGCGTGATGCACTTCTCCGGCCTGCTCCGGCGTCGCGGTTTTCCCGGTACCGATCGCCCACACCGGCTCATAGGCAATGACCATCTGCCGCGCGTCCTCTTCCGAAATACCGTTCAACCCGTCCCGGAGCTGTTTTTCAATCACGGTAGAGGTTTGCTCCGCTTCGCGTTCCTGCAAACTCTCCCCGATACAAAGCACGGGAATGAGTCCGACGCCCAGCACGGCATTAAGCCTTTTATTGACCGTCTGATCAGTCTCCCCGAAGTACTGTCTGCGTTCGGAATGCCCGACAATCACATACTCACACCCGGCATCTTTCACCATAAGAGGAGAAACTTCCCCGGTAAATGCGCCTTGTGTTTCCCAGTGCACGTTCTGCGCACCCAGCTGCACCGAACTTGATTCAAGCTCTTTATATACCGGGGCCAGCGCGGTAAACGGAGGACACACCAGCACATCCGCCGCGGAAACATCCGCAACCCCCTGAACGATATTCTTCGTTAATTCAACCGCTTCCGATACGATCTTATGCATTTTCCAGTTTCCTGCAATCAGCGGTTTTCTCATTTTATTCCCTTCCCTTTCGCGTTATTCTTTTTCCGCGACCGCGGCAATCCCGGGAAGCGTTTTCCCCTCAAGGAATTCAAGTGATGCCCCGCCGCCGGTCGACACGTGATTCAATTGGTGAGCCACCCGAAACTGTTTCGCCGCCGAGGCTGAATCTCCTCCGCCGACGATCACTACCGCCTCTTTCAATTTCCCTAAGAATCCGGCAATTTTTTCCGTTCCGGCGGCGTATTCGGCAGTTTCAAATATTCCTAACGGCCCGTTCCACAGTACTGTTTTCGCATTTCTCAGTTCGGCTTCAAACAGCTCCACCGTCTTCGGGCCCACATCCACCCCCATTGTCTGTTCGGGAATGCTCTCAACGGTCTTGGCACTTGCCGGCGCATCAAGCTTTTCCACGACCAGGTGATCGACCGGAAGCACGATCTTCACGCCCTTCTGTCCGGCCTCCTGCAAGATATGCGCCGCAACCTCGAGTTTTTCATTTTCCACCCGCGAGGCGCCCACGGATTCACCTTTTGCTTTCAAAAAAGTATAGGCCATCGCCCCGCCGATCAGAATCGTGTCCGCGCTCTTCATAAGCTGAGAAATCACTTCGATTTTGTCCGACACTTTCGCTCCGCCGAGGATCACCACGTAAGGTTTTTGAGGATTGAGCGCGGAGGAAAGGAATTTTACTTCCTTTTCCATCAGGAACCCGAGACACGAAGGCAGGTACTGGGCAATGATCGTGGTGGACGCGTGGGCCCGGTGCGCCGTTCCGAATGCGTCGTTGACGTAGACGTCCGCGTAGGACGCCAGCTTCTGCGCGAACTCCTTGTCCCCCGCTTTTTCCTCCGGATGGAACCGGAGATTCTCAAGCACCACGACCCGCGCACCTGTTTCCCGTATTTTTTTCTCCGCCTCGGGACCGACACAATCCTCGGTCTTTTCTACTTTTTCTCCCAAAAGTTCGGAAAGACGCCGGGCAACCGGATCCATCCGCAGAGAATCATCCGCTTTCCCTTTCGGCCGGCCCAGGTGGCTCATTAAAATGAGCTTAGCCGGATTCTGCTCAAGAATATAGCGAATAGTCGGCAGCGCCGCCTGGATACGGGCATCATCGCTGATCGATCCGTCTTCCTGTAAGGGCACATTGAAATCAACGCGCGCAATTACCCGTTTCCCGTTCAGCTCGATATCCTTGAGTGTTCTTTTTTTCATACGTCCTCCGAATCGGCGTTATTTATTCATGTACTTAATCAAATCCAGGATGCGGCACGAATAGCCCCATTCGTTATCGTACCACGAAAGGATCTTTACCATACTCCCGGAACTGAACGTCTGGCCGGCGTCGACGATCGAAGATAAGGGATTCTTCTTGTAATCAACCGAAACCAGTTCTTCCCGGCTCACTCCCAGGATTCCCTTCAGCTTTCCGTTTGCCGCCTCTTCCAGCAATGAATTGACTTCGTCCTTCGTTGCTTCCTTTTTCACCTGCAGTACCACGTCAACGAGAGAAACCGTAGGCGTGGGCACGCGAATCGCCAAGCCGTCCATTTTCCCTTTCAGTTCCGGCATGACCAACCCGACCGCCTTCGCCGCTCCGGTCGTCGTGGGAATCATGGAAATCGCGGCGGCGCGGGCGCGGCGCAGATCTTTATGCGGCAAATCCAATATTTTCTGATCGTTCGTGTAGGAATGTATGGTCGTCATTAATCCCCGTTCGACTCCCAGCGTATCCTGAATCACCTTCACCACGGGAGCGATACAATTCGTCGTACAGGAAGCGTTGGACACGATCGTATCCTTGGACGCGTCAAAAGAGTCTTCGTTCACTCCCAGCACGAAGGTGGGGACCCCGCCTTTGGCCGGAGCGGAAATGATCACTTTCTGGGCGCCGCCCTTCAGATGCGCGCCGGCCTTTTCCGCGTCGCGGAAGAGTCCGGTCGATTCCACTACTACTTCCACGCCGAGATCTTTCCACGGAAGATCGGCCGGGTTTTTCTCGGACAAAACTTTAATCTTTTTGCCGTTGACTGAAAATCCGTCGGATTCCTCTTTGATCTCGTAGGGAAAAATACCGAAATTCGAATCATATTTAAGAAGATGCGCCAGCGTCGCCGAGTCGGTCAAATCGTTGACCGCAACGATCTCGATATCAGAAATGCCCTGCTCCATCGCAGCCCGAAACACCAGTCTTCCGATACGTCCAAACCCGTTAATTCCTACTTTTACTGCCATTGTTCCTCCCTTTTTGTGTGTATTTCCTGCGCCTTGTGTGAGACGTTCCTGATACGGCGAGTTCGCGTGAAGACCTCCCCTATTGGCCGTTTATTATATCAATCCTTATTTATATTTCAAGAATTTATTTTGGGACAATCCGCAGGAAGCGTTTTTTGCCAATTTTCAGGGTAACCCCTTCAGGCGGGAGCTCCTGTACCGGATCCTCCAAAGTAACCGCCGCGTCGCCGGCCAGCAGAGAGACACTCTTCTGCGCAAATAGACGCCGGGCTTCATTTTTGGAAGGTACGGTCCCGCTGAGGGACAACGCTTCGATCAAATCCACCCGCCTTGCTCCGCTCTCATACACCGGGATATCCTGCGGCAGTCCGCGTGCCGAGAATACCCGTTCAAACTCCTTTCGCGCAGCAGCCGCCTCCGCGTCCGAATGATACTGTGCCACCAGTTTCCCGGCAAGTGCGAGTTTTGCTTCTTTGGGATGCATTGATCTCAATTCCTCTTCCGGGAAATCGGTCAACAGACGCGCGTATTCCTCCATCACCTCATCGGAAACGCTCATTGTTTTTCCGAACATGGTGCCGGGCTCTTCAGTAATCCCGATATAATTATCGAGCGACTTCGACATTTTATTTTTCCCGTCCAGCCCGACGAGCAACGGCATGGTAATCACGGCCTGAGGAACCTGGCCGAAATATTCCTGCATCTGCCTTCCCATGAACAGATTGAAGGTCTGATCAGTCCCGCCGAATTCTACGTCGGCTTGGATTTTCACGGAATCATACCCCTGGATAAGAGGGTATACCAGCTCCGATAACGACAACGGTTTCTTTTGATCCATCCGCTGAGCGAAATCATCGCGTTCAAGCATCCTCGCCACGGTGGACACTCCCAGCAAAGGGAAAAAATCGGACAGCAACATCGAAGAAAACCATTCGCTGTTCCACCGCACGCAGGTACGATTCCGGTCAAGAACTTTGAACGCCTGGCTGGTATAGGTTTCGGCGTTCCGGCGTATTTCCTCCTCGCTTAATACCGGCCGCAGCTGCGTCCGGCCGGAAGGATCACCGACCCGCGCCGTAAAATCCCCTATTATAAGGTATACCTGATGCCCGAAATCCTGCAATTTCCGGAGCTTTCTTAAGACGACGGTATGACCAAAATGAATATCGCTCGCGGTAGGATCCAAGCCGATTTTGAGCTTCAGCGGTTTCTCTTCCCGGACGGCTTTTGTGATTTTTTCGGTAAGCGCTTCCTCGGGAAGCACCTCTACCGCGTGTTCGCGAAAAGCCGCCAACTGCTTCTGCACCAGTCCTTTATTCATCGTTTCTCCGCGGCCGGATCAGGAATCCTCTTTCGGCATTTCCCCGGCATTCGCTCACAGCTCCCGGGAAATCCGGACGATTTGCGGTATGTTGGGGTTATTCAGTCTCTTCGGTACGAGCCGAGAGACCTATTTTTGCGGAGCCGGGGTCGATCCTGATGATCTTCACCATGAGTTTATCCCGCGGGTTGAGGGATTCCATCCGTTCCGAATCAATTTCTCCGGAAAACACCAATCCTTCGAGTTCTTCGGATATCTTCACAAACACACCGAAATTGGTAATCTTCACGACCTCTCCCTCAACTACGGTTCCCACGGGATATTCCTGCAGAATTTGCGGCCAGGGATCCTCGCTGAGCTGTTTGATCCCGAGCAGCACTTTACGCTGATCGCGGTCGATGCCCAGCACTTTCATTTTATGCGAGGATCCGCGCTTGAGCACGTCCTGGGTTTTGGTGATGCGTTTCGTCCAGGAAATATCCTCGTTGTAGATCACTCCTTCCAGTCCGTTCTCAACCTCCACGTAAGCGCATCCGTCGCCGTATCCGAGGATCACGCCTTTCACCACGGAATCAATGGAAACTAAATTCTCCACTTCCTCCCACGGATCCTTTTCGGTCTGCTTGACGCTCAGCGATATTTTTTTCTCTTCCGGCTCGACACCGATCACTTTTGCTTCCACGGCGTCGCCGATGGCGAACATTTCCTGGAGATTCACGAATCTTTTCGTCCACGATATTTCACTTATGTGAACCAGTCCCTCGATTCCCTTTTCAAGTTCCACGAAAATACCGTAATTCTGAATATTGGTAATGCGTCCTTTCACCACGGTACCGACGGGGAATTTCTTGTCTATTTCCTTCCAGGGATCGGGCGTCATTTGTTTCAACCCAAGTGATATCTTGCCTTTCTCCCGGTCAAAACCCAATACCAGCACCTGGATCTGATCTCCCACTGCCACCACTTCAGAAGGATGGGTGATCTTTTTCCAGCTCATATCTCCGATGTGAAGCAGGCCGTCCACGCCGCCGAGATCAATAAACGCGCCGAAATTGGTAATGCTTTTCACCCGACCTTCGAGAACTTTGTCTACTTCGATCTCTTCCCATATCTTTTTCCGCATGATTTCCCGCTCCACACGGATCGCGTCCCTGCGGGAAAGAATGAAATTCCCTTTCGCTTTGCTCATTTTCACGATCTGGAAATGAAACTTTTTCCCGATCACATTCTCTTTTACGTGACGCAGAGCGGAAAGGCTCTTCGGCAGAAATCCTTCGACCCCAAATACCGCGACCATGTATCCTCCCTTTACTCTGCGGGAAATCGCCCCTTCAACGATGTCTCCTTCGGAATGCTCCTGGATAAGCGTCTGCCATCCCTTGACCTCTTTCGCCCGTTTAAACGAAAGAATGATCTTGCCTTCCTCGTCTTCGACGTTTTCCACGAACACGTCAAATTCATCCAGATCGTCTAAATTCACGTCTTCAAATTCTTCCCGGGGAATAATCCCTTCGGATTTATACCCGACATCAACGATTACTTCTTTGGGAGTGCTGCCGACAAGCTTGCCGGTGACGATTTCGCCCTCCCGAAGTTCTTTGATCGTCTCAAAATATGCGTTTTGCAGTTCACTCGATACCATTTCCATAAAAGAAATTCCTCCTTAGTAAAAATTTTTTAGATTATCTCCTAAATAGACAGCCTTGTCAACATAAAAACAGAAGAAATCACACACTTTCGGGAGCGTCCAGCAGAGCGATAATTCGACTCATGATCTTTCCGGCGGCTTCCTCAGCCGAATCCCCGGGGTGAAGCGCCCCTACCGGAGAAAACCGTACGGAGATTTTCCCGCGGCGCACCATCTTCGCTCCTCTGGGCAGCACCTGCCCCGTGCCTTTCACCGCGGCGGCAACGACCGGCACTCTCGTTTTCCGGTGCAGGAACCCAACCCCGGGCTTGACCTCGGCCAGACTCACTCCCCGCCGTCCTTGAGGGAACACCAGCAAGGGATCGTTCTTCAGGACTTTGACGGCACTGCGCACGCTGGAAATGTCGGTCCGGCCGCGCCTGAGAGGCAGCGCGTTCACTTTCCTCAGATAGATCCCCAATAACGGATGAACCGTAAACAATTCTTCTTTGGCCAAAAAATATATTTCGCGGGGACACGCGGCGGCGAGCACCGGGGGATCAAAATTACTCTCGTGATTAGCGACCAGCAAAAAAGGACCGGCCGGGGGAATTGATTCTCTCCCCCGAATTTTGAGATCAAAGCCGAGTATCAAAATGGCGCGGGCCAGCAGCGTGGAAAATTTATAAAGCATAGATCATCTTCTTACCCAGCTTCAGCAGCTGACCGACTTCCTTGTTGGTTTTCGCTTCCGCGTACACCCGGACAATCGGTTCGGTCCCCGATTTACGGAACATCAACCATGAATTTTTGGTAATTAACTTTACCCCGTCGAGCGTATTCACCCGCAGAATTTCCTTCCCCAGAATTTCGGCGGGCAGTTTCATCTGTTCCAGGCTCTTCTTCACGCTGGCCACGGGAATGGATTCGCGCCGGTAGTACCACCGCCCGCATTGGCGGTACAGAAGCGTGAGAAGCTCCTGAAAACTTTTCTTTTCCACGGCGAGCATTTCCAGCAGTAAGAGAAACGAGGCGGACCCGTCGCGTTCGGGCACGTACCCTTTCACGCCGATCCCGCCGGCTTCCTCTCCGCCGATACAAATCACTTTCTCCTTGAACAAATTCGAAATATACTTAAATCCAACCGGGGTTTCGTAACAGGCGACGTTCAGCATCGACGCAACTTGATCAATTAAATTGCTTCCTACCACGGTTTTGCCGATCCCCCCGGATGCATGCCTGTTTTTCACCATGTGCACGGCCAGCAAAGGCAGTAAGGTCTGGGCGCTGATAAAATTCCCTTTGCTGTCGATGATCGCGATCCGGTCCGCGTCGCCGTCAAGCGCAACACCGAGATCGTACCCTCCCTTGCGAACGCCTTTGATCAACGCCTGCAGATTTACCGGCACCGGCTCCGGGTGCATCCCGCCGAACGAAGGATTGTACTCATTATGAAGATAGTTTATTTCCAGTGATGTTTTTCCCAGAATTTTTTCGACGAACGTATCGCCGGCACCGTACATGGTATCCACCAGCACTCTGGCTTTCAGTTTTCTTATTTTTTTTACGTCGACGAATCCGCGTAAAAAAGACACGTAATCCCGCGTGAGATCAGCGGTGCGGAACAACGCCTTCTTTTTCGCTTTATCCAGTGAGAGCGTCTTCGGCTTGCGCTGTCCGAGAAGTTTTTCGACCGCGCTGGTCACCGTATTGTCCGCCGCGCCTCCGTCGCGCGTTTTGATTTTTAACCCGTTGAAGTGCGCGGGATTGTGCGAAGCGGTCATCATGATCCCCAAGTCGTATTTGCGATGAAGACAATGAAAACTTACCGTGGGAGTGGGAATGGCCTGGTCGGACAAGACGGTTTTCATTCCGTTTCCGGCAAACACTTCACAGCAGGTTTGCGCGAACTCCCGGGACAAGAACCGGCAATCGTAGCCGACCACAATGCGCTTTCCTCCCTTTTTATTTTTTTTCGCATAATCGGCGATCGCCTGGCTCACGACACGCAGATTCTCAAAAGTAAAATCTTCCGCGATTACCGCCCGCCATCCATCCGTTCCGAATTTGATCATATTCGCTCCTTTCGTTTGGCGCTCGCTTTTTAGGTGTGCATATAAAGCCGGTGCCGCATCATATAGCGGCGGACCGTTTCCGGCACCAAATACCGGACAGGCTCCCCCCGCTTTACCCTCCGCCGTATTTCCGAAGAGGACACTTCCAGCTGGGGGATTTCGACTATCCGGAAACGGCTGTCATCGGGCAGGGGAAACGTCTTTCGTTTCGCCACCACCACCGTCGTCCGCTCGGTCAATTCCCGGTGCGCTTTCCATGAATCAAATGCCGCAGCCTGATCCGCTCCGATGATCAGATACATTTCCTCATCAAGCCGGCGCCGCTGGAGCTCTTTTACCGTATCAATGGTATAGGAAATGCCGCCCCGCGAGATCTCCAGATCCGACACTTCGTATCCTTCACCGGGAAGCGCTTCTTCCAGCATTCGAAACCGGTGCCCGGGGTCCGCGGTTTCTTCTTCCCCCTTGAGCGGAGAAACATGTGCCGGCATAAAAATCACCCGGTCCAGCTCCAGCCGGTATTTCACTTCCGACGCCAGCACAAAATGTCCGATATGCGGCGGGTTAAACGTTCCTCCTAGAATCCCGGTTTTCATTTCTTTTTTTCCCACGGCTGATACGCCGATCTTCGATCCTCCCCTCTCGCACATCAAGGAGCGAGTATCAAGGATCGAGAATTAACGATCTACGCCCTCACCTGCCCCTGTCCTTCCACAATATATTTGTACGTCGTGAGTTCCTCCAGCCCCATCGGTCCCCGGGCATGAAGCTTATCGGTCGAAATACCGATTTCTGCGCCGAGCCCAAACTGAAATCCGTCACTAAACCTGGTCGAGGCGTTCACAAAGCAACAGGCCGAATCGATCTCCCGAACGAACCGTTTCGCGTTGCTTCTGTTCCGGGTAAGAATGCTGTCGGTATGATGCGACCCGTATCGATTAATGTGGGCGATCGCCTCTTCCACATTCTTTACCACCCGGAGAGAAACAATCAAATCCAAATACTCAGTACGCCAGTCTTTTTCCGTCGCTTTTCTTGTTCCGGGCAGCATTCTGCAGACGGCAGGATCACCGCGCATCTGTACCTGTAAGGGAGAAAATTCTTTTTTTAGCCGGGGGAGAAATTCTTTCGCGATCTCCTTATGGACTAAAATCGTCTCGACGGCGTTGCACACCGAGGGTCGCTGGACCTTGGCGTTGACGCATATCGATAACGCCTGTTTGATATCGGCGCTTTCGTCGATAAAAAGATGACAAATGCCTTTATAATGCTTGATCACCGGTACGCGGGATTTCTCCACCACGGTACGAATTAATGACTCTCCTCCGCGGGGAATTACCAAATCAATGCTTCCCTCTTGCCGGAGGAGCTCATCCACGTAGGTACGCTGGGGCTTTTCCACCACAAAAAAAGCGGGAAAAGGAATTCCGCTTGAGGCCAGCGCCTCGGAGAGCACCCGGCCCAGCGCCTGGTTCGATCGCAGGGCATTTCTTCCTCCCCGGAGTATCCCTACATTTCCGGTTTTAAACAATAATCCCACACAGTCGCTCGTCACGTTCGGCCGGGCTTCGTATATAATCAGCACTACGCCCAGCGGAACGCGGACCTTTTTCAGCCGGAGTCCGTTCGGACGGCGCCAGGCGGCAATGGTCTTCCCGAGAGGGTCTGGAAGTGAAGCAACCTCTTTCAGCGACTGGGCGATCGCGGCAACGCGTTTTTCGGTAAGCGCGAGGCGGTCAATCATGCTTTTCGCGAGACCGTTCTTTTGGGCCGCGCGAAGATCCTTCCGGTTCTCCTCAATGATAAATTTTTTCGACCGGCGCACGGCCCCGGCCATTGCGCGCAACGCCCGGTTTTTTTCGGCGGTACTCAGCTGCGCAAGCTGATAACTGGCCTCTTTCGCTTCGCGTACCAGTTTATTTACGTAACGGCTCATCTTCCACTCCTTATTTCCTGACAATACAGGGATTGCAATACCATCCCTCTTCCCAGGCGCGGACAAAATCGTCTCTGTGAATTACGGCTTTTTCCAGCCGCTGATCCCCGTTTTCCCGCAAGACCGCGGCGTCGTAGTTTACGATTCCGTACCCGAGAAGCGTTCCCTGTTCGTCCAGCACATGCACCGCATCCCCGCGCGCAAACCGCCCCTCGACGCGGCGGATACCCACCGCCAGAAGACTTTTCCCTTTGTGCAACACCGCCTCCGCCGCTCCCTCGTCCACATACAGTTTCCCTTTCGGCTTTTTTCCGAAGGCAATCCAGCGCTTACGCGCCTTGCCGATCTTCTCCAGCGGAGCGAACAGCGTGCCGATATGCTCTCCGCCGACGATGCGGGAAATGACGTTCTTTTCCCTGCCGTATGCGATATGGGTGGGGATCCCCGACGACATTGCGATCGCCGCCGCCTGTAATTTGGTCTGCATTCCACCGCTGGTATGCCCCGATCGGGACCGGCGCACCATTGCCGGAATCTTTGACTCCATTTTCACGACTTCCTTCACTAACGTTTCTCCGTCGTATAGACCGTGCACGTCGGAAAGGATAATAAGCTTTTGCGCGGTTATTAAATCCGCCACCAGCGCCGATAAGCGGTCGTTATCCCCAAACCGGATCTCTTCAAACGACACCACGTCGTTCTCATTGATCACCGGGAGCACTCCGAAAGAGAGCAGTTTTTCGATCGTCTTGCGCACGTTCTTAAACCGCGCACGATGATCGAAATCTTCCCAAGTGAGCAAAAGCTGCGCGCAGGAACGCTTGAGGCGCTTACACTTCGCATTGAATACATCCATTAACGCGATTTGCCCGCAGGAAGAAATCGCCATTAATGAGGCAGTATCCCGCGGTTTCTCCCGATATCCCAGCGCGTGCATCCCGCAGGCGATCGCTCCCGAACTCACCAGGATCATCCGGAAACCCTGCCGTTCGGCTTCGTGAATATCGACGAGGAGCCTACCGACAAGCGCAGTGTCCAACCGCCCCTGCGGAGCAATCACGCTGCTGCCTACTTTTACCACGATTTTTTTCATTGAAAACCCCGTTAAGAAGCCTTTATTGTATCATATTTCCCGGCGTTTGTAAGAGACCGGACCGAAAAATAAATTTCCGCGGGAAAAGAATTTGGGATCACATCCACGAAGAAGAAGTTAACGGGAGGGTGTCGAAATATCCGAAATTTCGATGCGGGAATAACGCTGACGGTGTCCCTGTGTTTTACGATACTTTTTCCGGCGTTTGAATTTATACACCCGGACCTTTTTCCCTTTTTCCTCACCCAGGATTTTGGCTTTTACTTTTGCCTTTTCGACATAGGGAGTGCCGACGGAAACCTTACCGCTGTCGGACACCAGCAACACCTTATCAAAAACGATATTGGATTCATCGGTTTTCAGGCGCTGGACCTGGACCTGTTCCCCGGGAGACACCATATACTGTTTTTTTCCGATTTCCACTACTGCCCACATAGGGCGTGATAATAGCACACTCTTTTTCATCTGTCAACCCTTTTTGTGCCCGCGGCCGCCCGGCGCGGCCTTACACCCCGAACCAGCCTTCCACCGGACTGGACTGCCTGCCGTACCCTATGTGCTTGAGCTGAACATACTCAAAAAACCCCGCTTTTCCGAGGTTCCGGCCCCACCCGCTCGTCCGTTGTCCTCCGAACGGAGTCTGGGCATTCATCTGGGCGAAGGTGTTGATCCACACCGTTCCGTACCGCGCCCGGCGGGCGATACACCGGGCCCGCCCGGCATCCGCCGTCCACAACTGCAGTACCAGACCGGACGGATTCGCCTGAATCGCGGGTTCGATCTCCTGCCGGCTGCATCTCTTGACCAATACCACCGGTGCGAAAAATTCTTCATAGACCACATGGGGCACTTCGATAACCGTGGGAGGATACACAAGACCGGATTCTTTCTCCCAGACTCCTCCGCGCAGCAGCCGCCCCCCATGCCGGCGCAGGCATTCCCGAACACGGCGGTCCACGGCCGCGGCGTATTCGGAAGACGGAAGAGGGCCCAATCCGGTCTCAGGCAAAAACGGATCTCCCTGAGGAATCAAATCTATCCGTCGGCAGAACTCCTCTATGAAGCGATCATAGATCTTTTCTTCGATCAAAGCAATACTGGTACCGATACATATCTGTCCTTGTTTGAGAAAAGACGAGGCCAGTAAATTTTGCACCGCCGCGTCCTGATTCGCATCTTCCCATACCGCGGTCACGTTCGCTCCGCCCAATTCACACATAATCTTCTTGGGGGCATCGGCCGAATTCCGGATAATCCTTTGCGCGGTTTTTCTTGATCCGGTAAACGAAATAAGATCGACCTCGCTCCTGGAGAGGCAGTCCCCGATCACGCCCCCTTCGCCGGTCACTACCTGCACCAGCCCCCTGGGCATATCGAAGGACCGGATCAATCCCATAAGCCGCAAAACCGACAACTGCCCGTACTCCGAGGGTTTGAGAATCACGGCGTTTCCGGCCGCGAGCGCGGCGGCGGCGCTGTACCCGAAAATCATCAGGGGCACGTTGTACGGCAGGAAAATCCCGCACACGCCGTAGGGATCAAAAAGCACTTCTTCACGTCCAAACGCGCTCTCCATTGTTTTTTGTTCGAGCGTCTCCAGGAAAGACGCATAGTATTCAAATACTTCCGCAGCAAGCGGGATATCGACAAACAATGATTCCTTGAGCAGTTTCCCGATTTCCCTGGATTCAAGCTCTGCCAGTTCGTGCACGTGTTCCCGCAGCACCCGGGCGATCTCTCGCAGTAAAATCGCGCGTTCCTGAAATGTTGCTTCTCCCCATTCGGCCGAAGCGCGCCTGCCCGCGATCACCGCGTCTTTAACATCCTCGGGCCGGGCATGCCAGCACCGTGCGAATACTTCGCCGCTCGCCGGATTTCTTATTTCTTTTTCCTGCCCGCTGCGGCGCGCCTCGCCGTCAATATAATAAGGAAATATATTCATGGTCTCGACTCCTTTGGCTGATTTCTCCGCTCTTTATTCAACCGGTGCCTGCTCCCATAACTGGAAGGTCCGCACCATCACCGGATACCACCGGCTCATCTTGGAAAAATCACCTTTTGTTTTTACCTTCCCCTGGGTCAACGCGACAAATGGATCCAGCTGCCGGTTAAACACTTTTTTCAACACCGGTTCATTCCCTATGATGACGAATTCGGCGTCCCGCGCTTCATCGACGCTGATAATCCGCCCCCGTTGATATTGAAACCTCATCGTTTTCCCGTTTTCCTGATTTCTAACCGCCAGGGTACAGGTAAGACCGTACTTCCGGCCGAGCCGCTGCACCTCTTCGTCCCCATTCACGATTTCCGCGAGCCGCTCACGGTGCGCAACCGAAAGCATGGGGTACGTTTTTTTCTGCACGGCCTCCTCCCGGTCCGGCGAATCCTCTTTCTCCGCATCGGCAAAAGGACGACGAAGCATCAGGTTTACCCGTGCCTGCTCTTCGAGCAACTCGACGAGACTTGCGGCTTCCCGGAAGTCTTTCCCCGCGGTGACTACTCCGTGATGCTGTAACACCACGATATTCGCCGTGTCCAGCGCGTTCAGTACCGGCTCGGGATCGGTCACGGTAGGGGTTTCCTGCGCGATCACGGGAAGCTGTCCCAGGTAGAAACGGGCTTCGAACGAAAAAATCTCCAGTGTCCGGTAATAATGAAAGAACGCCGTCGTCCACGGAGAATGGGCGTGCACTACCGCATCCATTTCCGGAAATCTCCGGTGGATACCGCAGTGCAGGGAACTCTCGCTGGTCGGATCGGGTCCTCCCTCGATTTTTTTCCCGGCAAGATCTATCCGCACAATCTCCTGCGGAGAAAGATCCCCCAAATAACTGTCGTGCGCGGTCACGAAAAGATTTCCCCGTCCGTCTTTACAGGACAGGTTCCCGCTGCGCGCGCTTACCAGTCCTCGTTGGTTGAGCCGTTCGGCCCAGCGGATGATCTCGGTCTTTTTCTTTTCTTCGGTCATCGGATTCTCCTTACCATTTCCGTCTCACGGCTTCTCACCTTGCCCGGGGGGACGATGGAGGGAAGTACCGGCTTGTTCGCGAGCGTTGCCGCGTCCGGATCCCAGTTCTCCGCCGGAAGCGGTCCCTGAAGAAATTCCTCGATCGTAATTCCGTGGAGCCGGCTGAGCACATACGCCAGCCCCACGCCGCTTAACCCCGTCAACGTATCCCGATCGAAGCGCCGGAGAAACAAAAATGTTTTTCCAAGCCGTCCCTGTCCGCAAAGCAGCCCGACCGCTTCATCCGGACAATACACGAACCGGATTCCCCGGGCCTGCAACCGCGGAACATTATACCTGAGTCCCACCAGAAAAGGCCGGCATTCAGCCGCCACCGCCAGCCGGCCTTCGGCCTGGAGACGATCGAGACCTTCCTCCGATACGGGACCCCACACCAATATTCCCTGATCGATATCAGCTAATTTCACTGGACACCTTCAATTCGACAGACCGGGTGAGATATTCCTTTTTGGTCACATCGAACGCCGGATACACGGCATCTACCCGGGGATAGGAATCCGGTAAAAAGAGAAACGCCTCTTCCGGCGGACGCTCTTCCAGAGGGATCCGGTCGATATCAACGTCCCGGGGATACTGCGTTAACGCATACACCGGAATATTAAAATACCGCGCGCAGCGGGCCAGCGCGTACGTGCCGATCTTGTTCATAATATCGCCCCGGACAGTCGCGCGATCGGCTCCGGTCACGACGGCATTCACCGTGTCCTGCTGCATTATCTCCGCCGCCTGCGACTGGCACAACAGTGTCGAGGGCACGCCGGCACGCTGAAGCTCCCAAAAGGTAAGACGACTACCCTGCAAATAAGGCCTGGTTTCTGCCACATACACATGCACGGGAACACTGCGCGTGCTCAGTGCCTGCGCCAAATAGAGAAGTTCTCCGTTCACGTTGCAGATTGTCAGCACATTCGCCGGCGAAGGAAGCAGGGAAGCAAGCTCGTCGGCCCGCGCTTTTCGGGCAGCGTCGAATCCGGCGAGGAACCGCTCCGTTGCGGTCCGGTAGGGAACTCCCCGCCGCTGCCATGCACGCAGGAGCCGGGCCAGATACTCGAAATCGAACGTAGGCCGCGCCCGGTGCATGCGCCGGGCGATCTCCTCGGGTGAAACCCGGTTTTCCCACAACACCGCGCAGCCGAAGAACAACAGCACCTGTCCTAACGACCGGGTTTTCATCTCGCGCACGAGTTTCTCGGCCGCGGCAAGGTCCCTCACCTCATGATATTTTTCCTCAAACGGCAGGGCGGTCTCGTCCAGCACCGTGAGAGAATCCCGGTTGAGCCGTACCGGAAACAGCAACGGACTTTGGAACTTCCCGGACGGATTACTCATACACAATCTCCCGATACCGGGCGCGCAATGCCGGGATCACGGTTTTCTCCCGCGTTCCTACCTCAAGCCGTCCGCAGCGGGCGACCGGCATGATCTCCATGAGCGCGCTGGTAAGAAATACCTCGTCGGCGGCATACACATCGCCGGCAGATACCTTCCCTTCCCGAAACGGTATCTTTAAATCGCTCAGCATATCCAGCACGACTTTCCTGGTCACCCCTTCAAACGCCCCGTCCCGGGCCGCCGGGGTAACTGTTTCCCCGTGACGGACGATAAACACATTACTCCGGGCGCCGCCGAGCAGTGTTCTGCAGGGACCGGCCATGAGCGCCTCAGCGCATCCCTGTTCCTGGGCCTGGAGCCAGGCAAGACGGTTCTGCAGATAACTCATCGACTTGACCCGCGACGCAATCTCGCCGGGATGCCTCGTACAGGGAGAAAAGAAAAGATCAACCCCGCGTTCATACATCTGCGGACCGTAATATCGAAACGGCGCCGCATATATGCTTACCCCGGTTCCTTCCTTCCGTTTATACACAGAAATACGCACGTATCCTTCGTCTATCTCGTTGCGCCGCAGTGTTTCCTGCAGCGTATGTTCCCATTCACATGAAACCGGTTCCAGACGCACCAGGCCCATGCCGCGTTTCAACCGCTCCAGATGCAGATGGAGAAAAGGAAGCTTGCCGCCGTAGACCCGCATGGTTTCAAACAATCCCCATCCGAAAAGAAAGCCGGGTTCATACACTTCTCCGCAGGCACTTTGATCGCGAAAAGAGCCGTTCACGTATACGATCATTCCCGCTCCTTTTTTCCCGGCGGAATCGTCATACCGAACACCGCAAAAAAATTCTCCCGCTGAATTTTACGCCTGGCGGCCGCGGGAACATCCGCCAGTAACGCACCGCGCCGGTCCGCATCGGCGTGTACCGGATAATCGGAACCCCAGAGAAGACGGTCATCCCCGTAAAGATCTCGGGCCAACGCCAGCGTCGCGGGCGTCGCTCCGGAAATATCAACATACACCGTGCCCAGGATTTCCGTGGGCGGCCGGCCTAAATCCTTCACGTATCCCCGCGCGCGCAGCATCGCATACACCCGATCGAAACGGCCGGCGAGCAGGGGAATCACTCCGCCCAGCGAGGAAAACACAAACGGCAGGGGAAAGCGGGAAAACACCCCTTCCATCATCATTAATCCCATGCACATCGAAAGGTCAAAGCTGTATTCAAGAACCGGCATCAGCAGCGGATCTTTGACCCGTTCAAAACCGATCGGGTTAATGGTCTGAGGATGAATGTACACCGCCATTTGATGCCGGGCGGCGGCGTCAAAAAGCGGAAACAGTTCCCGCACCAGAAACTTGCCCTCGTAACTTGAACTCAGGCTGACCGCCCGGAATCCCCGCCGCGCAAGGGAATCAATCTGCACCTCCAGAGAATCCCGTTCGTGCGGATTTACCAAGGCCGCCGCGAGCACTTTGGGATTATCCCGCATCACCCGTTCGGCCGCGGAGTTATACATCCGCACGGTGTCCCGAATCCCGATCTTGAGATGAGCGTCGGTGGAAGGATATACCAGCAGGGCCCGTTCGATCCCTTCCTCCTCCAGATAACGGTACAACGCATCCCTGCGCGTCCATACTCCGCGGTAAAACGAAGTATGCTCGGAAAGCTCTTGCGGAATGTAATGAATGTGCGCGTCGCAAATCATAATAAATAGATGCTCGATCCTTGATTCGGGATCCTGGATCAGGAATCAAGGATCTTCACGATTCGTCAGATGTGTTTCTCTCCCTTCACTGCTCCTTCTTCCCATTTCGAAACTCCGCGCATCACGTCCTGGAAACACAGTTTCGCGAGTTCGTCAAAATCACTGGTCATGATCCGCTGGATGCGCCCGGGTTTCGAATAAAATTCCCGCATGCACCATGCGCCCAACCGGCCGTAATCATCCACCGTCAGATGCGGGGTATCCATTACCGGATGGAGAAAATCCCACTTCAGGAAATCGATCTTGGACGGATCGATCTCCCCCCGTTTCACCCGCTGCCGCCAAATCGGCGAATTCGGCGCGGGCGTGACGTATCCGATCCAAAGAATGTCGGGATCGACTTTGTCGGTAAATTCGTAACGTTGTTTAATCCGCTGTTCGGTATCGTCGTCAAACCCCATCATGATATCGGCAACGATCGCGATATCATTGGCGCGAAGAATTTCCACGGTTTTCTGGATCTGCTCAACCGTGATCCCTTTGGCGATCTGCTTTAATTCTTCGGGAGTCGTCACTTCGATCCCGAACACTCCGATAAACATCCCGGTTTCTTTCATGAGCGGAAGAATTTTCTCGCAGTTGATCCAATCCACTGCACGGCCCAGTGACACCCATTTGACCGGAATATTCCGCTCTTTCTTCAATTCGCAAAACCGCTTCACGCGGTCGGGATTCACGTTAAAGTTATCGTCCTGGATGACCACCACCTTAGTGCCGAACTTCGTGTGCAGTAACTCCAGCTCCTCGATCACCCGTTCCGGGGACTTGGCCCGCCATTTGAGGAAATCTTCCGGGTGCCGGGGATCATACTGGTCCCACTCGTAGCAAAACGTACAGGCCGAGGGACAGCCCCGTGAGGTTACCATTTCCACGAACGGCTTCCAGTGCGTATGGCCGACGTATTTGTCCATCGGAAACAAATCATAGGCCGGCAAAGGAAGAGAATCCAGATCCATCCGCAGAGGACGGTGCGGCCCCAGCACGACTTTCCCGTCAATCCTCGAAGTCACCCCGGGAATCGCTTCGGTTGACTTCTCCTTTGCCAGCGCGTCGATCAATTCGCAGAACGCTTCCTCTTCTCCCATCACCACGTAATCAATCGCGGGATTCTGCTTTAGTGTTTCCGTCGGCATCGATGAATACCAAAGCCCTCCGACAATAATCCTGGTCTGCGGCAGCGCATGCTTGATCCGCGAAGCGGTTTCGTTGAAATACCACAAGATCGCGAATCCTCCGTAGGAATGCAGCATGTCGCCCAACACCACCGCATCCGGTTTCTTTTTTTTGACCTCTTCCACCATTGCGTCCATGGGAATATCCCAGGCCTTACAATCCAGCACTTCCAGATCTTCATAGCCCTGCTGCCGGATATACGCGGCCCATTGCGCGTAGAGCTGGTTCGGCGCCCGGTGTTCTCCGTGAGTAGCCCATGCACCGAGTTTCGGTGAAACGAATAAAACCTTCATCATCTCCTCCTTTTTTATTTTTTCTTCTGTGAGCACATCAAACGAAAACTTCCTGCCGGGCCGCCGGCACGCAAAAAATCAAACGCGATACTTTGATATCTCTGCACTTTTGTTCCTTCCCCTCTCAGCCTCTTCCTTCTTTATTCTTCCGGATGGTCCTGCGAAAACGGAATGACCGGCTTGGTCCAGGGAGTCTGCTGGTTGATCACCGCCAGCTCCAAAGGACAGGCATTGGCCGGCTGCCGGAGCGCGAACACCACGGTATCGGCAACGACCGCCGGATCAATAAGTCTCTCCTGTGTTTTCGAGACCTCTTTCAATTTTCCGGTTAAAGGCGTTTTGGTCACTCCGGGGAAAATAGAAGTCACCTTGATACCGAAATCTCTCATTTCCCAGAACAGCCCCTTGGCGAACGCCCGCAGCGCGACCTTCAGCGAGGTATACACGATAAAATTACGCGGCGGCGGGTCCACCATTACCGACCCGCTGGTAATGTTTACGATATGTCCGCTGCCGGCGTCTTTCATATGATTCACCACCAGACGGGCAAGCATGACATAACTGTAATAGTTGGTATACATAATCTTTCCGATATCTTCGAGCGGCTGTTCCCAGAACGGATGCTGACTGGATACGCCGGCGCCGTTTATCAGGGCATCGATCTTCCCGAAGGAACGTACCGCGGCGGCGACAAGTTCCTCCAGATTCCGCTGATCGGTCACGTCGCATTTGACGCATACCGCGTCTTCCGGCACGGGGAGACCGGATTTGAGCTCCTCAAGTACTTCCATCCGCCGCGCGGCCAGTACGATTTTCATCTTCTGCGCCGCGAGCCTGCGCACGATTTGCTGTCCGATTCCGCCGCTGGCGCCGGTCACGATCGCCGTTTTTCCTTCCAATGATTTCATGTTGCACCTCTCCTCCCTAACATTTTGGGCAGCACTGCGCCTAACAGAACAATCCCCGTTCCCATTATCAGAAAAAGAAAACCGAATCCCACTATGTTCAATAACAGCCCGCCGGCGAACGCGCCCAGCCCCCCGAAGGTAAACCGCAGGGAACTGTTCAAACTCGACGCGTCACGCATCACCTGATCGGGAAAATCGGTCAACCGCGACGAGATCCCCACGTGGGTCAACGCCCATCCCGCGCCCCAAAGAGGAATGCTCCAGATCAGCACCGGCATTTGCCGCGAACACAACAAAAGCAGAATAAATCCGCTCATGACGAAAAACCCGACGCGGGTGACCGGGATATTCCCGAACCGACTGCACAGGTGCCCTCCGGTAAATTCAAACACGATCGCGCTCAGCGTAGCCAGCGTATAAATACTGCTGATCACCACCTGGCGTAATGAAAACGCGTCCGCAAAAAACATCCCCAGGCGCTGCTGCACCCCGTGATACAAGAAACTTCCGGCCATGATCACCAGAAAGAAAGAAAACGCCGCCGGATCGCGCAAAGTCCTCAGATAACTGACCCCGACCCCTTTCTGGCGGAAATCCAGATCTTCCAGCCACAGGCGGACCAACAGACAGGCGCACAGCGCCAGCACCGCAGGCACAAGATAAATCATTCTCCAGGGAATGAACCCGCTGAGGAACACGCTGATCAGCGTCGACACCCAGGAAAGAGAAAAAAACGTTCCGATGTATTTCCCTTTTTTGCCGGAATCGACCGTTTTGCCGACCGCGATCAGCGACAACGGCACAAAACTGCACCCGAAACTCCCCATGAGAAACCGGTAGAGAAACGCGTGAGGCAACGTCGGCGCAAAACTGAACAGGAACGCCGCGACGGAAAACCCCGCGGTTGCGCAGGTCAGCAGCGTCTTTATTCTCACTACCCGGGTGAGGGGAGCCCAGAACAACGCGAAAATGCCGTAAGGAAGCATATACAACCAGGTAAGCCTGATCGCCTCCTCTTTCGGCCGTCCGAAATACTCCGCGATCGACGGAACCAGCGCAGCCGTCGCGGCGACCCCGAACGAAAGAGTAAAAAAAAGCAGACAGAATACCCAAAAGTGTTTCCGCGGCATGATCTTTAGGAATTTTCGATGATCTCTTTAAACCGCTTCAGATTTTCTTTGGAATGCTCGTTAATCATCTGTTCGGCCCGGGAATCATCCACCTTCGCGTCCGGCGCCATGGAGAAATCCTGAATCCATGTCATCTCCGTTCCCCCTTCGGTTTCCCGGTAGAGCCATATGATTTTCATGTACTGAAAAGGAGCCATCGGTTCCATCCGGGACGCGTAGGCGAACCTCTCCTCTTTCGCCAATATCCGGTATGATGTCCAGCGGGTTCCTTTCTGATGGGTTAATTCAAAGGTAATTTTCTTCCCTTCCTTTTTGAGCACTTTGGAATCGGTATATTCATTAAAAAATTCTTTCCAGCGGCCGATATCGTTGCTCATCTCGAACACTTTCTCGTAATCGGCATCAATGACGATTCTGTTCACCGTATGCGCCATGAACAACCTCCTTTCGTTTCATCGTCCTGTTTTCACTGCTCTTGCACCCGCGCCACGACCCTGGCCCAGGCTCCTCCGGTATTACGGATTTTCACCGGAAAACAGAACACGGTAAATCCATAATCGGGAAGCGCCGCCAAATTCGCCAGACGTTCAATGTGGACGAATTCCCTTTTGCGGCCGTGAAAATGCGCCGGCCAAAGCGCCTGCGTGTTTTTCTCCTCAAGGAACTCCTTCATCATATACTTATACGGCCGGTCAATTCCCATGGTATCAACCCCGAAAATTTTTATCCCGGAATCCAAAAGAAAATCGATCGCGCCGGGATCAATCCCCGGATATTCTGAGAAATATTCTGATCCGCCGAACAAGCGGTCGCAGCCGGTGGAAATGAGCACAATATCATAAGGCTTAAGTCCATACCCGATCCGGTCCAGTTCCGCCCGAAGGTCGTCTGCGGTGATCGCCCCGCCCGGCTGCGCATCCCGCAAAGACAGCTTCACACCCGGCCCGGCGCACCATTCCAGGGGAATCTCCGAAGCCGGCTTCGACGCCCGGCCCTCGGACCGGCTTCCGTAATGATAAGAATAATCCAAATGCGTCCCGCTGTGCACGGATGAGTAGACCATTTCCAGCGAAAGAAACTCTTGACCCGGCACGTCCGAAGGCCGGATGATGCGCTCACCGGCCTTGAAGCGTTCGGCTCCTCCCGGCATCCGTGACATCATGACTTTATTAAGCTTTTCGATCCCCTCCTTGTGTCCGGTACGCTCGATACGCAACGGGTGCACTTCAAAAGCGGTATCGTCGATAGGAAGGCTTAAATCCACCATTCGCATCGGATCATGCCTTCTTGTTCGCGACGATTTCACAAATCTGAGAGGGCGTCGAAAACTTAGTAATTTCGTTCGTTTCGATTTTGATGCCGAACCGTTTATTGAGCGCGACTACCAGCTCGACCATCTCCGTGGAATCCACCCCGATCGAATCGTATAATTTCTGTTCCGGCGGACACTCTTCCTTTTTTACTTCCAAGGTTTCACAAATCGTCTGAAGGACTTCTTCGGAAAGTTCCATTCTCCCTCCTTTGTTTCTCAGGCTTTCTCGACCGCCACCACCACATGGATTCCGCCCCGGCCCCGGGACAGCAGCAGCGCTTTTTGCATGGATCTGCGGCGGGGAACGTTCGGCGTGTAATCAAGCCCGCAGTAAGGATCATGCATTTGATAGTTGATCGTCGGCAGGACCGTCTCGTGCTCCATCGAGAGCAACGTGAGAATCAGATCAACCGCGGTCTGCGCGCCCAACAGATTACCGAACATCGATTTCGGTGCGCTCATGGCCATCCGGTCGCAATGTGCGCCGAACACCTCTCTCAACGCCCGGGACTCCAACCAGTCGCCGACCTGACTCGCTTCCGCGTCCAAACACACGTAATCGACCTCGCCGGTCTTCCATCCGGCATCTTCAAGGCACTGGGTGATCGCGTATTCAAGCGCGCTCGAATCCGGAGCGCTCCGGGCGTAATGGTATCCGTCCGAGGCAAAGCCGATCCCCTGAAGATACCCGTAAATCTGCCGCGCGCGCCGGCGCGCCTGTGTCTCGCTTTCCAGCATCAGGGTGCCCGCGCCCTCTGCGAGGGCGAATCCGTCGCGGTATAAATCATACGGTTTATACGCCGAGGCAGGCGTGAGGTTTTGTTTCGATAACCCGCCCATGGTATTGGCACACAGCAAGGCATACGGGGTAATAGGCGCTTCCATCCCTCCGGCCAATACGTAATCGTTCTTTTTCTGCCTGATCGTCCTTGCGCCGTACCATAACGCGAGTCCGGAAGAAGCTCGATCGGCGACTATCGTTTTGCTGTACCCCTTGAATCCATAATAAATCGTAATCTGTCCCTGCGGAGCCGCGGGAAACCACGCGCTGGCCATATACGGCGAAATTCCTTCCCGACCCTCGATATACATGTCTCTGAGCTCGGTTTCCGCGAACAGCCATCCACCGAGAGCATTTCCCATGAAAACCCCCACCCGGTTCTTGTCCACCGAGGCAGGATCCACTCCGGCATCCTGAAGCGCCTGTTCGCTGGCGACCAGCGCCATATGAGAAAACACATCGATTTTTTTGATCAACCGGCCGGAAAGGTGGGTGTAGGGATCAAGATCATGCACCTGTCCGGCGATCCGGCTCGGATACAGTGACGTGTCGAATCGTGTGACGGTTTCCACGTACGATCCGGCCCGCTTCAAATTCGCCCAGAACGTTTCCTTTTTCAGACCGCAGGGCGATACTATTCCCATTCCCGTAATGGCTACTCGTTCCTTCATCGCGCGCTCCATCTTTTGAAAACGATCGAAGAATGAATGCCGGAAAACCCGCTGCTCGTTTTCAGGATGTACTCCGGCGCACCCTCTCGTTTCGTGTTCGGTATGTAATCGAGATCACATTTCGGATCCGGCTCTTCATGATTAATCGTCGGCGGAAGATACCCGTGCCGGAACACCATGCAGCACAGTACGCTTTCCACCGCGTTCGCCGCCGCCAAAGGATGTCCGATCATGGACTTTATGGAACTAATGGGTACGTGATACGCATACTCCTGAAATACCTTTTTATACGCGTCGGTTTCAAAAGCGTCGTTCTGCCGGGTGGAAGAGCCGTGGGCGTTCACATATCCGATTTTATCCGGAGGAATGCCGGCTTCGGCAAGCGCATCACGCATGCACCTGGCCATAGGTTCCCCGTCCGGCGGCAGATCCGTCATATGATAGGCGTTACAACTGGTTCCGTATCCGGTGATTTCGGCATAGATCTGCGCGCCGCGTTCCCGGGCATGATTTAATTCCTCCAGCATCAGAATTCCCGCGCCCTCGGAAATGACGAATCCGTCCCGCTGGTGATCAAACGGTCTTGACGCGCGATGGGGATCGTCGTTTCTTTTGGATAATACGTTTACCACATCGAACGCGCCGAAGGTGATCGGCGTGATCGGCGCTTCTCCCGCGCCGGCGAGCACGCACTCCTGCCGGCCCTCCCGAATCAACTCGTAGGCAAACCCGATCGAATCCGTGCCGGCGGTACACCCGGTCGAAATCGTACAGTTGATCCCCTGTGTGCGGTAACGCGCCGCGATTTCCGCGCTGGGAGTATTAAACATGGCCGCGTCATACAGGTAGGGACGCCCTTTGCGCGGATCAATGGGATTTTTTCCCCAGTCGGTCACCAGCAAAAATTCTTCCTCCATGAAACGCGTGCCGCAGATCGCGTTGGCGAGCACCACGCCGCACCGGCGCCGGTCGGTCCGGGAAAAATCGATCCCGGAATCGTCCACGGCCTGTTTCGCCGACGCCAGTGACATCTGGACGTAACGGTCCATGCGCTGAAAATCCGGAATATCAAATTTGCGCGGATCGAAATCCGCCGCCTGAGAGGCAATTTTGGAATTAAACAAACTCACGTCAAAATTCTCAACCCGTTCAATGCAGGGCACCCCGTCGATCAAATTCTGATAAAACCGGTCTTTATCCTCTCCGGCGGCGCAGATCACGCCGAGTCCGGTAATCACGACTCTTCTCATCGGTCCTCCACTCTTGTAATTTTAAATTTGATGTTGCCGCCATCGGGACAGGTGATTCCTGTTTTGCACACCGGGTTTTTTTCGAACGGGAATTCGGCGCCGAAATTCAGCGCGAACAATACCGGGAACAGCACGCTGTACGCCGCGCCGCAGAAGTCCACGGGGGTTTTCAACCCGGTAGTACGAAACGTATCCCCCTTTTTGTATCCGAAAAAACAATGCCCGCGGACTTCCTCCACCTCAATCTCCAGCTGCTTCGGATTCGGTTTCGGCGGCTTCTCCTTAGGTTTTTCGATTACCCCGCCCTGTTCGTCGAGCAGTTCGATTTTAAAGGTGAGCTTCCCGTTATCGGGACAAGTAGTCGTAATCGATTTGGTATTGTCCATGAATTTGAATTCAGACCCGAAGGTAAGCGCATAAAAACAGGGAAACGCGGATTTCACAATACCGGCGCAAAAATGCTTCGGCGGATGGGTGAAGTCGTCCAGGATGAATTCGTCACCCACCTCATAATGATGATAACAATGCCCTTCTTTCTTAATGACCGTGAGTTTTATTTTGGGAAATACGATCTTGGGCTGCGGATCTGCGCTCATGCCGCCTCCTTTTCTTGCTCCATTTTTTTCACTAATTCCTCCCGGGAGAAAAAGCGTCCCGATTGTTCCACGGAATGCACCATGTCCACGATAGTCCGGTTATAGAACGCCGGCTGAGAACCCTGTGCGGCCAGCCGCACTATTTCTCCGTTTAAATAATCGATCTCCGACCTGCGTCCACGGCGGATACTCTGCAAAACCGAACCGTACACCGGAGTTTCGCTCAAAGACTGCATAATACGAGAAAAAATTCCCGCGGCCTCTTTTACCGGCAGTGACACCAATTTTTCCAACCGTTCCTTGGGATAGGTGGGTAAACTCTGCAGGACGATCCCCCGCGCGGCCACTACCCGGTAGGCTTCGCGGTTTAACCGAACGGCGATTTCCGCAATTTCGGGAGAGGAAAACGCCTCCTGCAAAGAACAGCCCAGCACTGCCGGAACACAGTTATTCAGGTTCACGAATAATTTCAAATATTTTGCACCAAGGATGTCGGGACAGAAAGAAATTTCCACCGCCCGGGACAACTCCCTTTTGATCTCTTCGGCGCGGGGAACCTTCTTTTCCCAGGGATTCCCCAGCAAAAGAGGACCTTCAAAATGATGCACGATCTTCGCAGGCGGCAGGTACGTTGCCCCGAACATCACCACGCCGCTGAGTATCCGCTCCCGGGGAACGAACCTCTGCGCAATCGCGTCGGCCGCCACCCCGTTCTGAGTCGTCACCGTAACCGCGTCCCGCAGAAACGGCGCGGCGCGTTCCAACGCTTCTTCCAGATCGGGGATTTTTGTCGCGCACACCGCCAGATCCACCGGTTCCCCAAGACGTTCAACCCCGCGCACCTTGACCTGCTCCGCGCCGCGCGCACCTTCCAGCCGCAAGCCCTTTCCGCTCACATCGGCGAGCTGAGAGGATTTCATTACGCCCCTAACGTCTGCGCCCGCGCGGGACAAATAGGCGAGAAGAGTTCCTCCGATGGCGCCGCATCCGATCACCGCAATTTTCATTCATCCGCCTCCAGATAGGTTTTCATCGCATGGAATACTCTCTGCACGCTTTGCCGGTGAAAATATTTCGCCACCGCGTACCAGGCGCATACCACCGCCGGATTCCGGGAAGGGAAAGAAAACTCGTACGAAATTTTCGTTGACGCCTCCTCCGGCAGAAGATCTATCAGCTCCCCGCCGCCGGAAAAAACTCCCCGGGTAAATCTCCGTTCGACGCGTTTCGCTCCGCGGTCGGCGCGCACCTGCCGCACCCGCCATCGGGGACCGCAGGGCATGTTGATTTTCTGTTCGTATACCCATTCTCCCGCGTGACGCTGTAGTTCCCGGAACTCCACCGGAACCGGCGGCCACCACGGACTTCTCCACCAGCGGACGCATTCATCAAAAACGAGATCCGCGCTAGTCCGTATCCTGATCTGCTGTCTGTGCTCGATCATTTTGGGAACCGTCCCAGGGAATGCGCAGCTTGTGAAGCAACCGCTCAAGCATCTCTTTGAAAGCCGGGGGAACTTCCTGCATGAAGGCGCCTATCACGTCTTCCCGGGTGACTCTTTCCGCCTGGCGGGACCGCGCGAGTTCCGGGGCTTTTTCTCTTACCAGCCGCTCCGCGATACTCCGGTGGAACTGCGGCAAATGAGAAACGACCTGCTGAAACACCTGCTCGGCATCGGGCCTCCATTCAATGTTCATTTTTTTGCTCCCTCGCTCTGCGCAACGAGCTGAAAAACCGCGTCGGTCATCTTCAATTCCGCTTCATAAAACCGAAAATCCGTGAATCCGAGCCGGCCCGTAATGAGATTGTCCGAAACCGACAGCACGGCCGCGCATTTCTTCCCGTATTGATTGGCCACGGTCACGAACGGAGAAGTCACCATATCAACGGCGATCGCGCCGCGTTCAATATAAGGATTGACGATCTCTTTGGTTTCCTTGAATAATGCATCCGTGGTCCAGATCCCGCCCTGGTGCACCGTGCCCACTCCGCGGAAAAGCGCACACAGGGAATTCGCAAGTGCACTGTCCACGCGGGGCACAAAGGAATCATCCACATAGTACCGGGTCGCGCCGTCTCCGCGAAGAATCTTATCCGCGACGATAAAATCCCCGATCTCAATTTGTTCCTGCAGCGCTCCGCAAGATCCCAGCCGGATTAATATGTCGACTCCGCCGAAACAGAGCAGTTCGGTGACAAAAGCCGAATCAGGCGCATAAAATCCTCCATTGCCTACGGTAACCTTCTGCCCCTGGTAGGTCCCGGTCCAAAACGTATACCCCAAAAAGGTAAAATTTTTCACCGGGTTCTCAAGCTTCTTAAGGCACATTTTTGCCCGGTGGGGCTGTCCGCTCACCAGTGCGACCGGACCGAAATCACCAGGCTGAAACTGGAGCGACTCGAGTAAATCTCCGGGTTTCATATGCACGTCCCGCTGCATCATAACGTATTCCTCCTTAACGGTTTATACGGATTCTTCTGTTTTCCTTAACAGCCGTTTATCGATCTTCCCTGTTCTGTTTTTCGGCAATGAACCGCACACCTGGAAAAAATGCGGAATTTTGAAATGGGCCAGGCGCGCGCGAAGGAACTCCCGCAGATGTTCGCCACCATGCGCCGCCTCGTCCCGTAAAACCACAAAAGCCTTGGGCACCTCTCCGCGGAAACGGTCGGGAACGCCGATCACGGCGGCTTCCCGCACCTCCGGATGCATCTGGAGCGCCTCTTCGACCTCGGCGCAAAACACGATCTCTCCGGCAACCTTTAACATATCCTTTTTTCTTCCTACAATAGTATAGATGCCTTCCCGGTCGCGACGGGCGATATCTCCTGTTTTCAGCCATCCCTCTGGCGTGATTGTCTGCCGGGTAAGTTCCAGGTCCTTAAAATATTCCTTCATCACCGCCGGCCCCCGCACCCATAACTCGCCTTCTCCCGGGCCGGAGATTTCCCGTCCGGCATCATCGCTCAACCGCGCTTCAGTGCCGAGCTCAAACCGTCCGATCGTGCTTAATTTTTCCTCGTCCCGGGGAGAAAACGTGTTCGGTGCGGCGGTTTCGGTCATGCCCCATCCGTTGAGCACTCCGGCATTGGGACACATCCGGTGAAACCTGCACAATAACGCCGGAGAAGAAGGAGCGCCGAATACTACGGCGTAGCGCAGAGAAGACAGATCAAACCGTTCGTACTCTTTCAGGGCAAGGATCGCGACATACATCGCCGGAACAATGCAAAATATCGTCACGCCGAACTCCGCGATGTTTCTCAGGAATTCCAAAGGATGAAAACGCTCCATGAGCACCAGCGTCGTGCCGAACGAGGCTGTCAGAAGAAGATAATCGAGACCGCCCACATGAGAAAACGGAACTCCTCCGCACAAAAACACGTCTGTCTCCTCCACCTGCAAATATTTTCCTATCGTTTCAACGGGATTATCCAGATGTCCAAAACTGAGTACCACCCCTTTGGGCCGCCCCGTCGAACCCGAAGTATAAAACAGCGCCGCCGGATCATCCGGAGACACGGAACCTTTCGGCTCCCGACCGCTGTACGAAACAAGCTCGTCAAGATCACCGCCTCGCTCCTCTCCCGGAGAATCGCCGCAGCGCACCACACTCTGCAGGTGCGGACAACGCGCCCGCACCTCGGCGGCATCGATCCCCTTTTTCGGCTGGAAGAAAAGAAGCGCGGCGCCGCTGTGATGAAGAAAGGCGATAACTTCCTCCTGCGATAACATATAGTCCAGCGGTACCAAGACTGCGCCCCGGCATAAGATTCCCAGCTGAATCCACACCGACTCAACGCTGTTGGGGAGAAATATCCCGACGTGCGTTCCCTTCACCACGCCCCGGCGTTCGAGAAACTCGCTTACCTGAAACGCCCGGCGCGCCAGTTCACGGAACGACATCGACCGGCCGCGGGTCTGTACCGCGGTTTTTCCCGGCCGATCGGCGGCATGAGAAGAAAGAAGAGAAGCGATGTCCATACCAGTACAATATTCCTAAAAAGTGCTTTTCTTCCCGTGAACATTGCCTCCACAGGGGAAACTGCAAAAGAAGAGGCTCTCTCGAGAGGGAAGATAAAATTTGATTATTAAAATTTTACTAACATTTAAAAAAAAGTCAATAGGGAATGAGGTCATCACTAAGCAGGATTTGCGAGATATGCGGTCCGGTCAGCCAAGCTGATAATGCTTGCGGACCTTTTGAATGATATGCCAGGTACAGTCAAGCCCCTGGGGGAATGTGACCAGGTCGCCCTCCCCAAAGGCAACCTTTTCTCCTGAAGGCAAGGTGACTTCGGCGCGTCCTTCAAGCAGATAACAGATTTCCTGCTGGGGGTAACTCCACTCAAAGGTACTCTCTTGCTTCTCCCAAATAGGCCAGGCTGATACGTTCAACTGCGCAAGCGTGTTTTGATCGGGTTTTTCCACACGGACTTCCATTTATTCCCTCCTTTTCCTCTTCGCTTTCACCGCTCCCTTCCTCCGGAAAAAAACGTGGCGGCGAGTGGACTTGAACCACCGACAAAACGGGTATGAGCCGTTTGCTCTGCCAGCCTGAGCTACACCGCCGCAAAAAGAAAACGACCAGGCCCCCCGCCGCAAAATACCGGCACCTGCCAAGGGGACCGTTTGTTCAATGAGCGTACCGCGCACGGACAGTCTCACCGTCTGACACGCGATCTTCTTTCTCGAAATCATCAGGGATTCGTGTCGTCTCCTGCCGGAAAAATCAAGTGGTTATTATACCATTGCGGGAATAAATTTCCAGAGAAAAAGCAGGATCGCATAAGGAGGCATTAGGAAAAATCCCGGATCAAAATCCACAGCAAGCCGATGATCAGCGCCGAGGCAATAAGATAGAAATCGTGAAAATAGAGAAATTCTTTTATTCTTTCCCATCTCTGCACTTTTCTGTGCGGCAGATTGTATTTTTTGATCTCCCGGCGGATCCGGACAATGTCCTGTTGCTTGAACCGCAGGAATTCCCCGCCGAGTTTAAAATGAGGGATTAAACCCGTACGGGCCAGATCAATCAGTTCTTTTTCCGAAAGCTTCAGTTGCTGCGACGCTTCGCGTGTAGTTAACAACTTCTCTTTCATCGCGGACCTCTTTGCGGAAATCATGAATTTTGGCTTATCCAGGATTCTACTTCATGGCGGTCAAACAGCAGTCCGTCGGAAGAACTCTCCACGGGAATCCGTCCGTTATTCACCCATTCCATGATCTTTGACTCATCAACGGAAAGATAATCGGAAAGTTCGACCAACGTGATTTTCCCTTCCCGCATGGAACAATTTCCGTTGAACACCGCGCCTTCTTCAATCGCGATCTTGGGAGTCATAATATCTCCGAATATCTGAGCGGTTGCGGTCAACGCGACGGTTTTCGTCGATTGAATATCCCCTTTCACCTTACCGCCGATCACGATATTCTCTCCCCGGATGTTTGCGGTTACCCGCGCGCTTTTTCCGATGATTAAATTTCCGCGGGTGGTAAGCGTCCCTTCAAACTGGCCGTTTATCCGTAAATTTACCGGGTCGGAAAACACCAAACTTCCCTGCATCGTGGCATTGACGTCCAGGATCTTCTCTTCTCTTTTTCGCGCCACCGCTCCACCTCCTCAATTACACGGGAACTTCGCCTTGTAAAGCCCCTTCTCTTCGTTTCCTTTTATCGTTCGAATCTCTTTTCAACCCGCTTTAATGAAGACAAACACAGATAGGCGATAACCGTAGCGATGATCGCGGCAATGTAATACCCGGACCCGACGGCGAGACCGATCGCCGAACTCATCCACACACTTGCCGCGGTCGTGAGTCCGCGGATCCCTTCCTGACTGCGGATGATGGTCCCCGCTCCCAGGAAACCGATCCCGGTCACCACCCCGGCCGCGATCCGGGATGGGTCGAGAGAGTCGGCTTCCGGATATGCTTCATAGACATGGAGCGAAATCAGCATAAAAAGCGCGGACCCGACACATACCAGAATATGCGTCCTCAATCCCGCTTCCCGCGATTTCCGTTCCCGTTCAAATCCGAGAAGAGAACCGCAGAGAAACGCCACTATGAGACGAATCGCGGTCGATACTACCCCCATATTACCCCCGGCTCTCCGCCTCTAATGACAGCGGAGAAACGTAATTTTTCTCATTATACAGGTAAAATCCTAATCCTGCAACTCCCGCAGCGTTATCGGCGGTATACTCCATAGGAGGCAATACCGCCTTGAATTCAGAAGCGCATTCTTTCAGCCGCGTTCTTAAATAGCGGTTGGCCGTCACGCCCCCCCCACAGACCACAGTCGAGAGCCCGCTGCGGCGGACCGCTTCCCGAAGCACTTCGACGAGCGTGGATACGAGGGATTCCTGAAAAGAAGACATCAGCCGCACCACCGTCTTCTGGTCCAACCCGCCCCGGTCCGCATATTCCCGGTGCGCGTACACCAGCGCGGTCTTGATCCCGCTGAAACTCACCTCCAGCCCCGAACGCCCGCATTTAAACTGAAAGGCGTTTTTTTCCGCGGGATCAAAAAGTCTGTCGATCACCGGCCCGCCGGGATACCCTAATCCGAACGTCCGCGCGACTTTGTCGTACACCTCCCCGCAGGCATCGTCAACGGTTCCGCCAAGGAGCTGAATGCGGTCAAAATCATCCACCCGGTAAATATCGGTATGCCCCCCGGAAACGACGATCCCCAGAAAGGGAAATTCGGGAGGCTCAGGCGCGTTGATGAACGGAGCAAAAAGATGGGCGTGTAAATGATTCACGCCGATGAATGGTTTTCGAAGCGCCAGGGCCAGGGCCTTGGCGAAATTGACTCCGACGACCAGGGACCCGATCAGTCCGGGACGGACGGTTGCCGCAATCGCGGAAAGTTGATTGAGGGATCCGCCCCAGTCCTCGATCGCTGCGGCGCACACCCGGTCGATCACCCGCACATGCGCGCGCGTGGCGATTTCCGGCACTACCCCGCCGAACTGCCTGTGCGCGGGCAGAGAGGAACGGGTTACCAGGGAACAAAGATGCCGGCCCCGGACGACTCCGCACGAAGTCTCATCACAAGAAGTCTCGATGCCGAGCACGTACATCGTTATCGTTGCGAGAGCACCAGCATACCCCTGATCAGATCAAGCGCGCGGATAATCTGGTAATCTTTTTTGTAGTCGAAATCATTCTTTTGTTCCTGGAGTTTTTTAAACACGTCTTCGGCGCTTTCCATTTCCTTCTCTTCAACGGTAATATCCGGCTCTATTCCTTTATCGTGGATGCTGATTCCCGCCGGAGTATAATACTTTGCCGTCGTGAGGCGCAAGGCGGATCCGTCGCTTAAAGGGACAATGGTCTGCACCGAACCTTTCCCAAAGGTGGTTTCGCCGAGCAGTACCGCCCGGTTATGGTCACGCAGTGCCGCGGCGAGGATCTCACTGCCGGATGCGCTTCCTTTATTGATCAGCACGACCATCGGCACCCCCAATATCTTCGAGCCGCCGCTGACCGCATCATAGGTCCGTTCTTTTTCTCCGCGGGCTTTCGTGGATACGATCCGCGCTCCGGCCTCAAGAAACCGGCTGGACACCCTTACCGCCGAATCCAGCAATCCTCCGGGATTGTTGCGGACATCCACGATAAGTCCTCTCAATTCCTTTTGATCGAGACGGGACAGCACTTTATCCAGATCTCTATGGGTAGTTTCCCGGAACTCGGCGATCCTCAGGTATCCGATGCCGTCCTCCAGAATCTGCCCCCCTTTGATATCCTGAATTTTAATAATCCCGCGGGTGATCGTCACGTCTTCGACATTGCGCGTTTTCTCCCGTAAAACGGTAATCGTCACTTCCGTGCCCGGTTCCCCGCGCAGTTTCTTTACGGCATCCAACAGGGTAATCCCCTTCGTCACTTCCTCTTCGATTTTGACGATGACATCACCGGCTTTCAGCCCGGCGTCCCAGGCCGGTGTTCCTTCCATGGGGGACACAATGGTAAGCAGTCCGTCGCGAATCGTAATTTCTATTCCAAGCCCGCCGAATTTCCCTTCGGTTTCCACCAACAATTCCTTATAATCGTCGGGAGTAAGAAACTGACTGTAGGGATCGAGCGACAGCAGCATGCCGTCGAGCGCGCCGTAAATCAATTCCTCCATCTGCTTATCTTCCACGTATTTACGCTCGATCACCGCGATGCTTTCCGCGAAGATATCGAGTTTTTCGTATATGTCTTCCTGCTCGGTCCCGAGAGAAAACCCTATCCAATAGGAAGACAGAACCGTCACTATAGCTAACCCTGCGATTATTTTTCTTTTCATGCGCGCGCTCCTCCTTTGATTTCCGCAACTTCCCCCGCACTTCTTTTGAAGACAGTGAAGCGTCTCCTCCTCAGGACCGTTTTTTCTCCAGTTCTTTTTCGAATAAAGCTTTTACTTTTTTGGGATTGGCGTTTCCCCGCGTTTTTTTCATCACTTGTCCGACCAAAAACATGACTGCTTGAGTTTTTCCCGATAAATACTGGGAAACCGCCTCCTGCTGCTCACTGATAATATCCCGCACATATCCGGCAAGTTCGTCCTCGCCGGAAATTTGTTCGAGTCCCTGTTCCCGGATAATCTCATCGACGTCTTGCGTCGACAGGACCGCGGTCGCAAGGACTTTCTTGGCCGCGAGATTATTCAATTTCCCTTCAGAGAAGTATTGTACTATCTTTGCGAAGTTTTGGGAAGAAATACTTACCCCTCGCATCCCCTGTGGGAGAGCATTGACCTGTTCCAGGAACGGACCGATAATCCATTTCGCGATTTCGCGCGGCTGTGAATAATATTTAAGCGCGGCTTCGAAGAAATCTCCCAGCGCTTTCTGTCCGACCAACACTTCGAGCTGCCCCTCGTCAAGGGAATAACGCTCGGCAAACCGCTTCTTTCTCGCCAACGGCAATTCGCCGACCCGGGCCGCTTCCCTGGCGATGAGCTCATCCGGAACGGAAAAATCGGGAAGATCGGGATCGGGAAAATACCGGTAATCATGTGCTTCTTCCTTGGTACGCATCGACTCTGTGCGCTGACGGTCCACATTCCATAACCGCGTTTCCTGGACCACTGTTCGTCCGGCGCACAGCACCTCTTTCTGCCGTTCCTGTTCATGCGTAAGCGCATCCCGAACCCCCCGAAAAGAATTCATGTTCTTTAATTCGACTTTCGTTCCCAGCCGTTCTTCTCCTCTCCGGCGCAATGAGATATTGGCGTCACAGCGAAGCGAACCCTTTTCCATATCACAATCCGACGCTTCGATATACTGTAAAATCATTTTCAGAGTCCGTAAATACTCGAACGCTTCCCGGGGAGACCGGATATCGGGCATGGAGACGATTTCCAGAAGAGGGGTCCCGGCCCGGTTTAAATCCACCAGAGAACCCCCTTCTTTATGCGTAAGCTTCCCCGCGTCTTCTTCCAGATGCACCCGTTCGACACAAATCGTGCGGCCGGTTTCAAGTTCCACCCCGCCGTTTTTCCCCAAGGGAACTTTATATTGAGAGATCTGGTAATTTTTTGGGAGATCCGGATAAAAATAATTTTTCCGTTCGAAATATATCGATTCCTGCACGGTACAGCCAAAGGCGGAAGCCACGCGTACCGCGAGCGCCAATACCGCGCGGTTCAACACCGGCAGTACTCCCGGATACCCCGCGCATACCGGACACACATTCGTGTTCGGCGGCTGGGCGAACTCCGTAGAGCAGGCGCAGAATATCTTAGATTCGGTGCGCAACTGCACGTGAACCTCAAGTCCTATAACGGTCTCAAACTGATTCTGGTCCATATTTCTCCGGAATCCGCGCATGAAACGCGGTGTGCTGCTGATACGCGTTCCCGGCGCGGATCAGCGTTTCTTCGTCAAATGCCCTGCCGATCAACTGCGCGCCGACAGGCAACCCTTCCCGCGTATATCCGCAGGGAAACGAAACCGCGGGCACACCGGCAAGATTGGCGGAACTGGTGAAGACATCGGATAAATACATCTGCAGAGGATCACCGGTTTTTTCCCCGCGGAGGAACGCGGGCGCGGGCGTAGTGGGAGTAAGCAGTACGTCCGCCTGGGTAAACGCCTGTTCGAAATCCCGGCGGATCAAGGTCCGCACTTTGAGCGCCCGTATATAATAGGCGTCATAGTAGCCGCTGGAAAGACAGTACGTACCGAGGAATATCCGGCGTTTTGATTCTGCTCCGAACCCGCTCCCGCGGGAATATCCGTACACCTCTCCCAGTGAATCCCTGGGAACGCGGCGGCCGTAGCGAATCCCGTCAAACCGCTGCAAATTGGAACTCGCTTCCGAAGAGGCGATAATATAATACGCCGCGACCGCATATCGCGTATGGGGAAGGCTGACCGGAACGCACCGCGCGCCCTGCGCGGCGAATACCTCTTGCACTTCCTCCAGCGCAGCACGCACCTGCGAATCCAGACCGTCGGCATAGTATTCGCGGGGAATCCCTATTGTCAATCCCTTTACCCCTGAATTCAGCACCGCGGTAAAGTCCGGAACCGCGACGGAAGCGCAGGTAGAATCCCGCGGATCAGCACCGCAAAGCACATTCAGCAAATGAGCACAGTCCTCGAAATTAGTCGTAAAAGGCCCGATCTGGTCCAGGCTGGAACCAAACGCCACCAGTCCATAGCGGGATACCCTTCCGTAGGTCGGTTTCATTCCCACCACTCCGCATAAGGCGGCCGGCTGACGGATCGATCCGCCGGTATCCGAACCCAGCGCGCAGGGAACCAGCCGCGCCGCGACCGCCGCCGCAGAACCGCCGCTGGACCCGCCGGGCACGCGCCCCGTATCCCAGGGATTTGCAGTCGGACCGTAACAAGAATTCTCCGTGGATGAGCCGAACGCAAATTCATCCATGTTCGTGGATCCGATAATCTGCAGCCCGGCCTGTTTTAAACGGACGGTCACGGTCGCGTCGTAAGGTGCCGTATATCCGGACAAAATCTTTGAGGCGCAGGTAAGCGGCTTGCCCCGGACACTGATATTATCCTTCAGGGCAACGGGAACCCCGCGAAGGGCAGAATCCCCCTCGCCCTTTATCGGCTGGGGATACACGGAAATAAAACAATTCAAGTCCGCGTCCATCGCGCGGCTACGGGCGGCACTGGCTGTTCCCACTTGGACCTCATCAAGTTCGTGCTCAGCGATCAACCGGGCTAGTTTAACCCCGGACATTTCGGTAAACTCTTTCATTCTCTTTGGTCTATTCGATCACTTTCGGGATTTTGAACATTCCGTCTTTCCGGGCAGGAGCATTGCGTAGAATTTCCGGAGGCAGCGCGCTGGGAACCACGCGATCCTCTCGAGTCGCCGCGTCATTTTTATGCAGACCGCGCATCGGGGGCACTCCCTCTACCGGCACCTGCTTCAGTGCATCGACATACTCGAGTATCTGCGCAAACTGCCCGCCCAAGGACCGGCGCTCATCTTCCGTGATCTCGATGCGCGCAAGGCGGGCGATCTGTTCCACTTTGTGCTGTGCCTGATCTTTGTTATCCATTTTCGGAAGCGGGAACCTCTTTCAATGCCTTCTTTATTTTACTGACCGGATAGGCAAAATCCTTTAATTCCCCTTTCAGAAATTTGTCATACGAAGACAAGTCCAAAAATCCGTGCCCGCTGAGATTAAATACGATCGTTTTATTCTTTTCTTTCCGCGCCACGTCAACGGCGGCTTTCACCGCGTGTGCGGACTCAGGCGCGGGGACGATCCCTTCAGTTTTGGCGAACAAGACCGCCGCTTTGAAAACCGCGGTTTGATGGAACGCCCGCGCTTCAATGATTTTATGAGACCGCAGCGCGCTCACCAGGGAAGAACAGCCGTGATACCGCAGCCCTCCGGAATGAATTCCCGGCGGCACGAATCCATGCCCGAGCGTGTACATTTTGATCAGCGGGGTCAGACAGGAGGTATCGCCGAAATCATATTTATAGAGCCCCTTAGTGAGCGTGGGACAAGCGGTCGGCTCAGTGGCGATCACCCGAATTTTTTTCTTCCTGAGCACCTCCGCCAGGAAAGGGAACACAAATCCCCCGAAGTTACTTCCTCCGCCTACGCACCCGATAAGATAATCAGGCGTTTCCCCGGCTCGCTTGAGCTGTTTTTTCGCTTCCATCCCGATTACCGTCTGATGCAGCAACACGTGATTGAGCACGCTCCCCAACGAATATTTCGTCGCACGGTGATGCACCGCTTCCTCCACCGCTTCCGAGATCGCCATGCCTAAACTCCCCTGACAGTGCGGGTCAGCCTGCAGAATCTTTCTCCCGCTGGCCGTCAAATGTGACGGAGAAGGGAATACTTCCGATCCCCAAATATGCATCAGTGACTTTCGGAACGGTTTTTGATGAAAACTCACCTTCACCATGAACACTCTGCACTTCAGAGAAAAGACGTTGCAGGCAAAACTGAGCGCCGCCCCCCACTGACCGGCTCCGGTTTCAGTAGTAAGCCGTTTCACTCCCTGCCGCATGTTGAAATACGCCTGTGCCACCGCCGTATTCGTTTTATGGCTTCCGGTCGGAGACACACTCTCGTCCTTGTAATAGATCCGGCATGTCGTTTTCAGCTGCTTTTCCAGCCGGCGGGCGCGTTTCAACGGCGTGGGCCGCCATAACCGGTAGGCATCGCGCACCGGCGCGGGTATCCGGACCCATTTTTTTCCGGTAAATTCCTGGTCAATGAGGACATCGGGGAACAGAGGGCGCAAATCCTCTTTCTTCAACGGCATATGCGTCAGGGGATGCACCGGACGGGGAACCTCAAAGGGAAGATCGGCCTGGATGTTATACCATTCACGCGGAAGTTCCCGTTCCGAAAGAGGAATTGTGTATTCATTCATAAAATTTATTATAATTCAAAAAAAATCCAATGCAAAGGAAAAACCCGTCCGCGGGCCGCGGATTTCGCGCAGGAGAAGATACAGGGTATGATCAGGAAGGACGGTATTTCCCTTTAAACAGCGTAAGCTCCAAAAATGCCTGGAGCCGCCGGGATCGACTGGGATGGCGCAGTTTCTTCAACGCCTTTGATTCTATCTGCCGGATCCGTTCGCGCGTCACCTTAAAAATACTGCCCACTTCCTCGAGAGTTTTGGGCGCTCCGTCTTCGAGCCCGAATCTCAGCGTAAGGATCTTGCGTTCCCTATCGGTAAGACTGTCCATCGCCTGCTCGAGCTCCTCCTTCAACATTGAAAACACCGTGGCATTTGCCGGAGAGACCGCTTTCTTGTCTTCGAGAAAATCCCCGAAATACGTATCCCCGTCATCTCCGATCGGCGTATGGATCGAGATGGGCTGCTGGGAAACCTTCAAAATGTCTTTGATCTTGCTAATCGGCAGTTTCAGCTCTTTGGATAACTCATCCGGCGTCGGCTCCCGCCCCTTTTCCTGTATGAACAGACGGGAAATCCGGATGATCTTGTTGATTGTTTCGGTCATATGCACCGGGATCCTGATTGTCCGCGCCTGGTCCGCGATCGCTCGGGTAATCGCCTGCCTGATCCACCAGGTCGCGTACGTGGAAAATTTATATCCCCGTTTGTATTCGAATTTTTCCACCGCCTTGATCAACCCGATGTTCCCTTCCTGGATCAAATCGAGAAAAGACAGACCGCGGTTGACATACTTCTTGGCAATACTTACCACCAGCCGCAAATTTGCTTCGACCAGCGTCTTTTTCGCCCGGTTATACTCTCCCTGCCGGTCGTGCACGAGCTTCATTTTGCTCTTCACGTCATCGGTGCCGAATCCCAGTTTTCTGGCAAGCTCCCTTCTCTGTTTCCTGAGCGCCCGGTCTTCCCGGTCACGCTTTTTACTTTTCCGGTTGTTCGACAATAAACGATTCCTCTTTCTTTGAAGCCGTTCCGCTTCCGAAGAAAGACGGTTCATCAGCTGGATGATCTCATCGATAATCCCTATCGTAAAGTTGTATTCCTGAAGGATTTTCTTCTGGTGCGGGATCCTTTTCGTTCTTACCAGTTTTTGATACAACTTCCGGATTCGCTGCACCTCTTTTTCCTTGCTCTTGATCTCCCCCTTTACGAAATCATCGGGATTCAATTCTTCCCGGATGATTTTTTGCGAGATTTCAAGAAACGCGTTCCGCGCGATCCCGGTGGAAAAAACCTCCTGACGCAGAGCCTCCTCCCGTTCTTCGATCTCCTGGGCCAGCCGCACTTCCTCTTCCCGGCTCAACAGAGGAATCTGTCCCATTTGCTTAAGGTACATTTTCACCGGGTCATCCATGGGCAGCGACACTTCGGAAGACGTCTTCTTTTCCTTCTCTTTCTCCCATTCCTGCACTTCCCTTGTTTCCAGAATGGATATCTTTTGAGTATCGAGACGGCTAAAGATCGCATCAAGTTCCTGCGCGTTTATAATGTCTTCCGAAAGAAAGTGATTAATCTCGTCGTAGGTGAGATATCCTTTCTTTTTTCCCAGAGTCACCAACTGTTCGATGCTTCTCTCCAACAGTTTTTTCTTACCCATTGCTTACCCCGCTTATTTTTCCGTAATTATTCATAAGTGTTCGTACCATTTCGTGATCGCCTCTTCTTTCGGCATCCTGGATTTTCGCTTTCATTTCGGCCTTCATTTTTTTAATCCGTTTTTGCCGCAGCTTCTCCATGCTTTCCCTGAAAAGTTCTTTATTATACGGGATAGTGTCGTCGCACACAATACCGCTTAAGAAACCGGATATCTCCCGCTCGCCCATTTTCGACAGCAGATCCGAAAACGGTGCGCCCCGGACACTTTTTTGTTCACAAAGTTTTTCGACCGCCCGGCGCGCCAAGGGATAAGAGAAATCGTCGCTGCGCACATTCCGGCACAACATTTCACCCGCTTGAGGATTCATACAGACGCATTTCAGCAATATCTTTTCCGTAAGAGAAAAGGGAATATCCTGCGAATCCGGCTTTGAGGCCGCGGCCTGCCGCCCGCGGCCGTATTTTTGCGCGTATTCGGCAAAGATGACTTCTTCCCGGACCATCGCTTCCGCTGCGAGTTTCTTCATATATTCATGTTTTTCCACCTCACTCGGAATCCGGTGCAGTGACGCCAGCATCTCATGTACGATCCGTGATTTCCCGTGTACGCTCTGCATATCCCACTGTTCTTTGAGGCATTCCATTTTATAAGGGAAAAAACCCCTTTTTCCTTCCAGAAGCCGGGAAAACCCCTCCCTGCCTTCCTGCCGGACAAGCGAGTCGGGATCAGCCCCCGGGGGCAGGACTACGATCGATATTTGCAGTTCATGCTCCAGCAGTACGTCGATCGCTCTCATCGCCGCGTTTTTTCCGGCACTATCGGAATCAAACAGCAGAATGAACTCCGATGCGTACCGTTTCAACAGACGAACCTGTTCGTGGGTCAATGCCGTACCCAAAGACGCCACGATATTTTTTATTCCGCGCATAAAAGGAGATATCATGTCCAGATATCCTTCCGACACGATCACCGAATCTTGCGCGGTAATATGCTCCTTCGCCACATGAAGACCGAACAAATGTACTCGTTTCTGGTAAAGGACGTTTTCCACGGAATTAATGTATTTGGGACCGAAGGAGTCTTTCCGCCAGAGACGGCCTCCGAATCCCACGACGCGTCCCCGCGCGTCCCGGACAGGAAACATCACCCGGTCACGAAACATATCCCTGTATCTCCCGCGCGCAAATTGACAAAGAGAGACTTTTTCGATCATTTCCAGGGAAAACCCTTTCTTGCGCAGAGAGGCGGTAAGTACCGCTTCTCCGGGCGCATATCCCAGCTGAAACGTTTCGATGGTCCGCTCTCCTACCCCCCGGTGCCGCAGATACCGGCGGACGTCCTGATGCTGCGTGAGCTGCTCATGATAAAACCGGGCAGCTTCGTACATAATGTCATAGAGCACCGCTTTGCGTGCGTGTTTGACCCCTTTTTCCGTGGGTACGGTCATCCCCAGCCGCTGGGCCAGAATCTCCATCGCCTCTACAAACCCTACTTTTTCATACTGCATCAGGAACTGAACCGCGCCGCCGCCTTCTCCGCAACCGAAGCAGTGAAATATTTGTTTTTGCGGATTCACAAAGAACGAAGGCGTCTTCTCGTTATGAAACGGACAGACTGCCTTATAATTTCTCCCGGCCCGTTTTAAGGGGATATACTGACTGACCACCTCGACGATATCGGTACGGTTCTGCACTTCATCAATAAATTCCTGCGGGATCATAGTTCGTTCACTTCTGCGTTCCGTTGCGGGAAACCCGCCGGAATCCCGAACATTCCATGATTTCCAGTGTTTCTTTTTGTTCCAAATGGTCCAGCATAAGATTAACCCCGAGGGTATCGGAGGCAATGTGCGACGCAAAAATCACGTTGATATTTGCTTCTTTACATTTCTTAAAATGCGCCTCGGATTGATGCATCGCGATGATCGTATCGACCCCTTGAGAAGCAAGCCGGGAATAAATGCTCTGCGGACCTTCCGTTCCTCCGGTAAATTCCACGTGGATCTTGCGCACCCTTGAAGAGTTTTTCCCGATGATAATTTTTGGAGGATTATTCTCTTTGGCGGCAGTTTCGTATTCGGGCACCGAATAGAGCAATTCGACCACCCCCCCCAGCGTTGCCGGCGCATGATGCTCCATAAGCGCGTGCACGTGCCGATAGGCGAGATTATCGCAGGGAGTATGCATGCACAGAAAAGGGATCCCCAGCAACTTCGCGACATCGACCGCCCGCTGATGATTCACCGCGCTCACCTTCCGCGCGATCTGGGATTTCCGCTCCCCCACGAGATTTTCCGAAACCGCAACGCTCACCCCTTGTTGAGAAAACATGTCCACCTGAAGATCCATGACTTCGTAAAAATTCGCGTACGCGCTCCCGGCCGGATGGTGAGATATCGCCAGGTCAAGCGCGCGTCCTTTCTCCCGCATGCGGTCGATCAGGAGCAATTCTTCACCGGAGATGTCGATTCCCACCAATGCACTGCGGATTTCCTGTTCTTCCTCCCCCCACAAAATACGGGAATCGGAGAACGGATTCATCCACTCCTTCTGATCGACACATTTTTTTTGCCATGGGGGAAGGCGGTCATACACGGCGCGTCTTGCTTCCCGTGCTCGAGATATCTGCTCCTGGGGCCGGACATCGGCCTCAAGACCTTTTTGGATCACCATTTGATAAAGCTCGCCTAATTTCATCGCACTATTCTCCTTTCTCGCCTTGCGCCTGTTTCACCACCGAAGAATAGGAGGCTACTTTGGGATTTAATTCAAAACTTTCATCCCAGATCCGGATTCCCTGACCCGCCACCGCGTACAGGACCGGGGCGATCTCCTTCAGCCAAAGACGGCTTCCGGCGAAGCTCCTTTCCGGAAAAGAGAAGAGTGAAAAAAGAAAGAGAAAAACACTCACCACAATACTTCCCCGGACCGCGCCGATCCCCGCTCCCGCAAAGCGCTGCCCCCAGGGACGCTGGTCTTTTCTCCGCCCGACTGCCGCGGCTTTCCGGATAAAAAAAAATAAGACGCCGATCCCAAAAAAGAGAACGGCAAACGAGATCCCTTCACAAAGCTGGCGTGGAATAAATTCCGCCTTTGCGAGTATCCTTTGCGTAAGCACGGGATAAAAATGAAAAGAGAGTATTGTTTGGACAAGAAGACCTGCAAGCGAAATACTTTCGAGCACCACTCCGTCCCGGAAGGCGTTCCACAGCAGACGGATACAGACAATGAGAAAGAAAAAATCTATAAAACTGAGCCGCGCAAATTTCTCCATTAGAGGTAATTTGATTAGTATATAACATATTCACCGGCGGTTGTCAAGAAAACGTTTACAGTGAGCCGGCAAAGATCCGCCTCACGGAGGAGACACGCCGGAAGCAGTTGATTTGTCAGGTCCAATATGGTAAGGTAATCGCAGGACAGGAGCCCACTATTTCATTCTGAACGCGGCGGACAGACCGCGCACAATGTTCAATGGCCGACCGATACGCAATTGCGCTCAGCGAAAAACAAGGCGAACAGGGAATCAAGGACCTTTCGCTGCGAATTAAAACCTTCTTTCCCAAACACATCCGATTCCTGTTCACTTTCTTCACCCCCGGTTTCAACGCCCATACCGTGCTCAAAACCATCAACTTCACCCTGCACCCCGAAGCAATGGTAGGCATCCAGTCGCCGGCCCTGATCTACGAAGACCGGATCATTCCCCGCGGAATCGCCGCATTCTGCGTCAACAGCGAAACCGTCCAGCGCCGCGAACAGATCATCACCTCCGACGAGCCGCAGAGAGTGGAGACCTCTCTTCGGGAACTCACCCGCGCCACCCCCGCGGTTGGGGAGAAACGGCCGCTGCTGGCCTTTCTCCCTTCCCAGTTTTCTCCGCGGAGTTATCTGCGCGGGGCGGAACTGGCGCTGGGACGATTTTCCCCTCTGTACGGCGCAGGATATGTTTCCACCCTGCTCACGAAACACTGCAAATGCATGGGCGGCAGTTACCAGGAAGGCATCCAGCATCTTTTTTTTCGCGGGCAGGAAATCGTTCCCCATACCATCCAGGGGTTCTTCCCTCTGGGCAAGCCTTTTACGGTTACCCGGACCATACAGGAGAAAAACGTCATTATCGAAATTAACGGGGAACCGGCCGAAAAATTATACGAACATTATCTGGAAGAAAAATTCGAAGCATTCAAACAACACCGCCTCTTCAAACTTTATCCTCTCGGAATCAACGCCCATGGCGCCACAAAACTTCTCCACGTTGCTGACATCCTCGATGACGGTTCCCTGGTGTGCGTCGGCAACGTTGCCTCCCGGTGCCGGGGACACCTCATGTTCCTCGACCCGTCGACCGATTTCGAAATCATCCCGGGAGCGCTCTCTCCGATAAAAAAACATGGGGGCGGGGTTCTTTTTGTGGTAAACTCTTTATTGAGAAAAAGGATACTGAAAGACCACGCCCACGAAGAAATAAAAACGATCAAAAACGCATTGGGACCTGCGTTTCGCATGATTGGTTTTTATTCGGATTACGCTCTTTTCCCTGACACACAGGCACAAAGAATCGACTGGAACGTGGGAAATATTTTTTCGATGTTATGGAAATGAATTTTCAGCATTTTTTGCGTTCTCTCGATCCTCTCCTGGCCACTTTTTTCCTCGCCGGCTCCGCAATTATCGTGCTCGTCCTGTATCTGGTGAATAAACTGCAAACCATCGGAATTCTTAAAAAGAACATCGACTACCTGAATCAAACAGTGCAGTCGCTCGACCAGGAAGCGAAACTGATCATCAAAAGCGACATGGAACTAAAACTTTACCAGGAAGAAGTAGAGGACAAACTCGATAAACTTGTGCTGCTGAAGAACATCATTCTTTCTTCACTGCAAATCATGGATCGGGAGCATCTTTTCCGGCAGATCGACGAGCATCTCATTCAGGTCCTGGGCTTCAAAAAGGGACTGATGGTCACGACGGAGGCCCTTGAGGTAAAAACGAATATCGGTTTCTCGCAGGAAGAGATCGACGGGATCATTCGGTTTCTTTCGGCGAAGAAAGAACTTTTAAAGACCACCTATCTGTTTTCCTCGGAAATGAACACGGTAAAAGAGCTCAAAACGCTCCTCGAGCGTGATGATTATCTGCTGGCCCCGATCAAGGCCCGGTCACACGTGTACGGAATATTCCTGGTTTCGGATCTACTGTCCGCATCAGAGGTGCAGCGGGGAGAAAAGGAAATATTCTCTATCGTGTGCATGTACCTGGGACAGTGTCTGGACAATATCAACCTTTTCGAGGAGCTTTATCAGGCGAAAGACGACCTGGAGAAGAAAGTAAACGAACGGACCAATGAACTGGTAAAAAGTTTGAGAAAGGTGGAGACCGTAAGCCGGATGAAATCCAATTTTATTTCGAGCGTATCCCACGAACTTCGCACCCCTCTCACTTCGGTAAAAGGATTCTCTTCACTGTTAGTAAAAGAAAAATTCGGGAAACTGCCGGAAAAAGCCAAAGCGCGTCTTGAAAAAATTGACGAGAATGTAGATAAGCTCGTAAAAATGGTCAATACGCTGCTCGACATTTCCCGCATTGAGTCCGGAAAAATGGAGATCAACATCGTCCCCGATGATATTGCTCCGCTCATTTCCGAAGTTGCCGATCTCCTGCTTCTCCAGGCACAGGCGAAGCGCCAGACCCTGCAGGTCACCGCGCCTGAAACCTGCCGGGTGTTCATGGACCGCTCATTAATCGAACGGGTATTGATCAACTTAACGAATAACGCGATAAAATTCACCCCCGAAGGAGGCACGATTACTCTTTCCTGCAGCGCGAATGACGACGCGGCCGTTATTACGGTCAAAGATACCGGTTACGGGATGGATGAAGAAAGCCAGGAAAAAATATTTCAGGAATTCTACCGCGTCGATAATCCGGTCAACCGGCAAATCCGGGGAAGTGGTCTCGGTCTTTCACTGGTGAAAAGGATCATCGACAGCCACAAGCAGAATCTCTGGCTGGAATCACAACCGGAACAGGGAACGACTTTTTCTTTTACGTTAAAGAAGGCGGAATGATGCTGAAAATAAAAATTTTAGTGGTGGACGACGATCCCGATATTCGCGACCTGATCCTGGCGTGCTTGGAGGGGGATTTCCAGGTCGCCACGGCGGCCACCGGAGAAGAGGCAATGCGCGCGCTGAAAAAGGAATCACCGGATCTCGTAATTCTGGATTATATGCTTCCCGACACGAACGGAACGGAAATCTGTCAGGCGCTCAGACGCGACCCTTTGCTGCTTCACCTGCCGGTGCTCATGCTGACCGGAAAAGGGGAAACGGAAGACAAAGTGAAAGGCCTTGAATCAGGCGCTGACGATTACATGGTGAAACCGTTCAACCCCGAAGAACTTGAAGCGCGGATCAGAATGCTGATCCGCCGCTCCAATATCAACCTCGACGCCAATCCGCTCACGAGACTCCCGGGGAATGCTTCCATTAACCGTGAACTGGAAGCAAAAATTCGAAAAAAAGAACCTTTCGCGGTACTCTATCTCGACATCGACCATTTTAAGGCTCTCAATGATTATTACGGATTCGAAAAAGGAGACGAAGTTATCAGAAAAACGGGACGTCTCATCATTTCCGCCGTGCAAAAGAAAGGCACCGTCAACGACTTTATCGGGCATATCGGGGGAGACGATTTCGTCGTAATCACGGAACCGGACAAAGCGGAAGCGATCGCCAAAGAAATCATCCTTCAATTCGACGGCACCTCCCCCTCTTTTTTCGAGGAAAAAGACCGGAAAAAAAAGAGCATCGAAACGCAGGGGAGAGACGGGGAAATTCATGCATTCGGCTTTCTTTCCGTGTCTATCGGAATCCTCACCAACCACACACACCGCTTTAGTCACACCGCGGAAATAAGCTCTCTGGGGGCGGAAATGAAAGCGTACGCAAAAAAATTCCCGGGGAGCAAGTATATTTTTGATACCCGCTCTTCGTAATATCGTTGCATCAATTCAGAATCTGTGGTATAAAAGAAACAATTTCCGGCTGCCTGGAGCGCCTTTTGATGCGAGAATGGCGGAATTAGCAGACTTGTCTGCCGGGAAAAATAGAGAAGGTGAAACTGCGAGGGTGGCGGAATTGGCAGACGCGCTAGGTTGAGGGCCTAGTGGTAGCAATACCATAGGGGTTCAAGTCCCCTCCCTCGCATAATTTCTCCCCGCGCCGATTTTTCGCTCCCGGAACAAAAAGAGCACACACATGGCCCGGATCACGTTTTTAGGCACCGCTGCAAGCGTTCCTACCGCGACGAGAGATAACACCTCTTTGCTCATCCGTCATAGAAAGTTCACCCTGCTCATCGACTGTCCCGGGAGCATCAGCCAAAAACTGAACCGGACGGGGGTGCCCTTCCAGTCTCTTCGGCGCATCGTGATCACTCACCTGCACCCCGATCACGTCTACGGCATCATATCGCTTATCCATACCCAGGCATACCTGAATCGTAAAATAATCCTCTACTCGACTCCTTCAGTATTCGCCCTCGTCGACCGGCTCCGCGCCGCGTTCCGGCTCGATCGTCCGCAATTTCCCAAACTCGAATACAGAGATGTGCGCGGGGAAACTGTTTCGTTTGCCACCCACGGCGTACGCCTGGAAGCTATTCCCAACGTACACACGCCCGAATCGTTCGGAGTAAAACTTACCTGCGGGAAAAAATCGTTCTTCTATTCTTCAGACACGGCCTACCGTCCCGAATTACTCGAAGCGGCCGAGCCTTACCGAATACTTATCCACGAATGCACCGCATCCTCTACGTATTTTTCCCGATATCCGCGCCTGTTCCGGCTCCACACTAACTCGGCACAACTTGCCGGGTTTATGCGCTCCCGGCCCCGGCTGACGCTGATTCCCGTGCATTTTTTACTGCTGGATGGCAAAGAAGAAACACGCATCCGCAGAGAACTCGACCCCATTCCCCGGATGGTGTTTCCCGCCGATTTTGACACGATACGGATATAGCCGGAAGGCGCTATCCGGAAAGCTCTATTTCCCCCTGCAGAAACAGCCGGTCTTCAACGCACACCAGAATCCCGTATACGTCCGGTCGCGCCTTTGCACGCGCAAGCACTTTTTGCGCGTCCGCGGCCGTCCTGACCCGATTGGAATAGGCAGTCGCGAAGCCGTCGGCAAGCGGAGCGCTTGCGGCGATCACCGTGACCAAATCCGCCCGGCCCAAATTCAAGCTGTGACCGATGCGCGCGGAACTGGAGGCAATACCGAACGGGCGTTTTCGGGCAGGCACGCGGATCTCCAAGGGTACCGGGAATTGCTCACCCGCGTATACCCCGACTGTTTTGGGAATCTGGATCCACAGATAGACATCGCCGCCGTTCTCCACCAGGATTTCACGCGCACCCAGGGTGCGCGCGGTTTCGCCCACGGCCTGCGCGACCGCTCCGGCAACGGCGGCAAAGGGACCGATCCCTGTTCGCCGGGAAACACTCAGCATTTGCCGTACGATCGCGGGGGCGTCCTCATCAGGGGGAAGAGAAGACAGGGAATGGTGAAATGCGGGTTTTTGCTGCGCGTAAGATCCAATCGCGTGATACACGTTGCGCAGTGCATCATCAAGGGGTTCCCGGGGGAGAGCGCGGTCCGCATACACGACCACATCACTCTCCCGAAAGCAAAGCGGCACGCACCAGGGCGCGTGTGCCCATCCCCGGTATTTCCGTTCCTCGTACACGGAAAAATCTTTGTTTCTTTGCCTTAATTCACCGCGCAGTCAGTTGGACTGATCTCCCTTTCCTTTTTTGAACAAATCAAGGAAACGGTCTTCGTACTCTTTGTACACGTTCCACTGATCAAGCAGTGATTTCAGTTCACCGGCCTTTGCGACGTCTTTTTTTGCCTGTCGAAATAAAGATTCGATCTTGTTTCTCGCCGACTGGGGAAGTTTGGAATACGTCGCCAGATCCTTCCTCAGACGGTCGATATCATCCTCGCTTAAAGGCATCGGTCCCTGCGCGGGTGAGGGAGTTTCACCCTTGATGTAATTGATCAATTTATCCACTTCTTCTTCGATGAATTTTGCGCGTTCCATGAGCGGTGCGATGTTCAAATGCAAATCCAGCTTATCGCCGATTATCTGCAGTATCTTGGCACAGGTTTTGGGGTTTTCTATCTGCACCGTATAGAAGGGGACCTCCCCAAGCAGACACACTCCCTTGAGCCCTTTCCTTTTGCCCGCGCCGAGCACGATCCCGTTCAATCCGCTGATCTGCCCTTCCTCAAGATGCTTGAGCGGAGCGGATTTGAACTCGCCGAGAATTTCCTGATGAGTCGCGGCAATCCATACCCGCGGATCGCTCTTGTGATCGATCGATTCGGGTTTCGCGGCAAACGTGTACAAGAACTGCGCTTTGTATTTCTTGGCATAGGTCACGATCATTTGCGCGAGGTCTTCGGCATACTCAAGCGGAGGCTGGGCTTCGCCGAGGAACAGAATCACGTCCGGAAGATTTTTTCCCTTTCCGTAATAAAAGAATCCCGCCGGCATTCTCGGCAGTTCAATCACCCCTTTATCCACCGTCACCGCGGCGGGCCGAAAGAACTTTTGCGCCTCGAGCTTGGCGAACATCTTGCAGTTGAGCACTTCTTTCAAAAAAAGCGCGGTTCGATACGCGACCTCTCCCATCCCCGGCCACGCGGCGATAAAAATGGGGTTCTTCACTTTCGGAATAGATATTTCTTTAATCATCAGAGATGCTCCTCCTTTATTTTGCTGGATAGATTATCTCAATTTACCACAATACCGGTAAAACTCAAGCCCCATTCCCAAGAGACCTCAGCCCTCTTCCCTTTTCTCCAGCTCGCCGATCCGCGCCAAAAATTCCTTCATTTTCCGTTCGTATCCCGCATCCGAGGGAAAGAAATAGTCCCGCGGCGCGCCGTATTCTTGCGGGACGAATCCGCCGATCCCCTCATGCCGTACTCGGTGCGGATAGCGGTAGGTACGGGCGTGGGTTTTCAGATGCGAAGGAACTTCCACCGTGCGGGACCGCTCTATATCGGCAATCGCCGCGAGTATCGCCTGATAGCTGGCATTTGACTTCGGAGCACAGGCCAGATACACCGTGGCTTGCGCTAGAATCAATTTCGCTTCCGGATACCCGATCACCTCGACCGCGCGAAAGCAGTTCGTTGCCAGCACAAGCGCGAAAGGCTCGGCGTTGCCCACGTCTTCAGCGGCCAGAATGACCAGCCTTCGGGCAATAAAACGGGGATCCTCTCCCCCGTGTATCATTTTGGCCAACCAGTATAAGGCGCTGTCGGGATCACTTCCCCGAATCGACTTGATAAAAGCCGAAATAGTATCGTAATGATTGGCATCCTGTCGGTCGTAACGAACATTTTTCTGCATGCAGTTCTGCGCCGTCTTAAGATCGAAAAGAATCTTTCCGTCTTTCCCCGGCGGAGTACTTGCCACCCCGATTTCCAGCGCAGTAAGCGCGGCGCGGGCGTCCCCTGAGGATACTTCGGCGAGAAAAGAAATCGCTTTATTGGTAATATTGACCGGTTCCTTTCCCACCCCGCGTTCCCTGTCGCGCAGGGCCCGTTTCAGAATTTGCTCCACCTCGGCCGAACCCAACGGCCGGAACGCGGCGACAATCGAACGGGAAATCAGCGAAGGGATAAGATAAAAAGTCGGTTGATAAATTGTCGCTCCCACTACCACCAACGTGCCGTTTTCGGTATCGGGGATCAGTGCCTCCTGCTGGGTTTTATTGAACCGATGAATCTCATCGATGAAAAGCACGGTCTTTTCGCCCCGCTCTTCTTCTTTCCGGCGGGCCTCCCGGACGACCTTCCGCAGATCCGCCACGGAACTGAACGCCGCGTTCAAATGGACGAACGCCGCGCTGAGCTCCCGGGCAATGATCGTTCCCAGGGTCGTCTTCCCGCACCCGGGTGGACCGGAAAGGATCACCGACGGAATCTTTTTTGACTCTATCGCCCGCCGCAGAAGCTGCTCTTTTCCCAGAATATGTTCCTGGCCGATAAATTCATCCAGCGTCACGGGGCGCATGCGTACGGCTAAAGGAATCTCTTTTTTCATCTGTTTTTCCTATATGCGTGCAAAGAAACGGCTGTGCTGGCCCCGAAGTCCGGGTGTGGACCTTTTGCAAAACCTCTGCGCAACGAATCTTCGCTTCTCCCTCTTTTTTCCTTGGAGGGAAAAAGAAGAGCCTTTCTCCGCTCCCTCCGTGATGAGAGAGGGATTCCCTTTGGACCGCTTCCGGCAAACGGGGGAACAGGGAAGAAATAAAAAACCCTGCTGTGAGTCCGTCCCAGGCCGCTGCTATCAGTCCTCTCCTCATACACGTGGGCGCCGCGTTCCTTCCGCCAAAGCACAAGGAAGATTTGGCTCCCTTCGAAAAGGTGTTGTCTGTAGCACTTATGCCTGTCAACGAGACCAGCAGGGTTTTTTGTGTTACGATTATACCATTCTCACCGGGCATTTTCAAGGCGGGTACTACCGCACAAGAATGCCGGTTTGATTTTGCAGTTCCTCTCGAACGCCGGTATGGAGAGCATCAACTTCTTCGGAGGTCAGGGTTTTTTCGCGTGACTGATAAGAAATCCGGACCGTGACCGCCTGGGCGTCGGCCGGAATTTCTTTTCCTGTGTAACGGTCCACGACCAGAAGTCCTTCGAGATAGGACCCCGCGCGTCGTTCGATCAGCACGCGCACCTGCTGAAATCTCGCCGGAGGACGGATGATAAGACTGACATCCCGGGACACGGCCGGATACTGACTAAAGGGGACAAAGCGCAGGGGACGTTGCCGGGCCTGAAGCGCCTCAACATCAACTTCGCCGTAAAACACATGTCCGGATACTCCTTGTGCATCGCACTCTTTTCTCCCCGCTTTCCCGGCCCATCCCAATACAGTACCTCCCCCGCGTAATTCCAGGGCACTGGAAAAATGCGCACGGGTGATTTCCCGGAATTCAACATCGGCGATATTCAACCGCCCGCATATTTCCCGGAGCGCACCTTTCAGCGTAAAAAACTCCTCACGCTGTCCGCTCACGAGAAACGCTAACGTCGGAATTTCGGAAAATCCCGTTTTTTCCACTCCGTAACGGTCGGCGAGTTCGAATATCGAGAGATCCGGCCGGGAACGGTTGCGGTTATATCGCAGCACCTGGAGTAATGCGGGAAACAACGTAGTGCGCAAAGCGGTTTCCTGGGCGCGCAACGGATTCACCAGCGTCACCGGATCCCGTTCGCATACCGCGCGCAGAGAATCTTCTTCACCGATGCTGTAGGTCACCACTTCCTGAAATCCGAGCTGCGCACACATCACACGGATTTTTTGCTTAAATGAATACAGGGACTCTTTTCCCGTCCCGGGCTGGATCGGTGGAAGAGTCGCGGGAATCCGTTCATACCCGTACACCCGGATAATTTCCTCGTAGAGATCCTCTTCCCTGTCCACGTCGAGACGAAACGCCGGCACAGTTACGGTCAACGTACCGGGGGTATTGCGCCGGCAGGAAAATCCGAGCGACGAAAGAATCCCTTCAACCTCTTCTTCCGGTACCTGGACGCCAAGAGTCCGGCGAAGGTCCTCTCCGGCAAGGATGACTTCTTTTTTCCCTTCTTCGGGCTTGCGGCCCGCGCAGACACAGCCGGCAAATTCACCCTGCGCATCCCGTTCAATAATCCGCGCTGCCTCTTCCGACGCGTATTCGATATAATCGGGAAACACCGAACGTTCAAACCGGTATGAAGACTCGCTCTCGATCCCGGCCGCCCGGCGGGACCGGCGGACACGAACCGGCGCGAACAGGGCCGCTTCCAAAAATACATTCTTGGTCTCCCCGGTCACCTCCGTATTCTGCGCTCCCATTACGCCCGCGAGCGCGATTACCCGTTCCGCATCGGCAATCACCAGGTTCTGAGACGAGAGTGTTCTTGTTTTTCCGTCAATCCCCACGAACGATTCCCGGTCACGGGCATAGCGTACCGTCACGTTCCCCTGTATTTTATCAGCGTCGAACGCATGGAGCGGCGTCCCCCATTTCAACATGCAGTAATTCGTCGCGTCCACAACGTTATTGACTGCCGGAAGACCTGAATGCAGAAGCCGTTCTTTCAGCCGGGCGGATGATTCCTTTACCCGCACGTTCGTGATCCGTCGGCCCAGATACCAGGGACAATCGTCGGGGGCATCAATCCGAAGGATAAAACCTTCCAGTGACGGAGAGGTACGGATCTCGGGATACTCAAGCGAGATCCGTGTCCCCAGCGCCGCGGCGACTTCCCGTGATAATCCCACCATAGAAAGCCAGTCATAACGGTTTGAGGTGACCTCCACCTCATACACCCAGTCATCCCCCACCGGTTCCAGATTCTCCACCTCCAAACCGAGCAGGGTAATCTTTCGGGCGAGTTCCCGGGGCTCGCAAGAAACCGGCACCATTTCTCGAATAAAGTTCAAACTAAATCGCATCGTTCTGCCTCTTCGGATTTTGAAAATATTTCCCGCCGGCGAAAATCCCCGGATCAGGAACGGAACTGCTCCAAAAAACGGACATCATTTTCGTAAAAAAGACGGATATCGGGAATCCGATAGCGAAGCATGGCGATCCGCTCCACGCCCATGCCGAAAGCAAATCCGCGGTATCGCTGCGGGTCTATTTTACACGCGGACAGCACGTGGGGATGGATCATTCCGCAGCCGAGGATTTCAATCCAGCGGGACCCCTTGCATATACTGCATTTTTCATCCGAATCACGAGCGGCACAGGAGAAACACGAGATATCCACCTCCGCCGAAGGCTCGGTAAACGGAAAAAAATGGGGCCTGAACCTTAATTCCACCCCGGGCCCGAAATAGGTTTTCGCAAATCGCAGAAGCACTCCTTTCAGATCGGAAAACCGGATATGTTCGCTCACGGCAAAGCCTTCCACCTGATGAAACATGAATGAGTGGGTCGCATCGACTTGATCGGGCCGGTACACTCTGCCCGGAGATACGATCGCAAAAGGAGGGGACGCCTCCTCCATAAAATGGATTTGTGAAGGAGACGTGTGGCTGCGCAGCAGCAGCTTCCCTTTTCCCTGTGCGGGAAGATTCAGATAAAACGTGTCAAAGACGTCTCTGGAAGGATGTTCCAGCGGAATGTTCAACGCGCTGAAATTATGCCACTCGTCGTCTATTTCCGCCCCTTCCTTGACGCTGAACCCCAAATTCTCAAACGTGGTACAAATATCCTCTAACACCCGGCTCAGCAAGTGCCTGCCGCCGTGGGATATCTTTTCTCCGGGGAAGGTAAGATCCATGCCTTCTTCCGCCTGCGCGTTCTGCTGCGACTTTTCTTCCAGTTTTGCCGCGATTTTCTGCTTGGTCACGTTCAGTTCCTTGCCCAAAACCCCCTTTTCCCGGGGAGGCAAGGAAGGGATCTTCGCAAACATCCGAGAAAGACGGGATTTTCGTCCTAAATACTTGATCCGTATCTTCTCCAGGGCTTCAGCAGACCCGGCCTGAGCAAGATCGGTTTCAAATTCCTGAACGATTTGTGCGATTTCTTCCCGGGCGATCATGACATGTCCTTCGCTTGCCGGCGGCGATTTCTTTCCTTTATAAGATAAATCAAAAAAAATGTCAAACAGATTATTGCCGCCGCGCGGGTACCCGTCTTTTTTCGCGCGGACACGGGATGAAAAACGCGCCCCCCGCGCTCGCGCACCCGCAAGGATTGGACGTGAATTCCGCTGGTATGGTGTACCGGGCATTTTCGATAAAAAACCCCGGTCACCTCTACCCTATCTCCCCGCATTCCATACCGGCCCCAGTGCACAATTTTATCGACGGCTTCCCGGTCTTTGACCCACGCCGAGAGATGCGCTCCTTCGGACGACAGATTCACCCAGAATCCTTCAACTGTTTTGAGCGGTTCTCCGATCGCTTCTCCCTGAATCGTCACCTGAGTGCGGTGAAACTCCTCGGGAGCGGCGGATACATTGCGCAGAGAACGTCCCGCCTCGCACCGGGGTACCCCCCAGAGCACTCCGGCGGCCGCGATCAGAATAACCCATTTTCCTCTCTGTCCTCTCATATTCATCGTTTAAAATAGGATACAAGAAATCCGATCGCCACAAAAATCGACAAAAATTCCAATCTGCCGGTCCACATCTGCAGAATGTATACCACCTTCATCACCGCCGGCATCGAAGGTGCCGTGATCCCCACCGAAAGCCCCACGTTGGCGGCGGCGGACACCGATTCAAACAGCGATAACACCAACGGATATCCGTTCATAACGCCTACCACCGCCCCGCCGATATATGACATCAAAAAAAGCGAAAAATACACGTATGCTTCCCGGACCCGCTTATCGGAAAGGATCACATCCTGCAAGTGGTGGATCCGATCCCGGTATACTGATTTAAAAGGCATCATCCACCGTTTTATTTCGCTCAGAAGAGATTTCAGAATAATACCGACCCTCATGATTTTGATCGCCCCGGTGGTCGAACAGACTCCGCCTCCGATCATCATCGCGAAAATCACCGCGATCAGCCCCAGCGACGGGAATAAAGGAAGCTCCGCGGAAGACACGTTGGTAAAGCCGCATCCGGTATGCGCCGAAATCAGCTGGTAGAAACCCGTGCGGAACAGCCCTAAATTGCTCATTCCTTTCAGCGAAAAATAAAGCAATGCGGCAAGTGAAAACAGGGTGAGCAGAAATATCCGCACTTCAAAGTTGCGGTATATCTCCCGCTTGTTCTTTAACCACACCCAGAAATGAAGATTAAAATTGAACGCGCCGAGCATCATAAATACCACGGTTGCCGCTTCCAGCACCGGACTGTGGTAGTAGGCGATATTTTGCGCTTGCGGCGCGAACCCTCCGGTATCAAACGCGGCGAAAAAAAGCCACAAACCATGATATACGGCTTTCAGCGGATCAAGCCCCTTTCCCATCAAAATTGCGCTGAACACGGTGACACCCAGGAGAAGATAAACGAAGCTCACTTTCCAGATAAACCGGGCGGTACCGATCACGTTGGGCAGAATCTTTTCCTGCCGCCCTTCTCCCATGTAAAACCCCACCGCGACCGGCCGGGCCTTGGTCAGGATAGAAAGGCTGGCGAGGATGATCCCCTGGCCGCCGATAAACATGGTAAGGTGCCGCCACATGTTGTGCGCGTAAGAGAGATGATCCAAATCCTGAATCAATACCAGTCCAGTGGTGGCGAACCCGCTCATCGATTCAAACCACGCGTCTAAAAAACAGAGGAAATGACCGGAAAGATAAAGGGGAACGGCCCCGAACAGAGAAAACACCAGCCATCCCATACTCACCGTGAAAAACGCGTGGATCCAGCTGATCTCTTCCCGAAGAGGGAACAGGATCACCAGTGCCAACCCCGCCGAGGCGGCAAGGAAAAAACTGAGCAGAAAATCCCAGAAAGGTGAAATCTCTCCGTGCCCCCAGGCGACGGCCAAAGGCAAGAGCATAAATCCCGCGAGGGCGAGCAAAAGTTTGCCCAAAATGTTAAAAATCGTAGAAAAATCGCTGCGTTCCGGCGATATGATCATCGTGTGTGTTCGTTAAAAGAGGAAGGTGAGCGCGTAGCCTACGAGCAGACAAAGCAGGCAAAAGCACAGCTCAACAAGAATGCCGCCGATACTTTTCATTACGCCTCATCATGGTTTTGGAGTCCGGCCTTATATCTTCCCTATCAAAGCTTTGATCAAATCTTTTTCCGCGTCTATCAGGGTCGCGGCAATAATTTCATCGTCCGGATAAATCTTCGTGCTTCCCGACGGAATAATAATATCGGGGCCGCGCAAGATCGAAACCAGAACGGAATTGGGCGGAAGCTGGACTTCCGTCAGCGTTTTGTTCACTACCGGAGAATCGGGCGGAATATCCACGCGGACGATCGACAGCCTCCCTTTTTTGATCGAAAGCAATGTCATCACGTCGGTAAAAGACGCTTCTTCTTCGACTACCCGGGCGATAATTGAAGTGGAATCAACGGGATTATCCACGTCCATATATTTATACAGGGAAAGATGTTTCGGATCGTTTACCCGCGCGACCGTGCGCTTGGTCCCGAACAGTTCTTTGGCGAGGTTGGCGATAATAATATTGTCTTCGTCACTGGAGGTCGCGCTCACACAGACGCGCGCTTTGTGAATCTTGGCCTCTTTGAGAATCTCCGGATAGGTCGCGTCTCCCCAGATAATAAGGATATCCTTGAGTTCTCTGGCGAGCCTGTTACACAAGCCTTCATGCTTGTCGATCAGACACACCTGATGGCGATCCTCTTTTAATTTCTTTGCGAGAACCAGCCCTAACCGTCCGGCGCCGGCAATTACAATATACATATCGATGTCCTTACGTAATGTACTTTTTCAGCACATCAATTAACAGCGAAGTGCGGTTGACAATCGTCAATCCTGCTTCCCGGAAAATCTTCTCCTTTACCACGTCATTCACCTGCAAGATCACCCTCGGCACCTGGTACCTGCGTTTTACCACTTTCCCGACTACCAGATTCAGATTATCATTGCCGGTCAAAAGGAATAATGCGTGAGCCTGTTTAATTTCGGCCTCTTCCAATGTGTGCAGATCAAGACCATCGCCCCACACTTTTTTCCCGTTAAAATCCTCCCCGAGACTATCAAGCGCTTTGAGGTTCTTGTCGATAATCACCACATTCGCGGAAGGAGAAAGATCGCGGGCAAGTTCCGCCCCCGTTCTCCCGCAGCCGACGATTACAATGTACTTCATCGTGTGTGAATAGTATTACTGGGTGACCTGCTGTACGAGCTGCTGGAAAGCGTCCGGCTGTTCCGCGGCGATCTTCGCCAGCATATCTCTGGACAGCAGCACATTTTTTTTCTTCAGCACGTGCATCAATTCCCGATAACTGAGCCCTTCGGCCCGCGCCGCGGCATTGATCCGGGTGATCCATAATGACCGGAATTCTCTTTTTTTGACCCGGCGGTCGCGATAGGCATAGGCCAGCGCCCTGCGCACGGTTTCGACTGCCCGGCGGTACTGTTTCGACCTGTCGCCCCAGTATCCTTTCGCTGAATGCAACACCTTCTTTTTCTTGCGCCGCCGTGCCGGCGAATGCGACGTTTTCATTTATTCTCCTTTCGTTTTCTTCCTGATACGACGCCGCGCCTCAATCATAGGGCATCGCTCTTTTGATCATCTTTGCGTCCTGCGGGGCAACGACATCCCGCTGTTTCAGTCTCCGTTTTCGTTTCCGGTTCTTTCCGCTCAACAAATGGCGGGTACCCGCTTTCTTCCGGACCACCTTCCCGTTTTTCGTGATCCGTACCCGCTTTGCTAAAGCTTTTCTTGTTTTTACTTTCGGCATTTTGTCCGCCCTCCTTTACTCAAAAGATCGCCCGGCACCTACTTGGGCCCGAGCGTCATGATCATCGCTTTTCCCATCATCTGAGAATCTCGGTCGACTTTTCCTATTTTCTCGGTATCCTGCACGATTTTTTCCAGCACCCGCTTCCCGATCTCTTTATGGGTAATTTCCCGTCCGCGGAAAAACATACGGATGCGGACCTTGTGTCCCTTTGACAGGAATTCCTTGATATGCTTCAGCTTCACCTCATAATCATGACTTTCGATATTGGGACGCATACGGATTTCTTTCAATTGCGAATGACGCTTGTGGCGTTTCAATTCCCGCTCACGTTTCTCCTGTTCATACCGGTACTTAGCGAAATCCATAATCCGGCAGACCGGAGGTTTGGCTTGAGGGGCCACCTCCACCAGATCGAGATCAGCCTCTTCCGCTTTCTGCAGGGCCTTCTTCTGAGGGAAAATCCCCATCTGGCTCCCGTCAGGACCGATCAATCTCACGGTAGGGGCAAGAATCCGTTCATTGACTCTCACATACTTCACTCGCGTTTTCCTCCTTGTTTATCCGTTGCACAAATTCTTCTGGGGTCATCGTCCCAATATTTTTCCCTCCCCGCCGCCGCACCGACACTTTTTCCGCGTCCTGTTCGCGGCGGCCCACGATTAATAAATACGGAATTTTCTGCAGTTCATTCTCCCGTATTTTTTTCTGGAGCGTTTCGTCCCGCACGTCGGCTTCGGCACGGATGCCCTGCGCAGTCAACGCCGCCCTCACGCGGCCGGCATACTCCCGGGTATCCTCGCTCACGCTTAACACTACTGCCTGCACAGGCGCCAGCCAGAACGGGAAACGGCCTCCGTAATGTTCGATAAGCGTGGCGATGAACCGCTCCACGCTCCCCAGCAGTACCCGGTGAATCATCACTACCCGCAGGTCTTCCCCGGAGGACGATCGGTAGGTGAGATCAAACCGCTTCGGGATATTATAGTCCAGCTGGACCGTCGCGCACTGCCATTGCCGGCCAAGCGCGTCGTTCAGTTTTATGTCGATCTTGGGCCCGTAAAAAGCCCCGTCTCCGGGATTGACGCGGTAGGAGATTCTCTTTCGTTTGAGCACTTCCTCCAAAACCTTCTCCGCCAGATCCCAATCTTGCGCTTCACCGATATACTCCCCGGGCCGGGTGCTGATTTCGGCGTCGAAATCACAAAACCCGAATTTCTGCATGGTGTCCTGCACGAACTGCAGGACCCCGTCGATTTCCGCTTCCAAATCTTCCTTGCGGCAGAAAATATGCGCGTCATCCTGGGTAAACCCCCGCACACGCAGCAATCCATGGAGCACCCCGCTTTTTTCATACCGGTATACCGTTCCCAGCTCGAACAAACGCAGCGGCAAATCTCGCCAGCTGCGAAGCTGTGATTTATACAGGAGAATATGCCCGGGACAATTCATCGGTTTCAGCACGAATCCCTGATGCTCCTTCTCAATCGGATACATGTACTCCCGGTAAAACTCCAAATGCCCGCTTTTCTCCCAGAGCTTTTGATCCATAATATGCGGAGTCATGACTTCCTGATATCCGCGGCGCCGATGTTCGGCGCGTTCCCATTCTTCGATCGTCCGCCGCAGCTGCGCGCCGCGGGGCAGATAAAACACCAGTCCCGCGCCGGCTTGCTCCGGGTACATTTCGAACAGCCCTAGTGTCCGGCCCAGCACCCGGTGATCCCGTTTTTTGATTTCCTCAAGCTTGTTGAGATACGCATCCAGCTCGTCTTTGCCGGGGAACACCGTCCCGTAAATGCGGAACAGCTGGGGATTCCGCTCATCGCCACGCCAATACGCGCCGGAGGTCGATAACAGTTTGAAATGGGCTATTTCTCCGGACCGGGCCACGTGCGGGCCCTTACATAGATCGATAAATCCGTTATGCCGGTAGAGCGACACCCGCTCTTGGCCCAAGTCCTGGATAAGTTCTACTTTATAAGGCTCATTCCGTTCACGGAAAAAAGACACCGCGTCTGCGGCGTCCATTTCCTTCCGCTCAAACGGCAGGTTTTCCCGGCTCTCTTCGTGCATCTTTTCCTCGATCCGGGCCAAATCCTCGTCGGTAAACGGTTCCGGCACGTCAAAATCATAATAAAACCCGTCTTCAATCGCCGGCCCGATTCCCAGTTTTGCCTGCGGATACAGTTTTTTCACCGATGACGCCAGCAAATGCGCACACGAATGACGCAATGAGTGCAATTTTTCCTGCGATGTTTCCATACCGTTCTCGTTTTTCTCCGTTTTCCCTCCCGCGCGCACCATTCCCCTCGCACAGGATCACCCTCCTTCGAAATGGAATAAAATGGGCGGTAGAGGATTCGAACCTCTGACCCTCTCGTTGTAAGCGAGATGCGCTTCCGCTGCGCCAACCGCCCACCGGATAAACGTACATTAGTCTATCAAGAATGACCAGTGTTTTCAAATTCTTTCTTGACACGCCTTCCCGGACGGGAAAAGACCTTATCTTACTAAATATTGAAAAAAAATCAAGCCCTCCACCCTTTTTCAAAAAAGCACGCGCGGATACACGAAAGAATTATCCCTGCGGCAGGGTGGTCATGCTGAAGACCATCACAAACAGGGCCACGGTTTCGATAACGCCGACGACCATAATGTAATTTCCAAACCCCTTGCCGGTCTCCGCCAGCGCGTCGGCCGCCCGGGCGCCGGCCTTGCCCTGAAAATAGGCCGAAAACCCCATGGCCGCTCCCGCGAAAACGCCCACCAGCAGCTGCAAGAGATACGTCGATGGCGGTAAATTCGCATTGCGGATCGCGTTCATCAAAATCATTCCATAGATGGTCTGGGACAACGGCGCGCCCACAAACGCGATCAGAATAAACGGCGCGTCCTTGTTCTGGGCGAACGCTTTTTTCCAGGCCCCGATCGCCGCCATGCCCGCGATCCCGGTGCCGAATGCCGAGCCGATCGCCGCCAATACCAGCGACGCTTTCATGTCGCCGAACCCTGCAATCATCCCTTCAAACATATTCCCTCCTTTTCGTTGTAAAAGTTCACTTATTTTATTTTCGCGCCTTGCTCTTCAGCGAACGGCCGGTAGGGCTTGCCCGACCACTGCATGTCCAGATGGCTGGAAAACTCGAGCATATTCAGCCGCACTCCGTGCACGATCACCGCCATCAGTCCCAGGATAATATTGAGCGAATGCCCCAGGAACAAAATGAGCGGCGCAATGAACCCGGCCGCAACCGGATGCATCCCGGTTCCCAGCGCCATCTGATTAAAGCTGGAGGCCACGATCACCGAGGCGTATCCCACCGCGAACAGCCGCAAATAGGACACTACATCGGCAAAAGCGTTGATCACCTTCAGCGGCAGATCGGCCAGCGCGAGACCGACGCCTTTGAGCATATTCTTCTGCGGCGAGGAACAAAGCACGGCCAGCCCCGCCCCCGCGGCCAGCAAAAATCCTCCGGCCCGGGGAAACGGCTGCGCCAACACCAACGCATTGGCCGCAAAAAAGACCCCCCAGACAATGAATATCCACCCCAACTGCGCCACTGCCCGCAAAGAATTGAGCATGGCGGCCGCCCGCAGCGCATGGGCGATAGACAAATGGACCGCGCCGATCACAAAACAAAAATACATCAGGAACTCTTCATTCCCGCTCACAAAACTGTCAATCCGTTCGATCACCACCGCCTCCAGCAACGGCAGGCGGGCGAACCCCTCGTACCCGAACCAGGTCCCGCTGATCGCGCCCCAGAAAATAGTACTGCCGGCGAGGACGTAGAGCAGTTGGAACGGCTCTTTTGGCGCGGAACGGAATTTATGCCGCGCCCAGATCCCCGCGGCCAAAAACAGCACTCCGTATCCGGCATCGCCGATGAGCATGGCGAAAAACAGGCTGAAAAATACCAGAAACCACAGACTCACGTCAAATTCCCGGTACCCGGGCAGGGTCCCCATGAAGTGAAACACCGGATTGACGATCCGAAGCCATCGGGGATTGCGCAGCAACGTCGGGACCTCCTGGGGATTCGCCGGCTCACTGCCGGCGTATCCCCACCGTTCTTTCTCCGCGGCTTCCTGCAAACGGGCGACCGCCTCTTTTGGGCAATACCCGGTCAGATAGGCTACTGCCGCTGCCTGCATCATCCCCTGGCGCACCCGGGCAAATTCAATCTGTTTCTCCATCGCACGGTCGGCCTCCGTCAAAATGTCCCGCCACGAGGCGCAGGCCTGTTTCTCTTTTTGAAGCTGTGCGATCCGCTGACGGAGCCGATCGCTGCGGCGGCTAAGCTCCTGCGCGGTTTCCCCCGGCGGAGGATCTTCGGGGAACTCCAGGACATGGTCGGAATCCCGGGTGATCAATACCGCATACACGGTCCCTCTTTCCTCTTTTGCTCTATATACCGGCACGGCTCCGGAAAGTGCCGGGAATTTCTTCACCGGGATCCGGTAAAATTTCACGAAAATGCTCCGGTCCGCCAGCCGCCGCAGAGACTCAAGGGAAACCCGTCCCCACTCCCGGTACCATTGACTCTGCCGCACCAAATCACTGAGACTCTTCTGCGCCTGCCGCAGGGCATTTTCAACATCGAGGACTTTTGCCGCCGCGGTATCACCGTCGGCAACGGAAGTTTTTTTCTCCGGGTGAGAAGACTCCGGAGGAAGGAGACGCAGCGCTTCCTTCACCCGCTCCCTGCGCTGCCGGTATTCGGCAAGCGGCGCCGAAGACGTCTCGGCCAGAGAAGACACGTGGACCACGCCCAAAGACCGCAGTTTCCGCAGAGCGTCATCTTTGGCTCGTTCGGTCACGATCAAATAGACCTGTTCCATCGGCACAATCATCGCGGCGCGCCTGCTTTCTTTTTTTCGATCTTGGCCTTGGCGATTTTCCCGCGGACAACTGCCGCGGTCTGTAAATCGCCGAGATATATGTTGATCTTGCGGATGTTTTCCCTGGTTTCGGGTATTTTCACCTTTTCGAACAAATTCACCCGCTGGACGGTAACCCTCAGTTCTTCCTGGAGTTTTTCCCGCTGGCGGCGCAGCACCTCCGCCTTGGCCCTCAAGGTGATCATCTCCTCGCAGGCCTCCCGGCCGGCATCCACCCAAAGCGGTGTCGTCCGCTCGTCGTATTCGGCCGGGCCGAACCGTATCCGCTCAAACACCGGGATATCGATCCCGGCGATGTTGCCGCGGCCGACGGACACCTGCTCCACCTTGACCTGCTCGGCGATCCGCACCCGCGTATCGGCATAGATCCCCGCCCATGCCCGGACGCGTTCCCCAAACGCACGGATCGCCGACCGCTGCTCTTCTTCCTGACGGCGGATCTTCATTATTTCCGACTGGAGCTGCTGTTTTTTGAGCTTCAGCGTCGGCAGGTAACGGCTGAACCGTTTCAGCCCGTCTTTCTGCCGTTTCAGTTCGTTTTTGGTAAACCGTACCTTCGCCATCGCGGTCTCTTTATTCCGATGCCGCCTCCGTCTTCGGCCAGAACTCCTCGGTGAGATCCGAACGGAAACTGGTCTCCTGGGGCTCAAAACACTCGGCAAGAATCTCCCAGCCCTTGTCCAGCGCGGCCTCCAGCGGGATATTCACCGACAAATCCATCATATTGCGTTCAAACAGTTCCCCGTAGCGTAACAGCTTCTGATCCCAGGGATTCATCCGGAATCCCATAGCCCTTTTTTCTTCGGTTTCCTTGTACTCCGCGTAGAGCTGGATCATCCCGTCCATAATCGCCCGGTGATCTTTACGCGTTTTTTTGTTCACCAGCTGCTTGAGACGGCTGAGCGAACCAAACGGTTCAATCCGGCCGTTGCGCAGATAAAACTGCCCTTCCGTGATGTATCCGGTATTATCCGGCACGGGATGCGTCACGTCGTCACCGGGCATACTCGTTACCGCCAGCACCGTGATCGAACCGGCATCATCAAAATCCACCGCTTTCTCGTACCGCGCGGCAAGCTGACTGTACAGATCGCCCGGATACCCGCGGTTGGAAGGAACCTGTTCCATGGTAATGGAAATTTCCTTCAACGCGTCGGCAAAATTGGTCATGTCAGTGAGCAGCACCAGCACACTCTTCCCCTGCAGGGCGAATTTCTCCGCCACCGCCAGCGAAAGATCCGGAACCATCAGTCCTTCCACTACCGGATCGGACGCGGTATGAATGAAAAAGATACTGCGCTGCAGCGCTCCGCCTTTCTCCAGCGTGTCCCGGAAGAAGAGATACTCGTCGTGTTTCAGCCCGATTCCTCCCAGCACGATCATGTCCACTTCGGCCTGCAGTGCGATACGCGCCAGGAGCTCATTATACGGTTCGCCCGATACCGAAAAGATCGGAAGCTTCTGGGAGACGACCAGCGAATTAAACACGTCGATCATCGGGATATTGGTGCGGATCATCTTCCGGGGAATAATCCGTTTGGTCGGATTCACCGACGGTCCGGCAATCGGCACCAGATTCTCTGTCAGGTCCGGGCCGTTATCCCGCGGCGCGCCGCTACCGTCAAAGATCCGGCCGACCATTTTTTCCGAAAAGGCCACCTGCATCGGACGGCCTAAAAACCGCACCTCGTCATTGGTCGAAATCCCGCGGCTGCCGGCGAAGACCTGCAGAGAGACCAGGTCGTTCTCGATCTTGATCACCTGCGCCAGGGATTTCCCCCGCCGGGAAGAAATTTCCGCCAGCTCCTCGTAACTGACCCCTTCAGCCTGGACGGTGATCACGTTCCCGGCGATACTTTTAATTTTATTGTACACTTTCTTCATGGACAATCCTTTCTCTCAAGAACTCTTCAATCTTTTGCTCCTGAGCCCGGAATTCGTCCGACTCCCAGGGAGCGTAGTTCCAGTCAATAAACCGCTGTCTGAGTTCGTAAAAAAACTTCCGCGCGTCTTCTTTGCCGTCAAACCGGAACGCAGCGGTGAGCACTTCGAACACCTTGCCGAACACATACTGCTGCCGCTGGGGGGAGGTCACCGCATCCACCTCATCGAACCCATTCTGCTGCAGGTATACTCCGTCGAGGAACTCCGCTTTCAAATATACCGTGAAGTCGTCAAGCGAAGTGCCTTCCTCCCCCACTACTTTCATCATCTGATCCACTTCGTTTCCCTGGAAAAGAATATTTTTGGCCCGGCTTACCTGCGCTGACTCCACCAGCGTGGGATACTTTGACCAGCTCTCCAGCGGATGGATCGAGGGGAATTTCCGCGCGTTGGCCCGGTCGCGGGACAATCCGAGAAACGCGCCGACCACTTTGAGCGTTGACTGCGTCACCGGCTCTTCAAAATTTCCTCCGGCGGGGGACACGGTCCCGCCGATGGTCAGACTTCCCTTTTCGCCGAACGGCAGTTCAACCAATCCGGCGCGTTCATAGAATTCGGCAATGCGCGATTCAAGATAGGCGGGAAACGCTTCTTCTCCCGGGATTTCCTCCAGCCGCCCTGAAACCTCCCGCATCGCCTGCGCCCAGCGGGAAGTAGAATCGGCCAGCAACAGCACATGCAACCCCATCTGCCGGTAATATTCGCCTAACGTTGCCGCGGTATACACTGAGGCCTCCCGGGCGGCCACCGGCATGGAACTGGTATTACAGATAATGATCGTCCGTTCCATCAAAGATTTCCCGGTCCGGGGATCGGTAATTTCCGGAAACTCCCGCAGCGTTTCCACTACTTCCCCGGCGCGCTCGCCGCAGGCCGCAATAATCACGATATCCACTTCGGCGTAGCGGCTGGTAATTTGCTGGAGTACCGTTTTCCCCGCGCCGAACGGGCCAGGGATACAGTAAGTACCTCCTTTGGCAACCGGGAAAAAAGTATCAATAATCCGCACCTTGGTCGTAAGCGGCTCCACCGGCGCGTAGCGCTGGCGGTACGTCTGAATCGGCACCTTCACCGGCCATTCAAACACCATGGAAATCTCATGGATATTGCCCCGCGCATCTTTCAGCTTCGCGATTGTATCAGTCAGCCGGCGCTCTCCCGCGGGAACAATCTCTTCAACCCGGTACTCCCCCGCCAGCGAAAAAGGAACCATGATATAATGAGTAAAAATCCCTTCGGGAACCCGGCCGAGCGGAATACCGGCCCGCACGGTCGCGCCCGGTTCCACCAGCGGCGTGAATTCCCATTTTGATTCCGCGTCCAGCGCATCCAGCGTCACGCCCCGGGGAAGGAAATGCCCGTGCCGGGAGGCGAGCTCCGGGAGAGGATTCTGCAGGCCGTCGTAAATCTGTCCCAGCAGACCCGGCCCCAGCTGAACCGAAAGCATCTCCCGGGAAAACGCCACAGGATCCCCGACTTTCAGTCCCTTGGTGCTTTCGAATACCTGCATAAACGCGGTAGTGTCCTGAATGCGGATCACTTCCGACTTCAGCCGTTCCTCTCCGCAGACCACATACCCGACTTCGTTCTGTAGAATGTTCTCTTCAAACTCTACCGCCAGCAAATTCCCGTTGATCGACCGTACGCTTCCCTGTGGATTATTCATGGTTTACCTCGCAGACTTTTTCAAAGATTTTCATGCCTTCTTCCTGTGTAAAAGACTTCAGCCGCAGTAAAATCTGCAGCTGCAAAAAATACAGGATCACGAACCCAAGATCAAACACGTGCCCGCTTAACCGCTCATCGATCCATTCCCATTGAAATTTCAGCAGCGCCTGTTCCTGCGCAAGCGGATTCTGCGCCGTGATCTTTCCCAGCGGCAGGAAGCCCTCCCTGTATGCCCGCCCTTCCCGTTTACTCCGGCGCCAGCGTCCGATCTCATCCCGCATGTGTTCACGCATGCGTTTCCATTGCCGAAGCACGCCGGGCTCCCCGGGAAAAAGACGCGTTTCCTCCGGCGCGACTTTTTCCAGCACCGAAAAATCCCGCGGGGTGAGCCATTTCCGCGCCTCCTCAAGAAATTCCTCCCGGGAGGGCACCTCCCGCTGCTGGGCAAACTGCAGGAGCGGCAGCTGCGCGGTCAGGTAGTAATAATTACCCATCGGTCCGGTTTAAGATTTCCCGCAACGCGGGGCTGACATACTGCTGCAACGCTTCAAAAATCCCTTCTTCGGTAAAGTCGAAATATACCGATTCGTTTTTCTTTCCGATCCGGAACCCGTGTTCGATCCGGTTATCGACTTTAATCTCCACCGGAAATGAAGTCTTGCCTTGTACGGCCAGGAGGAGATGCTCCTTTAACCGAGCGGCATCCTGCTCGCTGAGGAGAGCCTCCACCGATTCTCCTTTCGCCCAGCCGTCCACGACTTTCCGGATCATTTCCTGCAAAAACTCAGGAGTAAAGCTTTCCCCGATCTGCCGGGTGAATACGCCGGCGCATAAACTTTCCAGTTTTTCCTTTAACACTAACACTAGATCTCGCGCGGCATGCCGGAGAGACGCCTGCGCGCTCCGTTCAAACTGTACCGCCTGATTTTTCGCCTCTTCCCGTTCCTGCCGGGCCTGCTCGCGCGCCCGGCGCACGATTTCCTCCGCGTCCGACTCCGCCCGGGCGAGAATCTGCTCGGCCTTGGCCTGGGCTTCATCCACCCCTTCCCGGCGGATCTGTTCTATCAACTGATCGATCTTCACATCCATATTTTCCTCCCTTTTCTTGTTACTCTTCGTACAATATTCTCCGGGCAGCGGCCGAAGGATCGGAAGCTTCGATAATGGGCCGCCCCACCACAATATAATCCGATCCGTGCGCGCACGCGTAGCGGGCCGTGGCAACCCGTTTTTGATCTCCGGCCGCGTCCGAGGCTCCCCGAATGCCCGGCGTGACGATTTTCATATCCGCCCCCGCCTGCTGCATCAACGCGCGCACTGCGGCCGCCTCCTGCGCCGAAGCGACGACCCCGTTTATCCCGGTATCCACCGCCTGCCCGACCAGATCGAGCACCTGCGCCTGTGCCGCCGCCGTGCTGGTCAGCTCAGTCACCCCCAAAATCAGCGGCGGCCGGCGGTTGAGCCGCGCGGACACGAGGCGCGTTTCCTCCACGACCGCGCGCAGGGCCTCCGGTCCGGCCTTAATGTGCACGGTATAGGCCCAACAGCCCATTTCCGTGACCGCCGCGGCGGTATTGCGCATGGTATGGGGAATGTCATGCATTTTCAAATCAAGAAAAATCTCACGGCCGTCGGCGATAAGATCCCGTACCAGATCCGGGCCAAACAGCGTGAAGGGAAACAGGCCGATTTTATACTTCTGCACCCGTGAACCAAGCGCGTTGACGATCGCGGTGATTCTTTCCCGCTGTCCGATATCCAGCGCGACGATTAATTTATCCCACACGTTTTGCTCGCTCATGTCCCTCTCCGGTCAACCGCGCGATTCGCGGGATCCCCCGCCGCCGCAGATACGCCTGGAGCCCTTTCTTTATCCCCGCGGCGCATTTCGGATACACCATATTGACCGTCCCCAGACTCACCGCTGAGGCGCCGGCCAGAAAAAATTCAATCGCGTCATCCGCGGTTTCAATCCCTCCCCCGCCGATGACCGGGATTGAAACGGCTTGGTATACTCTCCACACCCGGTAGAGGCTCAACGGCTTGATCGCCCGTCCTGAATAACCGCCGTAGACGCTGCCCAGCCGGGGAACGCCGGTTTCCACATTCAGCGCCATCCCGTAATAGGTGTTCACCAACGAAAGCGCGTCCGCCCCGCCCGCTTCAGCGGCGCGGGCAATTTCGGTAATATCGGTCACTTCCGGGGTCAGCTTGGCGATCACCGTTTTTGTCGTACGGCGGCGAACGCCGGCTACAAGTTTTTTGGTCAATACTTTTTCCTGAGAAACCATCTTTTTAAGCCGCAGGTTGGGACAGGAAAGATTGAGTTCGACCGCCTTCACGCCGGCAACGCGGTCCAGGATACGCGCCAATTCTTCGTATTCGCTTTGGGTAGTCCCGCCGATACTCACGATAAAGGGAATTTTCATCCTCCGCAGGGCGGGCACGATTTCGCGGCAGAACCGTTCAATTCCCGGGTTCTCCAGACCGATTGAATTCAGCACGCCATGCGCTGTTTCAAAAATACGGGGAGGACGATTCCCCTCCCTGGGATCGAGCGTCACGGTCTTGGTCGTGACCGCGCCGATCGCGGAATAATCGGCAAGCGCACCCAGTTCAGTCCCGTAGCCGAACGTCCCAGAGGCGCAGATCACGGGAGACCGATATCTGCATCTCCCCACCCGCACATTCATCGACGGCCCGCGCCTGTTCATTTCCCGATAATCATTTTTACGGCAACCACTAATAAATATCCCCCGAACACTCTTTTTAACACCGGATCAGGCACTTCCTGCACGTAATGGGCCCCGATGAGCCCTCCCAGGAAAAACCCCGCGCAAATACATAAGGCCATGGAAATATTCACGTTCCCTTCAACGTAATACCGCCAGGCCGCGAGCAGTCCGATCGGAGGAACCATCAGCGCCAGCGTCGTTCCCTGGGCCTGATGCTGGGTCAAACCGAACAAATACACCATCACCGGAATGAGCAGCGTACCTCCGCCGATACCGAAGAAACCGCTCGCGATTCCCGCGGCAAGCCCCGCGGTCACATATCCTATCCACATACTCGCCTCCGTTTTCGCAGCTGATCCGGCCGCACCGGAGAGCACCGCCGCCGAAGCGAACGGTATCCCGCGCGCGGCGCGGCGCCGCGCTGCTGCGCCGCATCCGGAACAAGAAGTCCTTCGTCGGCAAAGCTGAAATAGGTGTTATCTCCGATAATCACGTGATCCAAAAATCGCAGCTGCAGCACCTGCGCGCACTGGTTCAGCTGACGGGTGAATTCTCTGTCCGGCCGGCTGGGATGCGGATCCCCGGAGGGATGATTATGCACGCACAGCACGCCGGATGCGAACTGTTCGAATGCTTTCTGAAAGATCTCTCTCAAAAACAGACTCACGCAATCCACCGTCCCCTGGCCCACCTCTTCGCACGACAGAATCATATTGCGGGAATTCACCAGCACCACGAAAAAACTTCCTTTTTTAAATCTCTCAGCCTGGCCATGAACCGCCTCGCCACGTCCGCGGAAGAACGGATGCAGCGGCGGCGGGAAGACGGCTCCTCCTGGAACCGACGGCCGATTTCCAACGCGGCACGGATATGGGCCAGCTTTGCCGGACCAAGCCCTTTCAGCTGTTTCCACCGGGACGGCGCCGAATGCGCCATGTTTCGAAAGGTCTTGAACGTCCGTAAGACCTCCCGGGCCAAATCCACCGCGTTCTTTCCCGGTACCCCGGTACCCAGAAGCACCGCCAGCAATTCCGCGTCGGTCAAGCGGTGTTCTTTGCGCCGCAGAAGTTTCTCGCGCGGCCGGTCTTCGTGCGGCCAGTGCTTGATCCCGCACGGTTTCCGTGAAGCACCAAAAGCGCTCCGCGTACTCATTCCGTCCCGCGTTCCTTCAATTCGTGAAGGGAAAATACCGGTCCGTCTTTACACACCTTTTTGTATCCCTGCCGCGTGGGAATGGCGCAGGCACAGCACACGCCGACCCCGCAGCCCATAAATTGTTCAAAAGAAACCTGACAGCGAACCCGTTCGGGCTCGGGACATAATTCATTTATCGCGGCGCGGAGGCGAAAAAACATCTGTTCCGGACCGCAGGCGAAAATCCGTAACGGCCGGGCATCGCCGCGAGCGGCGAGCAGGTCGCGGGCCAGCTCAATGACACTTCCCTTTCGGCCGGCGCTGCCGTCTTCGGTCGCCTTTTTCACGGTAAATCCCCTCCGGCGAAACTCCGGCGCGCAGAGCACCTCTCCCCGGGTGCGCGCTCCGATCAGGGCAATTTTTCGGCCCGTACTCGGTCTTTTCGCGGTCCCCGTGAGCCGCTGGGCGAGAAACACCAGCGGCGCCACCCCGATCCCTCCGGCAATGAGCATCGTGGTCCCCCCATCGGGAAACGGAGAAAGGGTAAACCCGTTACCCAGCGGGCCGATGACGTTCAGGCGTTCGCCCGGCGCGCGCCGCAGAAGCGCGCGGGTCCCTCTTCCTCTTACTTTTACCAGTAGCGAGAGGTCCTGTTTTTCCCGTCGATGAATACTGAGCGGGCGTCGTAAGATCGTGGTGCACTCGTCCGTCTTGACGTGCAGGAACTGACCGGGCCGCGCCTGATTTGCCAGCGCGGCAGAACGGACGGTAAGCAAAAAGATATCCGGCCTCTTCTGGGTGATCCGGCGAATTTCAACTGCTCGTTCTTTCATGAAACAGCTATTCTATCAAAGATTCGCACGAGGAGCAATATTGTTTCCTCTGGCCGCGGATCTCTCCCGCAAAATGAACACAATCCGAACCGACCGCACCCGTCTTACAAAAAAATCGATCATCGGGCATCGCCCAGGTCCTCGCGAACAGTCGGAATCTCGTTCGTGTCTTGAGTGAGAAACGACACGCCCAAATATTCGCCGGTAAGGGGATTATAACCGTGGTATGCGATTAAAAAATACGCGGTAGCCGCCAGGGACCCGGTACGGTCTCCCTTGGGCGTCCGCCACCCGTGACCCGTATCAACCGCTGCCGCCGAAGCGTAAGGGAAACAGGGTTCTTCTCTTCCCACACGGGACAGAGAAGTAATAATCATCTTCTGCAGTTCGGTGAGATACCTTTCAGCTTTTTCATAATAGTAGCGGTATTTTCTTTCGCTGCGCTCCCGATAGTAATCGGCGAGGATTTCAAAGGCGAGAATCATCTGCGCGGTCCACTCGCAGGAAATCACCCCGCCGCGCGCCGAATTGCGGAATTTCGCAAAATCAAACCCGCGCACCCGGTGCTGACGTCCGCCAAAAGAAAAGGTCGTTTCCACTTCACAGTTCTTCACCGCGAACTCCATAATCCGTTCCGGATTCATCTGCAGCGACCGCAGCTGCGCCGGACCGATCGCGGTGAGCGACCAGGAGTAGGTATCGGTCGCGATCGTAGAATCCCCCTTGCCGCGCTTTACCGGCGGACCGTATGAGCTGTAAGCGTAGGTGCTCATCCAGGTTTTCACCTTGTCGGCTGCGCCACGGTAGCGCGCCTGCGGAGCAATCGCGCGGTACATCCGAAAAAACGCGTAAGCGTCGAGGTTATGTTCGGTCGAATACCAGTCAACCTGCGGCCCCCCTTTGATTCCGCCCTCTTCATCCATCATCGCCCACAGGAACTCCGCCACATGTTCGGCAACCGGCAAATAGGTGCGGTCCCCTGTTTTTTTTACGTAGGTCAGCGCCGCGATCCCAATCCACGCATACGGTCCGGAATGCCTGACATATTCGTACACATGTCCCCGGGTATGATACGCGTTGTAAATCTTCCCCTCTTTCCGGACTTGGCCCAAATAAAAATCCATGATTTTTTTCGCTTTCTCCTGCTCGTCGAACAGCAGAAAAACGATCGCCGCCAGCGACTGGTCATAGGTAAAACATACCCGGTCAAGATTCCGGTCCCCTTCGTAACTGAGCACCAGTCCGCTCACTAAATTCTGCCGGTTGGCGATCCAGCGGTAAAGCCCATCGATAATACGTGAAGAAGACTGCCGCTTTTGCTGACGCAATTCTCGCGCCTCTGTTCTCAGCTCTTCCGATAATAAAGCCCGCCGGCGCTGTTTTTGCTTTAAAAAACGGTTCTCGCGCTGCATCGCGTCCAATCGTGTCGAAAGCGTGTGTATTTGCTTCTCCAGCCGCGTTTGTTCCTCGCGTGCCGTGGGCGCACGATCCCGTCTTATCTCCAGATATACGTTTTGCAGACGTTCCAATTCCTGCTCGAATACCCCGATACTCTCTTCGACCGCCTGACGGCGGCGGGCAAAATACACGCCGCTTTCCTCCGCCTCTTCCATGGAATCCTTCAGAGCCGAAAGGCGGTCTATTGTCCGCGCGTAGGCACCCACCATCTCTCTGTTTTTCTGGGCAGCCATGCGCATCTGCACAAAAGAAAATCCCGCGATGGCTACGAGAGCGAAAAGAAGAATACCCGCTGCCGCGGGCATCGTCTTTTTTATGACCGCGTAACGGAACAGTGCCTGCGCGTTCTTGACGGCGGCGCCGGTAAACTCCACTCCAAACCGGTACTGCACGAAATCCGCGAGCGAACGCTGCGCGGACCAGGCGACTTTCGCGTGCGCGTACAGAGGCTCCGTCCGAAACGGAAGATCGATCTTCACTACCAGTTTCACGCCCCTGGGATGGAATCGATCCCAGAACCCCCACCATAGATCGTTCACGCACAAACAGACGCCGCCTCTGCCGATATCCTGAGTAAACCCCTGGAGCCAGGGCGTGATCCGCTTGCCGAACTCGTCGATCACGTAAAATTCAACCGGCAGCACCCCTGCGATACGGATATATTTTCGCTTCTCGCTCATCAATCGCTTCCCTTTTTTTCTCTTTCCAGCAACACCGACGCCCGGGTAATATATTCGCGGAAGGGCGGATATGCGCGGAGGCGCTCGAGATCGGGATCCTCCCGCAACAGGGAGAAATCCTCATATCCGCACAACACCGCCCGGCGCAGCTCCGTAAATGATTCCGGTATGTTTCCCATCAGCGCATGGGAACAGGCAAGATTGTAGCGCACCGTCGGATCCCGCGGACGGAGACGCACCAGCCGCTTATCTACGCGAAGACCTTCCCTGTAAAATCCCTGCCGCGTGTAAAGTTCGCCCAAACAGACAAGCACGTGGGGGAACCGCGGAATTTTTTCCGCGAGTTCCTCGTAAAAACGCAGTTCAAAATTTTTCTTTTTTCTCCCCGCCATCTTTTTCCGTTTTTTCCAAAATAATCCCGGCGCGAAGGAACGCATACACTTCCGCGAGGCGCTGCTTGAATTCCTTATACCGGTCCACCGGTACATGCGTCGTTTTGACGCGAAACTCCCGGACAATACGGAACACTTTTCCGCTCCGTTCAGTTTCGGAGGCAAACACGAACCACGGCGTGTCTACCCGGACGTTTTTCGGCGCAGACAGAACTTTCATCCCGTCGGAAAGAGAAACTGACACTTCCGAAAATTTCCGGAACAATCCTTTAAACTCCACCGGGAACCGCCGCGCTTCTTTCCCCGCGAATCCCGTGTCGATTTTAATATCGTCGGGGAGAGAGAGAATTCTCATCCGTCCCGCACTTTGCAATACGGCCGGCGCATAAAAAGAATACCTTATGACGGGGGGCTTTGACAAATTTTCTTTATTTTCGACGGTATATCCGGTCAGCGTAGCGAACGGACTCAGTTCCAATATTTGTTTCCGGATGTCCTCCTCGACTTTCTGAGGATGGGTGTATTCGAGATAAAACCGCTGGTAGGCGGCGAAATTTCCGGTCGCGGTCAGGGCACGGGTAAATCGCGCCTGCTCCTCGGGAGTGAACATGATTTCCGTTCTATACCTCATGCGGTTTTCACTTCTGAGCGGGGTTTTTCCAAACCTATAGGAATCCCGGGCGCAAATCAACACGTTGCGGTTTTGATCATCCAGGGGCAGATCGCCCCAGGAAACGGTGGACGCGGTAGGATCCATATAGATCTCCTTCCCGTCTATCCGGACGAGCGCGATCGCGTGGTTAAAATCTACCGAGGGAAATTCTCGGTTGAGAGGGTACTGTTCTCTTGTGGGGATAAGCACCGGCGCCGCTTCGAATCCCGCTTCGCGCAGCAGTGCCGTCAGCAGCACCGCTTTATCTTTACAGTCACCGTACCGGTTCTCAAACACTTCCGCAGCGGCGTGAGGTTCATATCCGCTCTCCCCGTATTCAACGCCAACATACCGTATCTGCCGGGCGCAGAACTCATACAGAGCTTTCACCCGCTCGCGGGGAGGGAGGGTGGCCGGAGCGCGTTCGCTCACCAGCCGCTCCATTTCGGGAGTAAGCGAGAACTTCCCTTCTATCAGTCCGCTCCACCATTGGTATATCTGTTCCCAGGAAGAAAAAGTCGATATATGCACTGCCGGAACCACGTCCGCCAGCGGTGGCATCCGTTCTTCCGGCAGGAGGGGGGGAAGACAACGGTACTCCCAGCGATAGCGCACCCCGCCCGGCTGAGGAGTTTTTTCTGGAAGAAGGGACCGGCCGGCGGCGGCCGGTTCGTGACACGGGTCAAAAAAAACAGAGAACGCCGGAGGCACAGAAAGAGTAAACCGCGCCTGCGCGACCGGGAACGCTTCATAGAGACGGTAAAACAAAGAAAAATTTCCGCCGGCGATAAGTTTTGAGGCGCGTATTTTCACCTTGTATTCGATCACCGCGCCGATTTCTACCGCGGGCATTGACACGATCAGCGCGCGGGCATTGCTGTACAACGGATAATGCGCATATTTGGCGGTATCTCTCCGGTGTTCCTCTCCGGCATAAATCACCCGTCCCTCCGGAGTAACGGTCCGCGCGTACTCTAACTCAACGGTTTCGTACGTGGAATCGTATCCAATCCGTATTTCGGCTTCGTTTTTCCCCTTTTCGTTCATGATCTTTTGAATCCGGTGAATCATGAACGTGGAACGGCCGTCGGAGGAAACGGTCATCGATTCATCGGAATACAAAACGATCACCGGATGCTCTCGGTACCGGTCAATAAACTCTTTTTCGCGTTCCAGAAGATCGATCACGTTCTCCGGCGGATGATCTTCCGTTTTAGACCTGATCCTCAGAATCCGTTCCCGGGCTTTTGCGCGGAACTTTCCTCCGGTTTTCTCATACAGCGCCAGCGCGCGGGAGAATAAATTTTTTTCCTCGCAGGCGCGCGCGTACAAGTATAAAGTTTCGTCGTCGCTCCCGGCACCAGACCGCTCATACAGCGCCAGCGCGCAAGTATGTTCCCCGGTACGGACGTGCGCGTTCGCGAGCAGCCGCTGCGCGTCCTCCTTCGCGAATCCCCGCAAAAGCGTTTTGACACGGTCGTAATCACGAAAAGCGTAATAGAACTGTGCAAGTTCGTAACGGAGAGAATCATTCCGGGGATTCCGTTCGAGACGGGCTTCGTACCGGGAAGTGACCGTTCGATAGGCGTGGGTGATCTTGTCGAGTAATCCGAATTGGCGGCATCCCTGCAGAAGCACAATCCCGCAGACCGCAAACCACAGCGTCTTGTCGACTCTTCGTTTCATTATTCCGGGGATGCAGGTTTCTCACACGATGCGCGGCAGGATCTCGCGAATTCTCTGATTTTTCTTCACCCCTCTTGATTCAGCGGCACGGGAAACCGACTCAGCCCGCGCATTCAACGCCTCCTCAAAGGTAGTGACGCCCGATATCCTCACGGCGCATTCTCGGCTCTTGTTCGCCGTACGGATATCCAGGTAACCGCACATCACGTATCCGTTCGATCCCCGCAACACGATACACACGTTTTTCTGCAGGGGGATAAGATACCCTTGGATGTATTTTTTCCCTATTTTTATCTTTTTCCTTCGCAGCATACCCTTCCCACGAACCGTTCTATCCTAATCGCCGCTTCCTTAAGACTGTCCAATGTATTGGCACAGGACATTCGCACATATTCTCCGAATTCCTGCCCGAACGCGGTTCCCGGCACCACGGCAACCTTCTCTTCGAACAACAAGCGTTTGGCGAACTCCATCGCGGTGAGTCCGGTTGCCGATACCGAAGGAAAACAGTAAAACGTGCCTTGGGGCATGTGTGCGGGCAAACCGATCCGGTTCAGTTCCTTCACCATAAATTCCCGGCGACGGCGGTAGGCTTTGGTCATTTGGGCGATCTCCTTTTCGGTCCGCAACGCTTCAATCCCCGCCAATTGGGATACAATTGGCCCGCACAGCATGGAAAACGAATGAATTTTGGTCATCGCACCGATAAACTTTTGAGAAGCGCAGGCGTAGCCTACCCGGAAACCGGTCATCGCACACCCTTTTGAAAATCCACTCAGATGAATCGTCCGATCTCTGGCCCGGGAATCCAGGACCGCAAAAGGAGTGTGCGCGACATCAAAAGAAATATCCTCGTAGGCCTCGTCGGTAATGACCACGGTATCTTTTCTTCGGAGGTATTTCCATAGTGTGCGCAACTCATCTCTCCGATAGGTTGCGCCGGTGGGATTCGAAGGATAATTTAGAATAATGGCTTTGGGATTCTTTTTCAGCAGCCGTTCAAGCCGGTCCGGATTTATTTTAAACTGTTCCTGTTCGGTGGTAATCAACGGCAGCACTTTTCCGTGATTCATCGCCACTAATGCCGGGTATGCGACATAGTGCGGGCTGACCACAACCACCGCATCTCCCGGATTGAGCACCGCGCGCAATGCCAGATCAAGCCCTTCACTCACCCCCACGGTAATCAAAACTTCTTCGTCCGGATCATAAGAGATATCATACCTCTTCTTTATCCGCCGGGAGATCCCCTCCCGCAATACCCGAAGCCCCTTATTGGATGTATAGGAAGTATACCCTTCTTCCAGCGCGGTAATCGCCTTTTCCCTGATCCGCCAGGGAGTGATAAAATCGGGTTCCCCTACGCCGAGAGAGATCACTTCCGGCATTCCCAGCACTAAATCAAAAAACTCCCGGATTCCCGAGGGAGGAGTATTTTTTACGCGATCAGCAATCATTCTTTCTCCTAGTAGGTTATCGCCAGCCGTTGATTCTTTTCATTCTTCACCAGGGTGACGCCGTCTTCCTTGTATTTTTTCAAAAGGAAATGCGACACGGTTCCTTTCACTGAACTGAGCGGTGCCAGCTTCTCGGACACAAACCGGGCCACGGTATGTATATCTTTCCCTTCTACGATCAACAGCAAATCATAGGTCCCCGACAGTAAATAGCAATACTTCACCTCGGGAAACCGGTAAATCCTTTCAGCGACCCGGTCAAACCCCACATCTTTCTGCGGACTTACCTGCACCTCTATGATCGCCATTACGCTTTTTTCTTCTTTCAGTTTTTCTTTATTCAGCAGGGTCTTGTACTTTACAATAACCCCCTGCTTTTCGTACTTTTTCAGCGCCCGGGAAATATCCTTTTTCTTTTTTCCGGTGAGCCTCTCAAGCTCTTCGAGAGAAACCCGGGCATTTGTTTCCAGAATTTCCAAAATATCATCCATCTTCCCTCCTCTTTTTCACTCACGTGCGCGACGTTAGCCCTCTGCATCGATTATTCCGCTTTTTATTGTACCAAATTACATTCTTCCTTCATAGCGTATTTTCCCGGTCTTCGGCAGAATGCACTTTTTCGATATCCAACACATAGGCACAGGAAATCCGGCTCTCTTTCCCGCCCGCGGCGCGGAACAAGAAAATAAAAGCGCATTCCTCTTTCGTAATGCGTGATGGTATCATGACCTCGGTTTTCACTCCCGCCTTTCGGGAAAACCAGCGGACCTTCGCCGGTTGATCTTTTTCTATGCATTCGGCCATGCAGGCTACTTTTTTTTCCTGAAGCGCAAAGAACACGCTGTTGGGCAGACCGAACAGCGTGAGAAAATCTTTCAATGACCATACCCCCTGCAGCGCAAGCGCTTCCCTCATTTTCTCAAACACCTGAAACGTCACCGACGCGTCTTCCACCGCGCGGTGCGCACCGGAGGGCTCAATGTGAAAATGAGTCGCGACCGCCGCAAGCGTGTATCTGTCGAGCAAAAGCGTCTGGCGGGCCATCCGATAGACATCCAGTATGGGCAATGATAAGAGAGGCAGTCCGATCTTCCGGAATTCGGCATCCAGGAATCCGACGTCAAATCTGGCATTATACGCGCAAAGGATCACCCCGTCCAAAAAAGCTTTAAGTTTGCCGGCGACATCCGGAAAAAAAGGAGCGGATCGGAGATCTTCATCCGAAATATTATGAATACGAAACGCCTCTTCGGGCATTTTTTTCCCCGGATTTACCAGGGTATGGAATGTTTCGCTCACGGAACTTTCCCGGATGCGAAGTGCTCCGATCTCACAGACACATTCCCCCTTTTCTGCATCCAATCCGGTTGTTTCCAGGTCAAGGAAGACTAGGGGCGTGCGTTCAATTGTCTGCGCAAGATTCATGCATACAAAGAAGTGTGCGACGGGGTAAGAGCTGCTTCAAGTCACGATCTTCACTAGGATCCTGCGGTCTCTGGGTCTCGTATCAAAATCAATAAAAACTACCTGCTGCCAGGTGCCGAGATCGAGCTTCCCTCCGGTCACAGACACAAAACTGCTGGTTTTAAGGAAAGAACTCCGCAAATGGGAATGACCGTTGTCATCCGCCCACGTGGAGTTGTGCGCATAGTTGGTTTTGTAAGGGAATAACTGCTCAAAGGTCTGGCGCAGGTCTTTTTCCAAACCCGGCTCGTATTCCATAGTAGTAATTCCCCCGGTCGACCCGATGGCCGAAAGAAACAGGATCCCGTCCCGCACGTTTTCTTCCCGCAGAATTCGATCAAGCTCGGGAGTGATATTCAAAATATGCGTGTTCCCCTTGGTACTAAATTCAATTACTCTCGTATTCACTGTTACCGTATCAAACTTCCCGGCGGGAGCGGTTTTTCCGGGGCGAGAATGCTCGCGGTATCTCCCGATTGGGCCGCGAGCAGCATCCCTTCAGACAATTCCCCCCTGATCTTTCGGGGGGCAAGATTAGTGACCACGACGATATTTTTCTCCCGAAGCTCATCCGGCGAATAATATTTCTTCAGCCCGGCCACGAGCTGGATCGTTTTTTCTCCCAGATCAACCGTCAGCAAATACAGCTGTTCCGCCTGCGGGTGGCTGCGCACATCATCGATGCGTCCGGTTCGCAGATTCACCTTGGAAAAATCTTCAAATGTGATCATATACGCTCCGCGCAGTTATTGTAACAATTTCTGGACTAAATTCAATAACTACTTTAGCAGTTTATATTCAAACCGGATTTCAAAAACGAGTTCTTCGATAAGCCCGGGGGGATACGTTTTAATCGCATTTTGACTCAATGGTGTTCGTGCCGGGAATTCATCGAGCCGGACTTCGTACCAGCGGTCATCCCGGCTCAAGAATTCCCGTTCAAATGAATCCTGATTCTCAAAAGTAATCCGGTGGACAGCTTCGCTTCCCTGCGCCTGGATATCCACATCAAACGAAAGATAGCGATACTGCGGGTCCGGTCGCTCGTAGTGCCGGATGGACGGAAACCCGTGTGCGCCAAAATGATATGCCACCTTGAGCGGCACAACCCGGTACTCTATCCACCGGCGGCGGATTTCCTCCCGAAACGATAACCGTGACCTCTCCGGATTTGCCGCAGAGAGCTCATCAAACATCATAAACAGTTTTTTTCGCCTGCCGCCGACGCAATACATCGCCGTAAAAAAATTGCGAAAGGCAGCCTCCTGCCGTCCCTGTTTAAGTGCCAATACGCTTTGACGAAAATACCCCTGATAATCGGTTGGGTGTAACGACATCGCCTGCCGGTAAAAACGTTCGGCTGCCTCATAACGGCCCTGTTCTTCGGCCAGCATCCCCAATTTAAGATGATACACAAAATTGGTGGGATTTTCCTCCACGGCACGTCTCAGCAGACGCCGGGCCTCCGGCCGCTGATCATTCAGCCAAACCCCAGCACGGAGAATAAAATCGGCACGCCGGGCCAACAGGTCGGCATTCAACGGCTGAAGCGTGGTTGCCCTGACGAACAACTGCCCCAGTTTCGCATAGTACCGCACCCTTTCCCGTTCCAATTGCGGCACGGTCGCCCGGTCGATCCGTGCATACAGCGCTGCGGCACGGTAAGAGGAAACAAGAAAAGTCACCGCGGATACCGCACACAGAAACGCGGCTGCAGCCCAGATCCCACACCTATGCTGCGCGTTCCACTTCATTGCCTCGCGAACCTCGTATGCACTCCTTTATAAGTAATCCCCAGAATCAGCCAAAACATACAGGCCACCGCCGGCACAAAAAAATTGAATTCAAAAAAACTATGGAACAGAAGCCCCGCGGTTCCGCTCAGGCCGCCGATCACGAGATACTTCGCAAAAGGATCTTTCCGTTCGGACAGCTTCCGGACGATTCGGACGAATACCGCACTCAAAAACCCAAAATACGCACAGGCACCCGCGAGACCCGTTTCCAAGAGCAATTCCAGATGATCATTCAGAAGATGGTAAGTAAACCTCGTAGTAATAATATCCTTATACATCGGATAAATATAGCGGAAAGTTCCTTCACCCGTTCCGAAAAGCGGAAAGTCTCCGATAATTTCTAAGGCATCCTGGAACAGCATCGTTCGGGTGTATAACCCGGAAGGAAGGGACGAAAAACGCTGAATAAATTGATCGATACCGGCCAGCGACAGCAACCCCGCGACCAGCAAAACCGCAGCCACCACCCCGCCCACTGCTTTGGCTGTTTTGGACTGCTGCCATACCAACAGCCCCATAAAACCCAGTGCGCCAAGAAGCGCGATCGTCCCTGCCCGGGAAAACGATAAAAATACCATCAGGGATAACAGTCCGCCCAGAAACCCAAGCACCAATTTTTTTGCCCGATCTTTTTCGTAAAATGCAAATGAAAATGCCAATGGCGAGATAAGCACCATGTACCCGGCAAAGTGATTCTTATTCCCGAATGTGCTGAACGTTAATCTCCCCGCACTCCACCCAAGGATATACTTTTCAATCACTCCGTACGCTCCGAGCACAAACGCCCAAAGAATCATCACGTACACCACACGCATCATACGTCTGCGCGTATTGAACAAATTGACCGCCACCAGGAAAAGCCCCGCATACCCGGCCCAATACACCAGTTCAAGAAGAGTCACATACGGATAAATGCTTATGCTGAATACCCGCGGGGAAACTTCGGCTGCATAGGTCCGGTAAATAGCCGCCGTTGCCGGAGAAAAAAATCCAAGCATTCCCTCAGGTAAAGGAATGAGCTGGAACACCAACACCGCAAAAAAACCCCCCAATATCCAAATTTCTCGGGGAAAACAAACACTCCACTCAGACCGCACTGCGGCGCGCAACAATACGAGCGGGACTAAACTAAAAATTACGGTGAAAAGGATTACCCTGGGCAGAAAGGGAAGCCCCCCGGAGAAAAGAGGCGGGAAAAAGATAAGGAACCAAATCACACCCTCAAAGAAAATCTCTGATCCGTTTCTTCTCATCAACCTTTTTTCTCGGGTGCATAAGAATAGTAGTGGTAGTAGTAATACCGGTCGCGTTCCATTTCGACATTATTCAATGTCGCCCCGATCACCTTCATTTTATCGGTGATCATTTTTTTTGCCTCTTCTACAAGCTTCAGGGAAGTACTGGCGGTTTTCACCACGAACACAACACCGTCGCATTTATCGCCGACCAATACCGTATCGGCAACCCCCAATACCGGCGGCGCGTCCACTACGATTCGCTTATATTTCTTTTTTGCTTCTTCCATAATTTCGACAAGTTTATGCGAGCTCAACAATTCCGCGGGATTCGGAGTGTACGGCCCGGCAAGCATCACGGAAAGATGGGGAATGGAAGTAGGCGACACCGCATCTTCAAGGGGGCAAAGTCCGGCTAACACACTGCTGAGCCCGTGTTTTGCGTCAATCTCAAATATCTTTGAAAGCTTCCCCTTGCGCATGTCGGTCTCGATCAAGAGTGTTTCTTCGTTCGCCTGAGCAAAAATCACCGCAAGATTGGCGGCGATAAAGCTTTTCCCTTCTCGGGGAACGGCACTCGTCACCATGACCGACCGCAAAGGATGATCCTCCGGAAAGGAAAAAATCAAAGATACGCGCAGATTCCTTAATGCTTCGGCCACCTGAGAATACGGCTCGGCAGAAGAGATGAGCACACTGGGATCTCCCCGTTTCCCTCCTTTTTTTGCCGAAGGTACATAGCCGAGAAATGGCAGCCGGGTGTAGAATTCGACGTCTTCCGAAGTCTTGAGCGAAGTATCGGTGTATTCGAGAAAATAGCACAGCCCGGCGCCAAGCGCCAAACTTATGAGAATCGCCTTGACCATGTCGCTGGCAAACCGGGGCCTGATCGGAACCGAAGGGATATGCGCTTCTTCAACGACCATGATGTTCGAATTGACCATCTCTTTGGTCACTTCAAGTTCATTGATGCGCCTTAGAAAATCGTCATACAACGATTTATGCGCAGCGACATTCCGCTTAAGGATCCTGTATTCGAGCGATTTCTCCTGCAATTCGAACACCGCCTTTTTTTCTTTTGCCAAAGATTTCTCGACGGCCTCCAGCTGAGAACGAAGGGCGAGCATATCGGGATGATTCAGTTTATATTTTTTCGACATCTCGAACAATTCTTTTTCGAGATCAACTTTTTGCTCTTTCAACCGTTCGATCAAAGTCTCTTTCTGCTCTCCCACGTCAGGGATGGCCACGATCTTGTTTTTCTTAATAAACGCATTGAGATTCTTTTCGGCCGCCTGAAGATTCTGGAGTGTTTGGTCGAGCTGCTCCTTCAGCCAAGCTACCCCGTATTTTGCCGTAGAAATCCTTTGTTCGACATCCAGTTCGATGAACTCTTGGGCCCAGGTATTGGCGATATTAGTAATTTTCAGAGGATCACTCCCCTCCACCCGCAGCCATACCACATTGCTTCGGCGCTGGTCCTCCTGTTCTACGGTCACCCTCTCAAGCAAAGACCTCGCCGGATCGGAAGCTCCGGAAAACTCTTCTTCGCTTGATAAATTCAAGGTTTTGATCACTCGCTCGGCAAGCGCCCGGGATTGAAGCAGATTAACCTGGTCCTCTTTCGCAGGCATTCCCTGACGGTATAATAACCCTTCTTTACCGGAAATCTGCGGCATCTCGCTTTTTAACAGGATCTTCGTCTCTACTTCATACACTTTCTCCATGCGCAGATCGCGGATTGCGACGATCGAGGGGATAACGACCAAAAAAAGCATAAGTATCCACACCCGCCGCAGCAATATGTCGACGTAATCCTTGAGCGTCAGTTCTTTAACTTCCGGTGAAGGTATCATCGTTCCTCAAAACCACGATTCCGGGACGACTACCGCATCGCCCTCCTGGAGCTCTATGTCTCTCTCTTTATCTCCGGTTTTTAAAATATATCCGACAGGCACTTTGATAATTTTCTTTTCCCCTCCCTGCTGCCGAATAACTCGTACGCCGTTTTTACTCGCGACCTCGGTAAATCCGCCAGCCTGGCTAATGGCATCAATCACCGTTATCCCCTTTTTGTACGGGTAATTACCCGGTTCCCGCACTTCACCAAACACCGAAACATCCTCGTACAGCGTTACCACCACCCGGTCGCCTTCCTGAAGATAAAACTCCTGATCGGGCCGGGAAGTGTCAACGACGATCTCTTCTTTCCCATCTTCGGCCGACCGGATCACGGTCACCGCGGTAAGGTTCGCATTTTCCGCAGCTCCTCCGGCCAGAAATATGATTGCATCCAACGGCGTCAAGTCGCTCGTTTCGAGATTATAAGCTCCAGGATTCTCGACGGCGCCAACGATATATATCTCCCCGTATTCTTCCACAATCACCTTATCTAAGGGTTTCAGGTAGAAACGGTTGCCCACATCGTCTACGTCCACCACGTACCCCCGGTCGCCTCCGGTCCTTCGCACCACTTTTACTTTTGAAAGATTGGCGTTTTCTTGGGCCCCGCCGGCTAGCACGAGGATATCAACGAGCGTAAGAGGCCCTTTTAACTCGTATTCCCCCGGCTGATTCACCGCGCCGAACACATAGACTTTTCCGTATTCCTCGATCATCACACTCACCTGTGGATTCACTAAATATTCGTCCTCAAGCAATTCTTCAATTTTTCTGGCGATTTCTTCAGCAGTCAGTCCTTCGACTTGCACGTCTCCCAGCAGCGGAAAACGGATATTTCCTACCTCGGAAACTTTGACGGTTTTACTTAAATCCGGCTCTCCGTAAACGGATATCTCAATTGTATCGTACGGACCAACCCGGTAAAACAAATCGTCTTCCGCAGAGGGAATTCCGGAATCCTCACCGGAAAAATAAGGAAGAGGCTCCTGCGTCGACTCCCCGGCGGACCGGTTCCGGATCACGCTTACTTCCGCATCCAAATAAAACTCATTTTTCAGTTCCCGTTCGATTTTCTCTCCCGCCCCGACCGGAGAGAGCCCGGCCACGGGAACCTGTCCGAGAGGAACGAATTCGACATCCCCCGTACCAGACACCTGGACCTTTTGATCAAGCCCCGGCTCCCCGTATACGGTAATATGGAGAATATCCCCTGCGGCAATGTTCTCCTCCTCCTGTTGTGCGGAAACAGCCAGCGGGAAGCAAACGAGAAGCACACCTATGATTTTTGTTCGCATCTTCATTTAAAACTCCGCGGTGAGTGACAGCGTAATTTCGTTTTGCGTGTATTCGGCCAGGGCAGTGTTCGAGGTCCTGTCTTCGAACGTATATGCACCTTCACAGGAAAGCCATTGATTCAACGCGAGCCGTGACCGCAAAGACAGCTCAAGATATTCGTCTTCCCGGGCGGAAGAATACTCTGAACTCTTATATTCCCCTCCGGCGAACATGGTTAACCTTCGGTTGAACGGCGGCCGGTATTCCAGCCCCAGAATGATCTCCCAGTCTTTGCTCCAAGATTCTCCGATGACCGCCGTCGCGGAGACATCCCGGCTTGCTTCGAAGGCGGCGCTCAGATGTTCGGAGATATCATACACAAGGTCCACCGTCGTCGTAGTTTCTTCGACATCGCTGCCGTCATCGATTTCTCTCTGCTTGATGCCTCCAAGGATATCCCCTTTGATCTTCGGCGAAATCTTTCCGGACAGCCCGAGTTGAAACGAATGATACGTACCGTCTTTATTTCCGCGGTTCGGATATTCGTCAGAACCATATTGATAGTCAAATTTAATTCCGGTCTTGGGGAAAACGTTCACTTTCGTCGTCAATTCAATGACGTCCTCGTCTAAATCCGCCGCAGAAAACTCTCCGTCGTGTTCGGTTGTTTTGTGCGTGTACTGAAGCGAGGAAGGGAGATATGCCCAGTCGGCGAACAGCTCCACTCCGTACCGATACCGCCAGAATTCCACGAGCTTTTTTTCTCCCGTAAGGGTAAAATCGCTCGCCGTAGAGAAATCCCGTTCCGCGCCTCCTTCAATACCGACACCGTATTTCCCCCGGACATGCTGGACCGCACCGGCGGCAAGGAACCGGTTCGCGTTCAGCTCGTCATTATCCGTAATGGTGATGTTCGGACCGCCTTCCAGATCGAATTTTACCGAAGTATGCCCCTTCCTCCATGCAATTTCTGGTTCGTAGCTCAATCCCAGGGTGAGAGAAGTGACGAAATCTGATTCTTCGTCTTCGCTGGTTTTAAATACGTTATCGCTATAAATACTCTCGAGTTCCGCGACAAACAAAAGATCCTCTTTTACTCTCTCAAGCACTTTTTTCATTTTTCTCGCACGTTGCTCGCTTTTATCCCGCCGGGCTTCCCGCTCCCGCATCAAAGCCTCTTCCTTTTGCCGCCGGAGCTCTTCCTGCCGTTCCTTTTCTTCCCGTTCTTTTTCTTCCAGCTGATAATATTTAAGATATCCGTCGATAAGGTCTCCCCTCGTCACTTCCCCCCATCCCGCTGCGGGAAGGACAGCACACGCAACCATGCATATTCCTGTGGTAATCCACCTGCCCATACGAATAAAATTCCGTCTGCCCCGTATATCCTCAAAAGAACCTATTTGATCTTCCGAGCAATTGCCAACAAAGTGACCGCGATAGAGAACAGCAAAAACATATTGGTCAACATAACCCAACTGAGCGGGGCAACCGGGACACTCACATCAAAGAATCGCGTTGCCGTCCCGAAAAGCGCGCCGACAATCGCGAGTCCCAGGAATATTTTCGCTACTCTGCCCATTCGCTCCCCCTTTCTTTGTTCTTTTTTTTCATATACACACGCTATTTGCCGTTGAATCCGTTCCCGGTTTTCTTCGTCCAGCTCGAGAAATTCGACTGCGATCTCGTAGCCGCCCATCTTTTTAAGATGCCGGGTCCGGATCACCTTGGCTACCCCTTCAATCGGCAAGGGAGATGCGGGAAAATTAACGGCAAGTTCCACTACACTCCCCACAGGAATATCCTCTCTCGAGAAAAAGAGGAGTCCGCCGCCGCTGATATCGCGGACAAAGGTCAGATGTTCTTGGGGAGAAAGAATTTTATACTTCAGCAAATGATGCGCACGCAACCGGACATATTTTCTCCGGTCACGGCCTTTCTTGCGGAAGAAATGTTTCTTGAATGATTTCAGCATCTCAACGATAAGTTTAGTATATTTTCATGCTGCTGTCAATTTATTGTGCAGCTCTCTTTTCAATCGCTCTCAGAAACTGTTGGCTTTTTTTGAACCCCGGATGCAAACGGTTGATCACTTGGAACTGCTCCTGGGCCTGTTCGTACTTTCCGATGGTAAAAAACAAGACTCCGAGATTATACCTGGCATCCACATAATCGGGGCTCAAACTCACGGCTCGCTCCAAATTTGTCTGCGCCTCCTGATAGGCGCCCTTTACCCACAAAATGTATCCTAGGTTATTATATGCGTACGAATATTTCGGATCAGCATCAATCGCCTGTTTGAAATTTTCGATCGCTCCCACAAGGTTGCCTTTTTTAACCAACATTGTCCCCAGATTATAATGCAATAGCGGAGAATCTCGTAATACCAACATCGATTTTCGATACACATCGATCGCTTCGTCAAGCATTCCCACCCGATAATACACATACCCCAAATGAGCCAGTGTTTCTTCATTCTCGGGATTGAGACGGACGGCTTCCCGCGCGGCATCCAGCGCTTCCTGCGGCTTCCCGAGAAACAATAACGTCAGTCCTTTCCCGCTGTATGCTAACGCTTCGCGGTCGAAGAATTGCGTTGCAAGATCAAATTTCTCGATCGCATCGGAAAAAAACAACGTCGCTTCCGCTTTCTGGTTCGCCTGTTGAGACAAATATCCTTGTTCGACCAGTTTGAATCCGGTTTCCCGATAATTGCGGGCGATAATCGACACCACGGTATCATTGGTTTCCGGCGGACAAATTTTTACCGCCTGGTGGAACAGGTTCAATGCACCCTGATATCGTTCGCGTGCCTCTTTTTCATGTGCCAACCGCACCAGATTATACCCTTCATCCAACAAAATTGCTCCTTCTTCTACATACGGCTCCGCATTCCGGGGATAGAGATAGGTAACCGCATATTCGTCATACTTGCTTTGGGGTGCATATTCATGCAGTTTTTGAAACGACTGATACGCCTTCTGGTGGTCGTGTATGGTGTATAGATACTCGTATGCCGCCCGGAACTGCGAGAATTGATGGAATTCTTCTCCGGGCGAATCATCAAAGAACTCTTCTAACTTCTGCAAGGCCTGTCCCTTTCGCCCTTCTGCATACAAGATTTGGGCTTCCTGATATATTGCGTATTTTTTCAGATCTTTCTCTAACACCGAACGAAGCTCGCTGAATACTTTCCGGGCACGCTCATACTCTCCGGTAAATTTATATACGATTCCCACATATAGCTTCGCGATACGGCCCTCCTTACTTTCCGGCCCGGCTGAAGCCGCCCGCTGCAACAACTCCAATGCGACAGGCCACTCCCGAAGACGCATATTCATCTGTGCCAGACGGATTAAATGCGCCTGCAGCTTAATTCCGTCGTAAAGGGGAATTTTCTTTTCCATTTCGCTGATCATTGCGCGTATCTTCTGCGGCTGGTCCTGCCGCACATGGGGGAAGAGTTTCATCAAAATGCTGTCCAGCAGAGCAAAAAAAGGATTGCGTCGCTCCTCCCGTTGTTCCACGATATCCCCCAAGAGAAACCGGATATCCTGAATCTGCTGATATTGCTTCATCCGCCCCGCAATCTGACCGGAAAATTCCAGTTTTGCCGCCGCTAAAAAGTCGGACGAATCCCGGGCAATTTCCTGGACCAATACAACGTCCAGGATTTGCCGGATTTCCTCCATTTCCCTGGGATTTTCCACGGTAGCCAGATGTTTGAGCGAAACCTTCAGATTAAAGAGAGAATGATCCAACATATAGGTATTATAAATAAAAAGAAACGTCCCCATTGTCACCACAACCACGATCAGAGTAAGCACGGAGCGCTGGAAAACTCGGCGCATCATAACGTATTCTCCTTTATTTTCAATGGTTTTTCGCCATCGGCGATTTTATTGACATCGGGGGGCAGGGTATGGTATCCTTTAATTGAGATGAGCATACACAAAGATATGATTTTCATATGTGCGGTAGTTCTGTTATTGGGAACCGGTGGTTTCTGGGCGCTCGCCCAACCCGAACCATCGCAGGTGGAGTGGCCCGAAGACAACAGCGCTTCGCCCGATTACCATGCAGACCGCAACGATCCCCAGCCCCCGACGGACATCCCTAAATGGAAACAAATTATTTCCAACATTATCAACCCCGCGCCTCGTATCCAGGAAAAGGAAAACATCCCGGATTTCGCATTAGACGAGCCGCATCCGTATTTGAACCCGTATAAAGATCTTACGGAAAGTCTCTTAGATAACCTCTCCTAATACTAATACACTACCCGGTCCGTTCGTCAAACACCAAACAGCTGCGCTCCTGGTTTTTTGCTTTCTTTTTCACTTCGGCCGCAATATTGGTGATTTCACCGTAGCTGTGCAGCTCCCGGCGGCCGTTCGTAATTCCCGCCAGAGAAATGGTCATAATGGAAAACTGCCGCTTTACCCCGTCCCGTCCCGTTGCGATAATATAGCCCTGCGCTTTGTCTTCTTTGTCGTATAAATCCCGTATGCGCACATCGAATTCTTCAATTATGTAATTGGCCACCTCTTCCACCCGGGAAAGCCGGCATACCAATAAAAAATCGTCCCCGCCTTCATGTCCGATAAAATCATCTGATTCCCCTTTGTGCTCTACGGCCCGTTTGAAAATCTCCCCGGTAAGCTTGATTGCCTCATCTCCTTTACCGATTCCGTATTTGTCATTGAACGCTTTGAAATTATCCAAGTCGCAATATACGACCGCGAATTTTTCCTTGTTTTGAATTCGCATCTCGATCTCTTCGCGAATCAATACGTTCCCTGGAAGTTTTGTCAGAGGATTGGCATCCTCAGCTTGTCGTTTCATCTTGTCTAATTCAACTGTCATCACATTAAACGTATTGGCCAACTCCTCCAGCTCGTCGTTCGTGGACATTCGTACGCGTAAATCAAGATTTCCCGCGGCGATTTTTTTTGCCGCCTCGCTTACCACCTTAATCGGACCGATAATCGCCCGGGAAAGAGATATCCCGAACAATACATTCAATACGATAAACAACAGCCCGACCGCAAACGCCGGCTGATAGACCTGCCGCATCGCCGTCCAAATATCGCCCAGAGGGAAAAACAACCGCACCAAATAACGCAACTCATCTTCCTGGTCAAGAGGGATATACACCGAGAGTAACCGGCTCTTTTTATCGGTAACAGCCTCTCTCCGTCTCGAATCCTCCGCGAAAAATTTTTGCAGTATATTAAAATCGGTAAAACTCCCCTTTTGTCCTCCAAACCAGCCCTCGGTAGAGAATACAATTTCACCCGAAGAATCAAGCACATAGGCACGCTCGAGAAACCCGGAGGTTTTCAGCGCCTGGAGTTTTTCACCCATCACTTCGATCGCCTCCGCGCGGTCCGGGAACCGGAGAAGAATCTCCCGGAATTCCTCCTCTACTTCATTTGAATTCGCGCGGGCCCGGTACTCAATCTCCTGGTTAACCGAATTCAACTCATGCGACAGCTGAATCACGACGAAAATGCCGATCGTGAAAATGGTAAAAATCACAAAGAGAATAATAATTCTACTTTGTAGCGTAATTGACTTCATTCTGAAAAAAATTGTTTTTCACGAGTTTCAGCAATATGCTCAATATTTCTTTTGATACGTTCGGCCGTTTTAAGAACTCCCAAACCATCACCGCGTGATTTTCAAAATCGGCTTTTTCCTCTATAAGAGAAGTATTATCTTTCACGAAGAAAAATATTCGTTCTAAATCTTCTTCGCTCAGCGTATGAAAATAACGGCGGGCCTTCAGTGTAATCGCGAGTTCCCTGCCGAAACGGCGCTTCCACAGGGAAGAATATTCTTGATGCCTTTCACTGCACAGGCAATCCGCGAGAAGTTCCGCAGCGCGCATCCCCAGATAGACACCGCCGTAAGACAACGGTTTTATTTGTGCGGCGCTGTCCCCCACCAAAAATACGTTTCCTTTGGAAAACGTGGAAAAATGCGAAAAGGGCACAAGTCCCGCGAATTTCTCGATCACCCGTCCCTGAAAACCTCTTTCCTTGATAAAATCGAGAAGATCATAGTACGGATTCCGGGAAAGAACCCCGACCCGGACGATTTTCTCATTTTCAGGGATGCTCCAGAAGAAATAAGGCTTTTTGAGAAAGATCTCCACCATATTGATATCAGAAGGAGCCTGCTCCATCCGGAACTGTACCCCTTTCAGATATTCGACCGGGGTTTTCTGATGCACGTATTCCCGGACCGCAGAATGCGCGCCGTCAGCACCGATGATCGCGTCCGCTTTTATTTCTCCTCTGTCAGTTTCAAGAATATACCCTCTTCCGTTCTCCTCAATCCCGACACACCGGGTTCCATAGGTCACATTCAATCCCGCCCCCATAGCTTTATCGAATTTTTCCCGGTCGATCACATAGGCAACTTCTTCTCGCCGGAGACGGAAACAATCCCCATTGAGATGCACAATCCCCCCGTCAATACGGTTGAGTACGCTCTCCCTGGGGAAAGGGATTCGCATCTCATCCAGCACCTTTTTCCCGATTAATCCCGCACAATGCACCGGTTTCCCGATCTCATTGTGCTCCTCAATAATTCGGACACGGTATCCCTGCCGGGTCAAAAGCTGCCCCACATAGCACCCGATCGGACCGGCACCGACGATGACAATTGACATTTCTTTCATAACCCTTTCTCCCCCCGATATTATTCTACGGGGAGAGATGAAACAACGCAACACCTTTTATCGATACCGCCGAGGAAACTTTCGCCGGCGAAACCTCCATTTTCCGCATATGCTCAGATACAAAGAAATAGTAATGAGAACCAAATCGAACAGTAAACTCTGCCTCCTTATGTAGAACAGATCATAACGGAGTTTATGCCGCGGTGGGGTATCGTATTGCCCGAAAATCTGAGCAACTCCCGTTAACCCGGGACGGACGGCATGCCGCATCATATAATTTCTCACTTCGGCCGCAAACGTCGCCACGAATTCGGGACGCTCCGGCCGAGGTCCGACAAAACTCATATCTCCTTTGAGAATACTCAATATTTGCGGAAGTTCATCCAGCGCGGTCGCCCGCATGACCTGGCCGGTCTTGGTCAACCGGGAATCATTCTCCTGAGCGAATACAGGCCCGGTCAGCGCTTCGGCATTTTTGATCATCGACCGGAATTTAAATACCCGAAACCTTCGCCCGGCTCGCCCAATCCGATATTGTCCGTAAAATACCGGGCGGCCGTCCTCCGCCAGCACCGCGTAGGCACACAACCCCCATAGGGGCAGAGAGAGAAAAACTGCGAGGACCCCCAGAAAAAAATCAACCGGTCGCTTGAGACGATATTCTCTCTGCACATCACTCATCAATCTGTATTCGTTCCCCTTTCACTGCGTTCCCGCGGCCATCGGATACAAAGCCACTGCGCCAGCCCTTTGATCAGTCCGAAACCAAACCAAAAATGAAAGAGAAAACACACGAACGGGATCAGGGAAAACGCCGCAACGCCGAATCGATGCATTCTGCAAAGAGAAGCGGAAAAAAAGCACGCCAACCCGAAGTAAAGAGCTACCGGTGCCGCGCCGAGGAACCACACCGGGTCCCCGGTGGCTGCGCCAATCACCACACATCCGATTCCCGCAACCGTTCCCAAAAAAAACGGCCCGGGCACAAAGTGCCGCCAGGCAAAGGAGTGGGGACACAACCCGGTGCTCACCGCATCCCAATACCCGTTTTGGACCGCCATACGCAGAAACGCGCGGAGGGTCTTGCGGGGATAATAATAATTTTTTATTTCCGGTGTAAGAAAAATCTTACCTCCGGCCCGTGAAATCCTGCGGCATAATTCAAAATCCTGATGCCGGGTCAGGCGCTCGTCGTAAAATCCTACACGATCAAACACTTCCCTACGAAATGCGCCGTAGGGAACCGTCTCCACATACATCGGTTTCTGCTTCGTCCGGAACCGGGCGTCGGCGACAAGGAACGGACAAGAGAGCACCGCGGAGATCACCTTGGCCATCAATGTATTCGTGGCGGGAACGTTATAAAACGGCCCGCCCACACACCAGGCATCGGTCTTCTCAAGATATTCCACGCATTTACAAATATACTCCGGCGGATACTCAGTATGAGCATCGACCCGCACGATAATTTCTCCTTTTGCCGCACGAATCCCGATGTTCATCGCAACAGGAACAATCCGATACGGATTTTCAACCAGTCGTATTTGCGAATGAACTTCGTGCAGCTGCTTTACCACGGCTCTTGTCCCGTCGTCGCTGTAGCTGTCGAGCACAACTAATATTTCCAACCGGTGCATCGGATACTCGGTCCGCAACAGCGAACCGAGAGACTTAGAAATAAAATCTATTTCATTTGCACAAGGCATCACCACCGATACAAACGGCTGATTCATGCGTCCTCAGGCCTCCTCGTTACACTCTGCGCCGCACGGTAGAGCGAAATGAGTTTCTGCGCCAAGCGTTTTTCGTCATACACTGCGGCCGCGGGCCGACCGTCCACCCGCCGTCGCGGGCCAAGAACGCGGGATAACGCACGCGCAATGCATCCGGGAGAGGCCTCTTCACAAACATGGCACCCGTCGATCCCGTGAACAGATTCCCGCACGTCGCCGACATCAACCGAAACCACGGGCAGATCGCACGCCAGAGCTTCACGCACAACGGTAGGAGACCCTTCATGCCGCGAAGTAAGCACAAGGGCATCGCTCGCATTCATATACCACGGAACCTGCTCATGCGGCACGTCAGCCAACACACACAGCTCTACCTCGCCGAGCGCCGGCACACGGGAAATCGACTCCTGGGCCAGCTTATACCGTTTGACTGGCCGCCGCGGATCTGCCGCAAATAGTACTACGCGCTTTTCTTGAGACCATCCTAAGCGGGCCCGCGCCTCTGTCCGAGGAACGGGAAAAAACAATTCACGATCCACGCCGCAGGGGATGACCTCCGGGGATACTTCCGAAGGCAGATATTCAGCCAGCCTTCGCGCCACGACCACTACTTTCGTCGCCTGTCTGGCGATCATCCGTCCCAATTCCCGGCTCGCGATTCCTTTCCATGAATAGCTTCCGGACGGTGTGACGATTCCCTGCAGGTCACTGCCGTAAAAAGTCACCACCACCGGCCGCGGAGACGGCAGCGTGACCAGCCCGCTCTGTCCAAAATGAGCATGGACCACATCGAACTGCCTGAGATCATACTTCCGCCGCAAACATCGATGAGCGGCAAGGTAATTCAACGGGTTTTTATTTCCGCGGAAGAAGAACACTTTTGTTTCCACCCCTTCCCGCCGCAAGTACTTGATCCGCTGGACGAGAAACGGCACGCGCCCCGGAGATGTCGGGGTAGGCCATTCACTGGTCACCGTGAGAATCTTCATAAACGGCGGGTTCTCCCTTCCGATATTCTTTCAGCATGCACACCGTCCTCCGCGCGCCTGCACCCGCCTAGAAATCCAATGAGCACACCGGGAAGGACCAGGCGCATCGCCGCATGCCCCATAAACACCGCCGCAGAGAAGAAGAATGACGCTTTAACGGCTTTCAAAAACGGATCCCGGGTTGCCCGATACTGCTTCCATGCCCACACCGCGAGCGCGATAATCGCCAGTAATCCAGGCCAGCCGTGCTCGGCCAGCATCCTGGTCCATTCGGTATGCGCCGCTTTACGAGTTCCCAGGATCTTTTTATGCAGCGAGCGCAAGCGCCCGACCCCGCTCCCCATTGGATGCGTAAGGAAAATCTGCAAATCGGCCTGGACGAGTTCCCACCGTCCGGTAGTATCAAGTAATTCCACGCCGCCGACCTGTTCACGTTCCTGGTATCGTTGCGTAAGCCCCCCTTGAGTGAATTCATCCAATTTTGGGATCAGGTAATATATCCCAAAACACACCAGGGAAACTGCTAACATCGTGATCGGAATAAAATAGCGTCCGCCCCGGGCCCGTATTAAATAAACAAAAAACAGGCCGACCGCCAGGATGGACTGAATAACCCCTCCCCTCGAAAACGTCAAGAAGGCCTGGGTAATGAACCATATTCCGGATACCAATAAAATCGTTTTAATCAACGGCTTCCGGGTATACAGTACATAGGCAATCACACAAAAAAACGCGCCGGTCCCCAACACACTGGATACCTGGTTCGGTCCAAATCCCGCACTGGCCGCGTATACCGAAGCTCTTCCCCACTGAATATTTTCCGCCTGCGTAAGAGAGAAGGCCGAAACCGCAGCAACCCCGGCGACCGGTGCCAGGAACCATGAAAAAAACCGTTTGAGATCGTCTGTTTCAAACTCCATTTTTGAAAAGAATATTCCGCACAGCAGCAGCGACAATGGACCGGAAAGGTTAAAGCTCACCGCTTCTTTCCATTGGGTAAATGACTCCGCCGGAGCATCGAGAATCGCGGGCAGTAACAAGAGAAAATATGTCACGAGCGCGGCCGGCGATCGAATGCGGGAAGGCTTAATCAGGAGAGCGATCGTCAAAATAAGCGTCACGCCGTATTTTGCCATTTCCCAGACGATCCCCCCGCCCCCCATCCGCCAAAGCACCTCCGCACCCATAATATAGCTTATGATACAGGCAACCCACACATCCCGTCCTTTTAGGGCACACATAACTCCCAGCAAAAGGACAATAAGGGAATGGACAGCGGCGGCAGCAGGCAGCCCCCCAAGAACAAACATCAATCCCAACCCAATGTGGACGAGGAAAAAAGCCAACGTCGGCCGCGGAGTAATTCCGATATTCTCTATCTGAAAACGCATAGGTTCACCTCCTCACCGGCGTAACGCCGGCCAGCTTCTGCCCCGGGAGCCTTCTCTTGCGAGAATACTCGTATACAACGAGATCGCACGTGCGCTGAGCGCCGCGAGAGAAAAACGGGTTTTCACCGAAGAACGAGCCCTTTGCCCCATCTCCCGGCAAAGCCGTGGGTCTTGGACCAGCCGTCGTAGACGATCCGCCAGCATCGTCACGTTTCCCCGCTCAACTACGTAGCCGTTCACTGAATCCGTCAGCAAATCCGGCACCGCGCCGACCGCGGTCGCAACGACCGGTAACCCGCAGGCCATCGCTTCCAACACCACATTCGGCATCCCTTCATAATCGGACGTCAATACACACACGTCCGCCTTGCGGTACACCTCCTGGATATCACCGACTTCACCGAGGAACTGCACCGCATCTTCGCCTAACCCCAGTTCCCGGGCCTGCCGCTGAAGCACTCCTCTCAACGGACCGTCGCCGGCCACGATCCCGCGTACGCGCGGGTATCCTGACTTCCGTACTTGTGTAAGCGCGGACAGGAACAGATCAATCCGTTTCTGTGACGCACAGGACCCTGCGCACACGAAACAAATTTCGGTCTGCGCCCGGGGATCGTCATCATTCGGTTCAGCCGGCGAAAACTTCTCGGTATCGACCCCATTCTCCAACAGGAATAGAGATCTTTTTCTTAACCCGCGGGCCCGCAACGTTTCGATCGCCTGAGCGGAATTCGCCACCAGGTATCGCGGCAGATGAACGCCGGCCCGGCCTAAAAACGGCATTGTTGAGACTTCGTGCACCACATCGGTCCGGATTGCGCCAATATCCGCAGCACCGCACAGCCGGGCCGCACACACCGCATACAAGTTCGAGTAAAAATGTGCACTGTGGATACAATGCGGCCGGTGTGCACGGGTCTGCCGGATAATCGACCACAACCGATGAAACCGCGACCGAGGTTGCCCGACCCAAAGCACCGGGACCCCTTCATCCCGGAGCATCCTCTCATAGGGACCACCCCGGTTCAACGTCAGGACCCGCACCCGCATCTTCGCTTGAACGCACACTCGCGTCATATACCACAACTGCCGTTCCGCACCGCCCCGCTCCAGTGTCCCGGACAGAAAATCGATTTTTATTCCCCGCAGATCCTGCTGCATATTCATTCCGTTTTGCTCAGTGCCCCCCAGGCCTGGGTTAAACTCTCCCGGATACGATCCCGCCACCGCTCGAGGGAATATGCGGAAGCGGTCCGCACCGCACGCGCTGACATTTCCTGATATTGCTGTTCATCGGCAAGGATTGTCTGGACTGCCGCCGTAACTTCTTCTGGAACTGCCCGTTCGATCAACACCCCGCAGTTGCCGCGTCCGATCAGATACGGCAACGCGCCCACCCTGGTCGCGACTACCGGCAGACCGCAGGCCAATGCCTCATGAACACTTTTGGGAAACCCTTCCGAAACAGTCGGGCAACAAAACACCGTCGCCCGCGATAACAGCGCGAGTACCCCTGCGTGATCAACCCGTCCGTGGAACCGCACCTCCGACTCAAGAGAGAGTTCCCGCGCCAATTGCTGAAAGTCACCCAGCGCCGCGCCGTCACCTACCACTTCAACGCACACTTGCGAATAGATCTGCTTGAGCAACGGAACGCTCCTGATCAGGACGTCGGTTCCTTTTGTGGTTTCCTGACGCCCAACGATGATCAGCCGGACCCCGTCCTGCGGATACACCCGGGGTTGCCCCACCTGCCGAAGTTCTCTTTCAGTGAGGGTACTCGCAAAAATCCATTGTATCGCTCGGTTTGCGGACGGAGGATACACACCGGCTCCGGTTGCCAGCATCACCCGAATCCCCCCCGCGGTGCGCTCCATTACTTTCTTGATCATTTTCTCCGCCCAGGTCCGCTGAACGAACCAATTCCCGCAGTACCTTACGAACAGCCGCTTACGCAAGAGAAAAGCCATGATCATTCCTGCTGCAGGGATATCTCCGGGCACCGGGGTATGGACCGCATCGGCAGCGCGCAATGCCCGGACCAGCCGGACGCTGTTGCGCACCAGCCAGTATAGCAATAACCCTTTTCGCACGCCGCCGCGGCCGGGCGGCCTTGTAAGCGGAGTTACCGACAGAGCTTTGCCGCTCAGCGGCATTTCTCCGGCACCAGGCGGACGGGCGGAACAAGGAACCAGAACCTCGGTTGCCGAGAACAGCTGTGCCAACGCCTGCATTTGCAGAGGGAACCCTCCGTCGGTCGCATACCCGGTAGGAGACTGCGGGCTGATCCAACACGTTTTGTATGAAATTACCGCAAGTCGCATTCTTTTTCGATACGTTTTTTCGCAATCACGGCCAAATGCCCTGCGTCCTCGACACGGATGCAGTGTCGGGTAGAGGAAGATCCGATAAAATTCAAAAAATTTCCCAGCGCGCTCATGAGGGTTACGGCCGGATGACGCAAAGACCACGAGCGCAGCCCCCACGAATGCCAACGGCTCTTTTTATTGATGACCGGAACGATCCTGATCTTTTCAAACCCCGGAGAGAGGAGCATGCGTAATTCCATACGTGTATACACCCGTTTATCATCAGGATTCATTCCCGCCTTCCCCCCGGTTCTTGTCAGGTATTCGGCATTGGGCGTCGTCATGAGGAACATCCCGCCGGGCTTCAATACCCGGCACACTTCGTTGACGAATGCTTCGCCGTCCCCCACATGCTCAAGCACCTCGACGGCAACAACCCCGTCATATACGCGGTCCGGAATCGACGAGCAGGTCATGTCGTCGAAAAAAATACGCCGCACGTTGCTCCGTCGCCTCCGTATCCTATTGATGAGCTCCGGAGTCAGTCCCAACCGAAGCCGGTGTTGCAATGCGCTGTACCGGGCAAGATCGGTAATAGTAATGTCTGCCGGGATCCCGATCGTATAGGGAGACTGTCTCCCTCCCACATCAAGCACCTCCGGACGGTACGGATACTGTGCCGTCACCTCCCGCAGCAATTTTCGCACCGTCCGGTGCAACGGCAATAAAAACGGTGCGCCAAAAAGATACCCCCACTCAAAAATTGTCATCGGCGCCATTCCCCCGGTCCCCGGGGCGGCGGTCTTACGCCGACCGCGTCCCTGATCCCTGCGCATTTTCCACCGACCGCATGCCAGTCAGCCGGATTCCCGGAACGCAGCGCAACGTATGCCAGTCGGCACAAATCAAAAATCTGCATTCTCCAAAAGGCACACTCCTGCCTCCAGGTACGACGAGGCACGGCATCAACGAATACGTACCGGTAATTCACGGCGGTTTTATAATTCATTTGACCGGAATTCACCCGTCCTCCCGGCGAGCGTAAATGCACACACCGGGCACGCCCGCATTCATACAGATCCCATTTTCTCCCGGCCCGCAGCGCAAAATGAACGTCTTCAAGCACCCCGTAATCAGCAAAGAACTCATCGAACCGGAACCCTTGCGAAAACACCGCCTTGCGCCACACCGCACAATTTGCTCCCATGAAATCGATTTTCCGTACGCCGGAATGAGGAGGATACATATACCTATTTACGGGATACCCTGTATTGAAATCATACCGTCCCGGCTCATATGTTGACAACAACCTCAATCTCCGGTACCACTTCCAACGGAGAGACCTCTGCGGATCAAAATACTGATTTGTGATATACCCCGCAATTCCGCCGATCCGGCATCCGTCATCGTCTGCGAACACTTCCACTATCCGTTCAAAGAAATCCCGATCGAGGCGGACATCGTCGTCGATGAATGCAAGGAAGTTTCCGGATGCAGCATCGATGCCGATATTCCGCTGTACCGCGGTTCCGCCGCCGGCACGGATATAATGACAGCGAAAGGGGAGCCGCGCATGCGCCCGGACCACGCGCGCTTCCGTAGATTTTTCCTCCTGCGGCGCGCCGTCAACGATGATCACTTCCTCCGGCAGAAGAATCTGCCGGCACAAGTTCTCCAGCAGCCCCATGACCTCCTCCGGACGGAAAAGAGTCGGAGTCACCACGGAAATCCGGGTACGAAGTCCGCTTCCGTTCTTCATACTACGTATCGTCATGCCGGCTGGACCCATGTGCGGATCCGGCGACGGAGATCAACTTTTGCGCCACGCGTATGCCGGATTTGCCGTCCAGCGTATCGGCAAACATCCGGCGGACAAACTGCTCCCGCTGCTCACGCCCCGCTTCAGGATGTAATATACTCCGCCGGATCATTCCAGGCAGATCTTCCGGAAACCGTGCAACATCAACCGCCCCGCTTTCCGCTACAGGCCGGTAATGGTCGTACTCGATGTGCCGCCTCCACCGTAAATGATGCGGCAGAGTACTCCCCGGCGGATTAAATGCTAAATTGATCACCGGCTTATCATGCATCATCAATTCCAGGGAAACCGTTGATGCCGCATTTATGCCCGCACTGCACTCCCGCAAAAGACTGGTGTATACCGCTAAATCCTCATACCGCGGCGTATACAGCCACTTTTCATCCCACAGCTGAGGAGGGAAAATTACGCCGGGCAGACGCCGTCCGGCCAGAGCATTCATCTGCGGACTCGTTCCTTTCACGTATGTCCGCACAATCAACTGCGGCCGAGGGGATACATCGATCGTATGCAAGATCCGGGCGATATATTCGACGGTACGATGTTCTTCGGGGAAATCCCGATCCATTCCCGTAGTATAGAGGATGAACGGCCGGTCGGGATCGGCCCCGATCCGGCGGCACAAGTCTCTGCGTTCCAGCCAGAATTCCGGCTTAAAATGAAAATCAAACTGGGGAGTTCCGGTAACGAACACCTGTGAACGGTGCACCTGGGGATACAAAGAAAGAATCTGCCCGCACATGTGCCGGTTCCACACGAAGAAGTAATCATAAGGAGCGGTAATACGGCTGCGCGACGTCGGATTATCCCAGGAAAAGATAAAACACGCCGTAGGGATCCCGCAGCGATGAGCGATCTTCACCGGAAGATCTCCGGCCGGACCATGGATTTGCGAGGTATTAAACACGATATCCGGCTTCACCGCCTCGAACACCCGGCGATATGCATCATCGGGTCGCATCGCCCAGGTAAGGAAATTTTCCAATCTGGTAAGGGCGGTGAGCGACGGAGAATTGGCCGCCAGCCGGGCAGCCGCTTTAAGCGCAGTCCACTTAAGCCGTTCGCCCGGACGTACAGCCCTCGCATCCTTTGTTTCCCAGTGGTTTTGCGCAACCTTACTCCACATCCAGCGAAAATGCGCTTCCTGGATGACTCCCCGAAGATAGGCAAGGGCACGGTGCTCATGGAAAGACACCAACGGCACGATCTTTTCCGCGGCCGGACGGAACCGGGCAAGGAACCGCGCATCGTCGATAATCGAGAGCAGCGTAACCCGGGCATGCGCGCTCAGTACCGCAAGGGTATCGGAGTACAGGAAATTTCGTACCGCCTCCCCTCGGGGAATAATAAGAATGATATTCGGGATGTCGAAAGAATTACCGCTCATCTGCTCTTTCAAGGATACACTCACAAATCTCTCTGACAGCCCCGTGCCCGCCGGTGTTCCTGGTCACATAATCGGCCGCATTGCGCAACGCGGGATGGGCGTCATTTACCGCACAGCCAGCCCCCGCAAACTCTACGCATTCCAGGTCATTAACGTCGTTACCCAAATAACAAACTTGCCGGGGAGAAACATTCGCGTTCGCGGCAATTCGCTTTAGTTCACTGAGTTTTTCGTCGATCCCCTGTGTGACCCGGACGCGTAACTTCCGGCACCGGGCCTTTACGACCTTGTTCTTTTCCTTGGATAAAACCACCACGGGTATCCCGCGGCTCTGCACCATTTCTATTCCCAGACCGTCGCTCCGGGAACAACACACCGATTCTTTTCCGTCCTCGGATACATAGACATTATTATCGGTAAGCACCCCGTCGAAATCCAGGACCAACAGTTTGACCTCGGAGAACCGAATTTTCTTTTTTTCCTGCTCCATCATCCCGCCTCGCTTCGCTTGCACTACTTCCCCACGCGCCGCAGCTTCTTAATGATGGGGACTTCGCTCTCGTATACCCTCTTCTGCCCGTCTCCCATAGCCTGCTCAACTACATGCGCGTCGCGCACCAGTCGGCTGAAGCCGTGCGGCTCGACCGACGCCGCCTGATCGCTTCCCCACATCGCCCGGTCCAGCGTGATATGCCTCTCTACCATGCATGCACCCAACGCAACGGCGGCGATACTGGTCGCAAGTCCAACCTCATGCCCGGAATAGCCCACCGGCACCCGGTACCGTTGTTTCAATACCGGAATCATGCGAAGATTGAGCTCCCCTACCTGCGCCGGATACGTGCTGGTACAATGCAGCAAAATCAGCCTTTCCGTTCCCAGCACCTCGACAGCGTGATCGATCTGATCCATTGTGCTCATCCCGGTAGAAAGAATCACCGGCCGTTTGTACCGCCGATGATACCGCAACAATTTATCGTCGGTTAACAACGGAGAAGCTATTTTGTAGCACGGCGGATTAAATTGTTCCATAAAATCAACCGACCCTTCGTCCCAGCAAGACGCATACCATACAAGATTGTTTGTCTTGCAATATTCGGCGATCTGTGCATACTCCTCCCGGTCAAACTCCAACCCTCGTTTCAAATCTCCGTTGGTCGGCCCAAAGGGATTTTCCCTCGGCTTGGCGAGTTCTTCCTGGGTATATACCGTTTCCACAGTTCTTTTCTGAAATTTCACCGCATCACATCCCGCCAGATTCGCCGCGGAGATAAGCTTCCGGGCGACATCCAGATCTCCGTTGTGATTGATGCCGATCTCGGCTACTACAAAACAAGATTCGCCGTTCCCCACCAATCGGTCTGCGATCTGTACTTTATCTGTCATGACTCCCCCCTTTCTTCTTGCGTATTTTTCCCCGGCGGCGCACCGCTGCCGCGGCAACAATGACATCAAACGGAACATCGATCTCGATCGAGTTCATCGGATCCATCAGCGAATACCCGATCCTTCCGCCTAACCGATTTCCGTGCCGCATCCATATCTCGTATTTCGTGATGTAAATTGCCCCGTTTTCCTTGAATTGCACCGGCATATCCTGTCGGCGAGGCCGTCGAGAATACGAATAATTGATCGGAGCCAGTCCCCTGCGGGACTCTTTCCACAGGAAATCGGTGTTTTTTTCCACGGAAAGGAGCGAATCGACCTTCTGCCGCAAAAACTGCCGATACGCCGCGCGAATATCGTCCTCGTCCCGCAACGGCGACGTCGCCTGTAAAAGGAATACGACATCGGGCCGGTATCTTTCGGTTTTGCGCAGCCGGTTCAGCGCATGGAGAACCACCGGCTCGGTAGCGGCGCGGTCGCCGGAAAGGTTCGCCGGGCGACAGATGGATTGCGCACCGTAGCGATGCGCCGTTTGCCTGATTTTTTCATTCTCGGTCGACACGAGTACCTTCTCGAACAAACCGCTCTGTCGAGCGGCTTCGATCGTGTAGGCCAGTAGCGGACGGCGATGTAATTTTACAAGGTTCTTCTGCGGGATCCCTTTCGATCCTCCTCTGGCCGGGATAATCGCGACACACCGGTACTTCGTGTCACTCATTCTTCTTGCTCCCCTTCCAGCTCCGTGACACTTCGAAAAACGGACGCGACCCCTGTGATGCTTTTTTCCTGGCTATAATCGGCAACATCAAGGAAAAAATGTGTGTCCCTATCGTTGTGACGAGTACCGACACCGCCGCCCGGGGAGCCCGCCAGCAGACGGCCGCAACGATACCCCCGATCGCTTGCATCGGGGATCGCACCGGGAACCGCCGGGCGAATCTCCGGTATACCGCCCGCCCTTCCTGATTCGTTCGCCATATTTTTTCCAGGGTTCGGCGCGGCCGAATATGAGTGTACACCGCGGGACACGCAGAATAGATATGATACCCGTTACGCAGCACTTCCCAAGCCCAGGCCTTGTCCTCGATCATTTCCAGATCTTCCTCAAACGGAATCTCCTGCCATACGCTTCGGCGAATCGCGTATCCGCATCCAGGTCCGTACGCAATTACTTTTTCAGGATCAACGGGAGAACGCAGCACTTGCGGGCTAATCCATTCTTCCAGATCACGCTGCTTGGCGCCGTGAACACAGCGAACCCCTGCAATGCGTTCATCTTCAAACGGAACTAGGCATTCTTCGATGAAATTCCTGCCCACCGGCAGCGTGTGCGCGCTCAGCACGACACAAATTTCGCCGCTCGCTTCCCGAATCCCCCTATTCAACGCTCTGCCATAGGTAAACGTTTTTGTGTCGATCGAAACGAGCTTCGCCTGCGCGCGCGCGGCCACTTCGGCACTGTTGTCTTCGGAGGCATTATCAACCACGATGATTTCATCAGGGGGCACACGCTGCAAAGAAAGTGCATATAAGATTTTCTCGAGATACCTCGCCTCATTACGGTTGCGGATCACTACCGATACTTTCATCTTCTTCATTCGTTTCCCCGGAAACTCACGCCTGCCGCGGGTCAAAACTCATACCCAAACAACTCGATATCCCGGCGATAGCGCTGTTCCACTAACGCTTTGGTCGTTTCATTATAATAGTGCCGGTACTCCGGACACCGGACGTCCTTACCGGGAGCAGACCTATTCACCAACCCCAGCCGCGCATACACCGTTGCCCAATCCCGTTCCCAGTGTTCATACCGGCCCACGAAATCGACTACCTTCCTTCCCTGCGGATCGCAAATACAGGCGTAATTTGAACGGAACCATCGTTCAGCGGCATAATCAGGAATACGGTGGATGACCCTGATGAACTCCTCGAAGCTCATCCCCGGCCGGAAAAACGGAAATGCCCGGCCGCCACCGCCGCGGCCGTACGGCCCCCCCGGCAATGGTCGAATATTTTCCACATACCCGGCAGCTGCCCGTTCCCACGGATTCCGGACGAAACAAAATTTGAAATACCGGTGGAATTCACGCGCACGTATATCCGTCACGGCCCAAAACCGCGAACAGCCCGGAAAAAGTTCAAACTTCATCCCCAGATCTCCGGCTAGACGCTGTGTCCACGATGAACCGGAGCTGGTCGGAACCCCCACATAGAGACACCGATACCGTCCGGACACCAGTCCGGCGGTCTGCACGGGGAACTTCCCTCTGCGCAAAAGTACACGTTCCTTTGCCTGCCAATACCTCGTTTTTATCCTCCGGGGAAACGCCGCCCACAGAACTCTCGCCAGATACGTACCCATCTGCGTAACCCCGCGCAGACACCGTACCGCCGCGTTGCATTCTTCGTTCCTCATCCAGAAATACCAACGAACCCAGAACCGCAACCGTTTCTTTTTACGCGTCGCCCATATCCAGCAGTCTTGCGCATCTTTTTTGATATCCGTACGCGGGTTGAACCGGCATTTCTTCTCAATCGATTGCCGGCGTACGTACATCCGTGAAGCTACATCCCCGTGCCAAAGATGTCCCAGCCGCCCATCGACCCAAAACACACTGCCCCGCACCCGGCGATAAATCTCCTCCGTCCAAAGGGCTTGGTCTCTCCTCATTGACTCCGTCCAATAGCGTTGGTATGGCCGGCACTGGGCACCGTAAAATCCATAGGCCATAACGGCATCCGCAACTCCGACCGGAGAAGCGTCATAAAACCCAACGGACGAAAATACGCTCCGCCGCGCCGCCCAGGCAAAACCTACCGTTCCGGCTTCCCGCACCGAAACTTCCCGTAAAAATTCCCGTCCTAAATGCGCGATCCCGTACCCGATCCCATATCCGGCGGTAATCCGGCGGCAGGCATCCGGATATCTCCGCGTATATTCCTCCAAATCCTCGAACCCTTTCGGCAGCCGGAAGAAAAAGGAAAACGGCTGGACAACGACGTATTCCTGCAACGCGCGACACGTCCGCACGATCCACCGGTCATCATAAAACAGCACATCCGCGTCTAGCCAGATAATTTTATCGCACTCATCCGGCAGAGCCTGCAGGGCGATGTTCAACGCTCGTTCTTTTTGCCACAACACTCCGCGTGTCCGCCGCTGAATCAGGACTTCGGCGTCACTGTTCTCTAACTCGAACGGCCGCCGGCCGAACGCGATTTCCACCGTGATCAGAGATAATCCCTGCCGTTTAACCCGTTCTCTAAATATTCGATAATTCGCTAGTTTGTTCCGGTATTGAGCCGGATTATAGTACGTGGTAAGCCCCCACACGCTTCCGGGAAGCGTATCGGGATACCGCGGAATCTCATCGGTCAACATCTTTGTACCGCTCATTACCGCTGTCCTCTTCGGTGCCTCGTTCGCTCAAGACAGAAGCCGTTTCACGCTCCGGGCGGCCTTCTTGAAAAACGGCCCCTCATCCCGCCACGCCCGTTTCGACGCCTGCCAATGGGAATAATACCAGGAACGGAACGGAAACCGTATTTTTTCCCGCAGAGATAAACACCGGCGATAACGGCGCATCGTGGCCTGGCGCCTTACCTGTGCCATCCCGCTTTCCAGTTCGCGCTGATACACCGATCCCGGAAGCCGCCGGAAATTCCCCCAAATCTCATCAACGTATACCACGTACGCTGCCTGGACTGCCCGGAAAATAAAATCAATATCAAAATCGGGAGCGTCGGTAAACAACCCGATTCGCTGATGGAGTTCCTTGTGATAAAAATACGCGGATGGATTCACCGGAATTTGATGAACCTTCCATCCTAAAAGCAAGTCGCTCAACCGAAGCCTCTCAGGCCTGTTCACATACAGCACCTTACCGTCTTTACCCCATACCCGGCAATTCGCCACGGCCAGCGCAGGCGAAGGAAGCGGTTCAAACACCTCCCGCACCCGGGCCAGCACTCCTTGTTCGTAAAAATCGTCGGCCATCAGCAATCCGACCACCGGTCCGCGAGCGAGAGAAATCCCTTTGTTCAGCGCATCGCCCGGCCCGCGGTCATGTTCCGAACGCCAGCGAATATGCGGATACCTGTCTGCATATTCGCGAATGATCGAAACGGTTGCGTCCGAAGAAGCCCCGTCGATAATGACATGTTCAATCCCGGTACAATCCTGCGCGGCCACATTTAGGATACATCCCTCGATGAACCGCGCGGAGTTCCGTGCCGGCGTGACTATGGATACTCTGGGCCGTTCGGTCATTCGTTTCTCTCCCAATACCACTCGATAGTCCGTTTCAATCCTTCGCGGAACTCGGTCCGGGCGGTAAACCCGAATTCCTGCCTTGCTTTCGAGGTGTCCACTCTTCTGCGCGGCTGTCCGTCCGGCTGTCCATGATCCCACCGGAATGTTCCCCGGAACCCCACCAACTCTTTTATGGTTTCCGCCAATTCGCGTATGGAAATCTCGAATCCGGCACCGATATTCACGGGAGCGCCGTCATTGTACTTCTCGGCAGCCAGGACAATGGCCTCCGCGGCATCATCCACATACAAAAATTCTCTGGTCGAATTTCCCGATCCCCATACGACAATCTCCTTTTCCCCGGCACGCACCGCCTCGACGCATTTTCGAACAAGCGCGGGGATTACATGCGAAGAACGGGGATCAAAATTGTCTCCGGGACCGTATAAGTTCACCGGAAGCAAATAGATTACATTCATTCCATACTGCCGGCGGTAACTCTGGGCCTGAACCAGCAGCATTTTTTTCGCGAGGCCGTACGGCGCGTTCGTTTCCTCCGGATACCCGTTCCAGAGATTTTCTTCCCGGAACGGAACAGGAGTAAACTTCGGATACGCGCAAATAGTACCTACTGTCACGAACTTTTCGACACCGGCCTTGCGGGCCTCCTCCATCACACACAGCCCCATCAGTGCATTGTCAAAAAACAACTCTCCGGGCTTCTCCCGGTTAAGCCCGATCCCGCCGACCTTCGCCGCAAGATGGATGACCACCTCCGGCATAAAGTCCCGGTATAACTTTCGCACAGCGCCAACATCCCGAAGATCGTACTCTTCCTTCCGCGGCACATCTACATGCGCACAGCCTCTGGCGTTCAGCGTACGCACCACCACCGAACCGAGGAAACCGGCGCCGCCGGTCACCGTGATTCGTTTCGCAACCAATGAATTCTGTCCGCTCATGGTCAATCTTTATTCCACCAGCGCTCGGGAAATTTTTCGTGTAAAATCCGGTCCCCATCTCCCGGCGGATTGAGCCCCGCCGCCCGCATATCGGCGTCAACCATAATTTTGACCAGCTCCTGGAACGAAATCTTCGGAGTCCAGTCCAATGCCTCCCGGGCCTTGCGGGCATCGGCGACCAGATGTTCGACTTCGGTAGGCCGAAAATAACGCGGATCAATCTCCACATGCGTTTCGTATTTCAGCCCTACGTATTTGAACGCGGCTCGCACAAATTCTTCCACAGTATGGTCGTGGCCCGTTCCGATCACATACTCTCCCGGACGGTCCTTCTGCATCATCCGCCACATTGCCTCAACGTACTCCGGCGCATAGCCCCAATCCCGCCGTGCTTGCAAATTCCCCAGATAAAGCTTTTCCTGCTTCCCTGCCTTGATGGCTGCAACCGCCCGGGTGATCTTTCGGCTCACGAACGTCTCTCCCCGCCGCGGAGATTCATGATTGAACATAATCCCGTTACAGGCAAATATATCATACCCTTGCCGGTAATTCACGGTCATCCAATACCCGTACAGCTTCGCGGCCGCGTAGGGACTTCGCGGACAAAACGGCACCTCCTCGTTCTGCGGTCCGGGCGACATCCCGAACATTTCACTGCTCGCGGCATTGTAGAATTTGATTCTCTTCCGGCTGATCCGAAGTGCTTCCAGAATTCGGGTGGTCCCCAGCCCGGTCACCTGCCCGGTATATTCGGGCATATCGAAACTTACCCGGACGTGACTCTGCGCTCCCAAGTGATAGATTTCATCCGGAGACACATTCTGAATCAGATATGCCGTCTGCTCAAAGCTCGTCAAATCACCGTAATGCAGACGCAACCGGACATGTTCGGCATGAGGATCTTCGTACAGATGATCAATCCGTTCCGTATTGAATGATGAGGAACGGCGGATCACTCCGTGAACCTTGTACCCCCTGGAAAGAAGGAACTCGGCCAGATAACTGCCGTCTTGCCCAGTAATTCCTGTAATAAGTGCTTTTTTTGACATATCCCGCTCCCGGTTTCACGAACTCCTGGCCATTCTGTTCTTACCGTACAAATCCGTTTTGGACAAGATACCGCACAATTTCGCGCGCACATTCCTCGGGACTCTGTTCGGTCGTAGTAAACCGCAAATCCGGCGCTTCGGGACGTTCATAGGGATCATCGATTCCGGTAAACCCCTTAATCTTTCCCGACCGGGCCTGGGCATACAATCCTTTGATATCCCGCTGTTCACAGACTTCGAGGGGAGTATCGACAAACACCAGCACGAACCGGTCGTCGCCGACCATGCTCCGCACCTGATTCCTGGTTTCTTCGTACGGACTGACCGCGGCACAGATCACGGTACCGCGATGCCGGACGATTTCCGACGCCACAAATCCAATCCTCAGGATATTGGTATCCCGGTCCTCGCGGGAAAAGCCGAGCCCCTTGGAAAGATGCGTCCGTACCACGTCGCCGTCAAGCATGCTCACTTCCTTGCCTTTTTCTTTCAACAGTACCTGCACGATCTGAGCAATGGTAGACTTGCCCGCACTCGGACAGCCCGTAAACCACAAACAAAACCCTTTTTCTTCACAGGGAGGATAGGCGTGCGCCAGAATCCGGGCAACTTCCGGCCGGGTAAACCATTCCGGCAGAGATTTTCCTTTTGCCAGGTATTCATTCCTTACCTGCGTGCCGGATAAGGTCTGAATCCGAACCGAAGGATCCAGTTTTGCCCGCTCTTCAAAACGTTCTTCGTCCGGAAGATACACCATTTCCTGAAAGGCAACCATCTTTACCGCTATTTCGGGCTCTGCCTTCTGCATCAACTCCTGTGCGTCGTAAGGCCCGTAAAAAGGGCGGCCATGAGAGTCTTTTCCCGGGCCTGCATGCCCCCGGCCGACGATAAAATGATTTGCTCCGTAGTTCCGGCGGATAATCGCGTGCCACACCGCTTCCCGGGGACCGGCCATCCGCATGGCCAGCGGCAGCAGGCTGAGCACTGTTTTCCGCGGGTCGTAATACTTCTCCACCAGCGCTTTGTACGTCTGCACTCGGATAAAGTGATCGATATCTCCGGGACGCGTTGCCCCGACGACCGGATGAAGCAGGAGCGCCCCGTTAATTTTCTCTGCGGCGCGTTTGGTAAGTTCTTCGTGCGCCCGGTGCAGAGGATTTCTCGTTTGAAATGCGACGACATTTGCCACATCCATTTCCGAAAGAAACGCTCTCACCTGCGCGGGAGTACGGCGCAACCCGGCAAAATCATAGTGACACGGCAAGTTCACTACTTTCATCGGTCCCGAAAGATAGTACTTCCCCCAGCTTGCCATTTCGGCAACGAGGGGATGGTAGGAATCGGTCGTGCCGAACACCTTCCTGGCTTCGTCCTCACGGTCCCACTTATAGATTTCTTCTACTTCCAAAACGGCCAAGACATCGTTGTGAGGTCCGCGGATACATACCGGACGGCCCGTTTTGAAACTGCTGACATCTTCGGCGGGAAGCGTGACCGGGATGGGAAAGAACGTGCCGTCGGCCAGACGCATTTCTTCTTTTACGCGAAGATAATCTTTACTGCTCATAAATCGATCGACCGGCGAAAAAGCTCCAGTAGCTAATAATTCCAGATCACAAAGCGACCGGAATGACACTTGCAATGAAGGCATTTCCCGCGACCGGGCGAGCAATTCATCCCGCTCCCCGCCGGCAGCCACCAGATCAACGAGCGTCTCTCCGTACGGCGCAATAATATTGGTTCCCTGCTGCGTTTCCATCTCTGTTTCTCCTTTCCGTTTATTCAAACCGCTGGGCCTGCCAGTAATGATAAAACGCTCCCCGTCTTTCGATCAACTCCGACAAATGCCCTTCTTCTATCTTTCGTCCTTCCTCAATGACCACTATCTTATCCGCGTTTTTCACGGTGGATAACCGGTGGGCGATCACAATCGCGGTACGCCCTTTCACCGCTTCCTCGATCGCTTCCTGAACCAACCGTTCAGTCGTCGTATCCAGAGAACTGGTCGCCTCATCCAAGATCATAATGTCCGGCTGGCGCAGCAACGCCCGCGCAATCGATACCCGCTGTTTCTCGCCGCCGGAGAGACGCACCCCCCTGTCCCCGATCTCGGTGTGTATCCCCTGCGGCAGCTTCGCGACGAACTCATCCAACCGGGCTTTTTTAAATACGCTGAGTACTTCCTCGTTTCCGGGCCGTTGATCCCGTCGGCTCCCAAAGAGCACATTGTTTTTCAAAGTATCGTTAAATAACGTAACCTCCTGTGAGACCAATGAAATACTTCGTCGCAACGACTCTATCGAATACTCTCGAATATCTTTCCCGTCAAGGAAAATCGTCCCCGGCGGACACTCATAAAACCGCATAATCAAATTGATCAACGTCGTTTTCCCGGAACCAGTCGGCCCCACGATCGCGGTCATCTGCCCTTTGGGGATCGTAAAGCTCACTCCCCGGACCACCGGCAGATGCTGACGGTATTGAAAATTCAGATTTCGGATCTCAATGTGGGAATTGATCCCGCTGAACTCTTCTTCTCCGGAAGATACGACATGTTTATCTTTTTCCTCCGCAACCTTCAGCAAACGATTCATCGGACCGTCAAGCTGCGCCACATCTGATTTCACCCGGTTGAGCTGAATCAACACCGGGGCGCACCGCCGGACCAAAATGAGAAACAGAAAATATTCCGACACCTGCCCTGCCCGGCCCGTCACAAAAATAAACGCCACCGCTGAAACGAAAAAGAGGATCGCGATCATCGTCAGCACTTCCTGAAAGGGCTGGATCATTCGCAACTTTTTATCCTGACTGATATTATGCCGTTTGATATCATCGTTGATCTGTCGGAATCTCCGGAACATCGGCTCTTCCTTGTTGTACGCGTGCACTACCGTGATCCCGGAAAGGATATCGAACACTTGCCGTCCCATCTTCAGCGCGACTCTGGATTGAAGTTGCGCCGTTCGCCTGATCTTCTTAATTAACCACCGCAACGAAAAATGGAGTGCCGGCAACACTACCACCGCAAACAGCGCCAGCCGCCATTCGACAAAGACCATGATCGAAAAATAGACGACCAGCGTAAACCCGGCGATCAGCAATTTCCCTAACGCATCCAGGAGACGGACCACCCGATCCGCGAAAAGGAGATCCGATTGGATATACCCCTGGCTGATTTTATCCAGGTATAATTTCCCGAAGGTCAAATACCGCTGGAACACGAAATTCTTCAGATAAAAGGCGGACCCTTCCCGCTGCTTCACCATATATACCTGAGACAAATAAAACACCACGTTCTTGAGCAACGCGGAAACAAAAATAACCCCCACAAGTCCCAGGAAAAGGAACCGGCTGGGCACGTCCTGAATATGAATCCCGGTCACGCGCATCAGCCAGGGAACCCCAGTGATATTGCCCAGGAACGAAAAATCTTTCTCAATAATTCCCTTGAGTAACGGGGCGAGCAACCCCAAACTCAATCCGTCAAACCCTGCCACGCACAAAGAAGAGACGATCTGTATCAGAAAATACCACGGGGAAACCTGCATCATCTTCAGGAAATACCAGTATTTCCTGACCCCCCGAACCCCTCGCGGTTCCTGATTTTTTGTTCTCACCCGTATACTCATTGGATCTTTTTTTTTACTTTTCCTTCCCCCCTTGGAGCCGCCGAACGCAGGTGCGGCGCTCCGTCACAGAATCACTCCGGCAGATCCCCGGGGAAACACTGTCTTCGGCGGATCTCGCTTTTCTAAAAACTCCACTGTATCTCCCCTACCGATCCGGTGACGCACAACCGAACCTGCGGGCAGTTCCAGGACATAGCGCGCTGCCAGCGCAGGATGATATCCCGGGCAGGGCTCCATGGTGCAAGGCGGAACAGACGGTTCAATGTGGACGATGCGAAACTGCGCATCAATCCACAGAATATCCAGCGGAATTTTCATATTCTTCATCCAGAACGGATACCGCCCCGAGCGCTCGAATACAAACAGCATCCCTTCATTGTCATCCAGCGACCGCCTTCCCATCAACCCGGTTCGCCGGGCACGCGGAGACGCAGCGGTCTGCACGACAAACACCGCATCGCCAATCCTCACCCGCTGCTCCTGGGGTGGAACGCACGCGGCAATGCCGAGACACCATACGCCCAACAGAATACTGAATTGCCGCCGCATATTCATCCGGCATCCGTCGATTGTCGGTCATCCCCCTCCACCGGATCCCTTTTCTCAGCCTTTCTGGGGGTTTGATCCAGAATCCAGGTGTCCAGCACGTCTTTTTTGATCCTCCATTGTCCGCCGATCTTAAATCCGGGAAGCTCCCCCTTATGAATCAGCCGATATACCGTCATCAAATGCACCCCGAGATACTGCGCAGTTTCTTTAGGGGTCATAATCTGTGGCCGGTCTTGATTTGGTTGTTTAGGAAGGTCGTACGGCATAACTGTCCTCAATATCCCATCAAAAATAGTGATATCATATTTCCTAAAAAGAGTCAACGGAAGTTTAAAAAAACACTTTAGATTATATCTTTGTGTATTCCTGTTAAAAATTGATAATTCAACTCGTTGGCCCCCTTCCCGCATCCCTGGGAATTCATTCCGGTCGAGATCTCTGCCGCGACAGGGCTTGAATAAACTTGCGTGCACCCCAAAGCGCCCCCCCATACACTGTTTCATACGCAAATTGGGACAGCTTAAACCGGCGGAGTTCGGCCGTCAGAGACGGCACAAGGGCGGCAAGCTGCTGTCGGAACATCTTTCGGGCATATTGATAAAGTTCGATATCGGCTTCGTTCTGTCGAACGATCAGCGCTCTGACATCTTGAGAGATCGCATCCCGGCCCGGCCGGGAATCGCTGACATTCAGCTTTTGAGGAAAATGCACGTTCCATCCAAACATTTTTCTCAGCACCAGCAGTGTTTCCAGGTACTGCTCAAAAACCCCCACGACCGCGAAGTGCGCATCCAGCCTTGCTTTCACGCGGGCCAGGGCCGGCCAGGGATCAGTGAACGGCGATTGATCATACCACTCTTCAAGCGTATCGGTAGCGAGATACCGGACTTGCCCGTTCACCGTCCACTTATTTATCCCGCTGAGCACATATTCTTTCAAGGTCATCCGATGAGACTGAACCACCGGGCTCCAATGGGTCCCTCCGCGTACCGCGTGAGCATAACTTGAAATGACCCGCTCGACCGGATCGCGCACCATCGTCACATACCGGCAAGGAAACGGAAAGTCTTTATGCAGGCCAAAGGGCATATGCCCCTGGACGACCCTCGGTGGCGAAGAAATATATGCAACCTCTTCCTTGAGCCGCGCAACGGAATTGACCAAATCTGCCGCGTTGAGGGTGTAGACCTCCCCCTTGTGATAATTGCGGGCGATAATGTGGCGCAGAGTTTTTCCGCCGGTTTTGGGAATATGGAATTGAATAACAGTATATTCTTGACTCATCCCTGTCGACAACTACGTCCTTTACATTTTGGTTTCGCGGCCGCATCAATAAAAAACCCTTTCCTTCCGAAGGAGTGACCGCATTTATTATTGTATTCACGACGGGAAAGGAACGAGGATCTTTTCGTGCAAAAGCTCGTTGTGCAAATTATTATAGCAGGTATCCGTTTTCCCGTGAAACTATTTTCGAATCGTCCGGCAAGATAGGCAGCGCATTTGATCCGGCATTCCGCGATTGGATCGCGCCGGCTTGGGGAGTGAAAAAGGCGAAAAGGATAAAGACAAAGCGGGCGGCGGCGGAAGTAATTCGAACCTTCACAAAGTCTTTCTGGTGGATCAGCGGAACTTCTCCTTGACCCGTTTCTTTGCTTTTCCCAGACAACGTCCAACGACGGTCCGTCTTTTATTCAAATGCGGGAACTCAATTTCTGGCACCGGCACCCCTAAGAAAAGACAGAGCCTCTCCCATCCTTCTCCGGCACAGATGTTCATTATAAGAAAATCATTCGGCCTCTCCTTAAAATAAGCTTTTATTTCTTTTTCATAACGGTTTAGTCTGTGCATCTCTTTGTCCCGATAACCGCGGAATCCCATCTGTTTCAGCCGGATTCTTGCCGCTCTATTCCTTGTCTTCTTCTTATGCTCATAGGCGCTTTTTATCCATTCCCGGGGCTCTCTTCTCGTATAGATAAATTTGCTGTTCGGATAGGCTTCGTCCAGCTTCCGATAGAATCTATACCCTTGAAAATCAAGAAAACCTCTGTACTCTTTCCATGTTGAGAGAATTTGTACATTCTTCTTCATTTCCTCTTCGATGACCTTTTGAATGAGCACCGGCTTCCCGTCAATTTCGCCAACATGATGAAGCGTTGGGAAACCGAGAATCTGCAATGCCCTCTTTAAAGAAGTTGTCCCTGTCTTGCGAAATCCGATGCCGAATATCTTATTTACTTTTCTCATATGCCGAATGACGCGTTCTCTTCTTCAAAAATCATTGGTTCTGTTCCGCTCAGACCTTTATATCATTATACCGTCTTTTATTATAAAGTCTTCCCGGCGAGGACAAAAAATACCAACGCCGGTGAATTGATCTCGCAGCCCGAGATCCTGCGGGAGGATTCGCATGCACGCTCCGCTCAAAAAGCGGCGCGTGCGAAAGACTCCTTGTTCGTCCGAAAAGGTGTTCGGCAATAGGGCCGTAGTGGCCGGAGAGAACGTAGAAAGAGAAAAGCGGGAAAAATGAAGACACGGGGCCGATGGGATTCGAACCCACGATCACTTGATCGACAGTCAAGGGACTTAAACCTGGCTAATCGACGGCCCCGTTTATCAGATGTCAGATGTCAGATGTCAGATGTCAGATGTCAGATGTCAGATGTCAGATGTCAGATGTCAGAGAGTAATTGTAAACGATAACGCCAAGTTGTCAAATGTTTTCTTTTTGTGTGGACGCGCGGGACGTTTGAAAACATGGGCGCAAGAGGATTCGAACCTCTGACCTCTACGATGTCAACGTAGCGCTCTCACCAACTGAGCTATGCGCCCGAAACTATACCGATTTTCATCTCGCCGCAAGGAACATCTGCCTACTGCCGGCCAACTGCTCAATGAGCCGCGCCGGGGATGTTACGTGAGGCGTTCCCGGGGAAAAAGGGAATGCCGGGGGCGGGACTTGAACCCGCACGTCCCTCTCGGAACATCGGATTTTAAGTCCGAGTTGTCTGCCAATTCCAACACCCCGGCGGTCATCCCTTTCCCGCCCATTTTAAAAGAACGGAAGTTCTGCGCTCGTTCCCTCCTGCGACAGAGGAACACGAACAAAACAAAGGCGTGGGCCGGATTCGAACCGGCGCATAGCGATTTTGCAGACCGCTGCCTTACCACTTGGCTACCACGCCGCACACGGATTCATCCGTTCATTCGCTGTCCGGTGTCTCGGCCGCGCGCTGCACGGCGGCGGCAATGGCAATTTTCCCGGCTTCAATCTCCCGCAACGCGTTTTCCAACACTTTTTCGCCCGGCTTGTCGAGCAACGGTTTTTCCCCGTCGGCCAGCTGCATCGCCCGTTTCGCCGCCAAAATAGTAAGCGTGTAGGCAGACCCCCCGCTGGCACCTAATAATCGTTCACGAGAAATATGATGTGTTTTCGCCATAATTACCTCCGGTACTGCTCTGCAGTTAAAATTGCCTCCAGCACATCGAGCGAACGAGAAATATCGATGTTTGTTACTAAATAATCATATCGAGCCGCGAATTGCAACTCTTTTTTTGCCAATGCGATCCTCCGCGTGATGAAGTTTTTCCGTTCCACCCGGTTTCTCAGCCGTTTTTCCAACTCCTCCAGCGTCGGTGCGGAAACGAATATTGTGATCACCTTATTCTTTTTCTCTTTCTGTTTCAGGCGCATCCCGCCTTTTACGTCAATACATAACAATAAATCCTTGCTCTCCTTCCCGGCCTGCGTGAGCAGCGTACGCGGAGTCCCGTAATAATGTTCCAACACTTTCTCGCTTTCTAAAAAGAATCCCCGTTTTTCCAAGCGAACGAATTCTTCCCGGGATACGAACACATAATCCCTGCCCGGCCGCTCGCCGGGTCGTATGGGACGGGTGGTGAAAGAGATCCCTCTCAGGAAACGGTCCCGAATCAGTTTCTTGCGGAATAACCGTTTTTCCAGAGTGGTTTTGCCCGCGCCTCCCGGACCGGATAAAATAAATATTTTTGGCCGTCTTTCGCTCATCTGGTCTTCCCCGGGAATATTTGGTAGATTATACCACTCTTCGCAAAAAAATCTATAGGTCAATTTCCTCGGCTGTTTTCGAAAGAGCCGCGACGCATTCCAGATGGGGCGTATGCGGAAATAGGTCCACCGGAACTACCCAGTCAATCCTGTACCAGTCCCGGAGCCAAGAAAGATCCCGGACCAGCGTACGGGCATTACAGGACGAATAGATAATTGCGGGGGACTCCAAACGCAGCACTCCCCGCGCGATTTTTTTGGAAATTCCGTTCCGGGGCGGATTTAAGACGACGTAATCCGCCCCGCGGTATTCCCTGCCGTGAAACGATAAAAACCGGCGGGTATCAAAAACGGTAAACGAAATATTTCTCACTCCGTTCTCCCGGGCATTCTTTCTCGCCGCGTCGACAATGGCTTCCTGCACCTCCACGCCGTGTACCCTGCCCACATGGGGCGCGATCACCAGCCCTATTCCTCCGGCGCCGCAGAACAAATCCAGCACCTGTGCCGTCCCGTCTCCGCTCCCGCTCACGCGTTCCCGGATGCGGCGGTAAAAACACTCCGCGGCCGCGGGATTTACCTGAAAAAAAGAATCGATCCCGACATGGAATTTCATCCCGAGGATCTCTTCGGTAATCATCGCGTCGCCGAACAAAAGCTCTTTTTGTTCAAACACTACCGCATCCGACCAGGAATCATTTTTTACCTGGTACACCGAAACCACCCTCCCCCGGGTGCCGCATCTTCGAAGAGCGTTCACAAATCCTCCGGCGTCGAGCTTTCCCTGGCCGGTCGTGACGATCCCGACCATCAATTCTTTCCCGCGTTTTGTTTCCCGGACGATCAAATTGCGCAAAAACCCCTGGTGGGTGTATTTATTGTAGGCGGGATATCCTTTCTCCCGGACGAACTCCTTCACCGTCTCGAGAATCGGACCGGCATCCGGAGAAAAAATTTTGCATTCGGAAAGATCCACCACCGTACGTTTTTTCGTCCGGTGATAAAACCCGCAGGTCACCCGCCCGCCCTCCTGCGCGAACGTAAACTCCATTTTATTGCGATAATACCATTGCGGCGACGGAGCCACCGGCGGCACCGCACAGGAAAACCCGGCTTCCCGGAAAAGATCCTGCACGTATTGCCGTTTCCGGATTAATTGCCCGCAGTAGGGAACATCCTGCCACCGGCATCCTCCGCACACCCCAAAGTGCCTGCATTGCGTTATTTCCCGATCCATAGCGCCCCAAGCTCTTTGCGGACGCCTGCCTGCGTGCCGCCGCCCGGAACGCCGACGGCGATCACCGCTTCCAACTGCAGGTGTCCGGGGATCTCTAATTTTGCGTGCACCGCTTCCCGCCGGTTGAGTATTTCGCCCAACCAACAACCTCCCAGCCGGCAGGAATGAATTTCGAGCAGCATATTCTGCACACACGCGCCCACGGCCAGCAAATCTTTTTCGTAGTGATATGACTCCTCCCGGTCGAGAAACACCAGGATCACTCTGGCGGAGGATCTGATCACCTCTCCATATTTCGTGTATTCCGCAAGGGAATCTTTACATGCTTTTTCGAGCACCAGAAATTTCCAAGGCTGATTATTCAACCCCGAAGGAGCCCATCGACCCGCATCCAAAATCCTCCGGACGGTTTCCTCCTTCACCTCCTGGGAACGGTACGTGCGTACTGATCTTCGCTCCCTTATCGCTTTCTCTACTTCCATTCTCCTCCTCTCCTCTGCGTTCCTCTGCGAACCTTTTTCTTTCTTCCCCCGTACCCGGCACCAGACATGCGGGATCGAACATCTCTTCTTCTCTACATCCACCAATATCCCAATTGCCGCAGGATCCGTATTTTTTCCGGCCACTCTTTCAGCACCTTTACCCACGTGGAAAGAAACACTTTTTTGCCCACTATTTCCGCCATTTCTTTCCGCGCCTGGCCGCCCGCGGTTTTCAGCACATGTCCGTTTTTGCCGACTACGATTTTTTTCTGGGAAGCGGTCCGCACATAGATCGTTGCCCTCACCCTTACTAATCGGTCCTCCTCCCGGATATCCTCGATTAATACCGCAAGCGCGTGCGGAATTTCCTGAGAGAGAAGCATCAGTAATTTCTCACGCAGCACCTCCGCCAGCCGCAGAGGAAGCGGAAAATCCGTTTTTGCCTCCGGCCCGTAAAAGGGCGGATGTACGGGCAGACATTCCACGATCGCCGACTTAAGCTCTCCGAAATGAAATCCCGTCTTTGCGGAAAAAGGGATCACGTACTTGAGCCGGGAACGAAAGGAATCCTCGCCCGCGAACTTTCGCCAGGCTTCAAGATACTCTTCGACATACTTCTCGGAAAGATCGATCTTATTCAGGACCATAATCACCGGAAGCGACTGCGCGGCAAGGAATTTCAGGACGTTCGTTTCTTCCCGTCCGACGCGCCGGTTCGCGTCGGCCACATACAAAGCGAGATCGCACCCCTCAAGAGAATGGTGCGCGACCGTATTTAGATGGGCCACTAGCGGATCCCGAAAAGAATGAATGCCTGGCGTATCGACCATTACGATCTGCGCCCGCTCTTTGTCCAGATGCACCACTCCCCGGATTTGATGCCGGGTAGTTTGCGGGACCGCGGAAACGATCCCCACTTTTTCCCGGAGAAACAAATTCATTAAGGACGACTTGCCGACATTCGGCCTTCCTATCAGGGCGACAAACCCGCACCGGTGTTCCCGGGGATTATTTTCGTTCGAGCCGGTAAAGCGTTTCATAAAACACTCCTGTGCTGACTGATTTATGGTGCCAATCCTCGTTAACCGCCGTAAAAACGGGAATCAGACGGTAATGAGTTCGCAGATATTCTCGAAACGTGCCGCAGGGATCATAGGAAAACAGCCCGGTAGACACGATATACACCTGCCTCTGCGAAAGGAGCGGAGCTATCCGGTCCTCCATATACCGCCCAATTTCCTTGTGCTCACAGCTTATGGGCCGCGTTACCACCTCGCATCGCGTGTAATATTTCAAAAAATCAGATTCATCCACCGCGATTATCGCGCTTCCCTCCCCGGCCGCGCGCTCCACCCGGCGTGCGAACGCTTTTTGTAATGCGAACCGGTGCCGGAACGCCGCCAGGGGAAATATCCGCATGCTGTAGGAAGCGACAAAGAGAACCGTGAGAACCGTAACCCACGCAAACCGGCGCGGCAGGGAAAGCGTCCGCTCCAATCCTTTCCCGACGAAAATGAAAAGGGCGAGACAAAACGGAAGAAGATTCCTTACCGAATAGGTGGTTGCATTTCCGCAGATAACGAATACGAGCGCGCCCCACAAGAGAAACGCGTAAACCCACCTTCTCTGTGTTTTTTCCCGAAACATACGCACCATGCCCCACGCCGCGCAGAGCACGCCCGCGGGGTTCAGAAGCCGGATCATCTCAGCGATCGCGCGCAGGGGAAACACAAACCCTCTCCATTGAGACCGGTAGGGACTCGACAGCTGGTAACGGTAACGGCTCCACCCTTCCCGCACCGCCATCGGCGCGTAACAAACCACTAATAAAAAAAAGAATAATCCCGTTCCGTATATCCAATCGCGCATCCGCGTGCGGAAAAGCACACAGAGAAACGTGATCGCAATGTAGAGAATGGCCCCGTCGACGATACGCACTCCGGCCACAATTCCCACACACAGAAAAGAAAAAAGTAAATTTTTCCGTCCCGCATCTTCGGTATACTTTTTCGCGAATAACAGCGCGGCCGCGCTGAAAAGAAACGACATAATATTGGATTTCCCGAACGTACTTAAGGAAAAATACAGAGGAAAAACCATTAAGATCACCGCGGCAGCGGCAGCGGCGTCCCGTTCCATGAATTTCCCCATACACCGGCAGGCAACCGCCACCCCGCAGGCACCGAAGAAGACCGCCAATAGATTTAATATCCTTATTTCTCCCAAATTCATAAACGGAGAAGCCGCCACGGAAACGAGAAGCCCCGCGGCATTGAGCAGCGGCTCGCCGGTGCCCGTCGACCGGTAGTGGAAAATACCGCTCTCTTTCGTGTCCCGTATCGCCTGAGCGGTTTGCACGACATCAACGTGAAAAGGACCGCGGCTGATGAACGAAAAATACAGCACACCGGCCATGACGAAAAGAAAGACCGTGAGCAGCACAGACGGAACAGTCCTGTGCCGGACATTTTCCCCGTGCCCCCGCCCCGGCAGGAATTTTTCTTTTACGCAACTCATCCTTTTCCTTTACGACTATGAATAAAATAGAGATTGCGGAGATACACAAATATGCCGGCGCTCTGCCCCACGATAAACACGGGATCCTGCCGCCGGAGTGCGTACAGAAGGAGAACGAACCCTCCGGAAATACTTAAATACCAAAAGGCCAAAGGGACCACGCATTCTTTCTTCTTTTCGCTGGCGAGCCACTGAACGAAAAACCGGAAAAAAAACAGTGCTTGTCCGAGGAACCCCACGCACAGCCACAGGGTTTCCTTGTTTATCCCCTGGATTTTTTCAAGAGCCTGCGGGAAAGCCACCATACCCCCCATAAATCAATACTCCCTTCCACCGCCCTTTTTATTGTACCGTACTTCGACACCCCGTACCTCCGGGGTCGATGCGCTAAAGGAATCTCTTTCAGGGAAAACCCCATACGCCTCACCAAAAAAGGGAAATATCTGTGAAAATTCCGGAACGGGGGAATCGCGCACGCCGCCTCCTTTTGACATATTCGCAGCGAACACCCCGTGTCTTTTGTGATATCGCCGAGGACGATACGCCTGCAGACCCGCGCGACCCGAGAAGCAAAGCGTTTCATGAAAGAATCTTTCCGCATCTGTCTGATCCCGACCACACATTCAAACCGGTCCGTGAACGCCGCCAGTTTGGAGATTTCCTGCGGGGGGTTCTGTAAATCGGCATCCAGCGTCACAATCCACCGGCCGCGCGCGGCGCGGAAACCTTCCCATAAAGCCGCCGACTGCCCCCGGTTCCGGAGAAAACTGATCACCCGTACATGCGTATCCTGCCGACGCAAATTCTCAAGGATCCACGCCGACCCATCGGTGCTTCCGTCGTCAACATAGAGCACCTCATACTCCCGAAAGAGAGGAGCAACCGCAGTCTGCAATTCCGTGTGAAGGATCTTCAACGACTCTGCTTCATTGTATACGGGAATTATGATCGAACACTCCATACGTTCATCTCCCCCCTTCGCGGTGAATATTTTTCGGGGGGATACATCTCCTTGAGAATAAAAAGATCTCGAATACGTCCCGGTTCCCGACGCGGAATTACTGCTGACAACGGGGACAAAACGCGGTACCCCGCGCCCCTATCCGCGTCTGGCGGATACGCGCTCCGCAGCGCGGGCATTCTTTGCCCTGCCGCCGATATACTTTTAAGAAACACACGTACCTGCCTTTCTCACCGGAAATCTGCCGGAAAGTATCCACGCTCGTTCCCCGGCAGGTAATCGCGTGCCGTAATAATTTGAGCAGACACCGGTACAGTCTTTTTAATTCCCGGCCCGAAAGATCATCCGCCGGCCGCGCAGGATGCACTTTCGCGCAAAATAACGCTTCTTGGGCGTAAATGTTTCCGACTCCTGCCAAAAACCGCTGATTCATTAACAGCGGTTTTATCCGCCCTTTCCGTCCCGCAAAAAGACCGCAAAACTCCCGGGCCGAGAGGGCGAGCGGATCAGGCCCCATCTTCGCGAGAAAAGGGACCGGTTGCCCCCGGCGAAAAAGCCTCAATTCACCAAGCGCCCGCGTATCGCAAAAATGGAGAATGCCTCCGTCTTCCATTTCCATTTGCACCCGGGTATATTTTTCCTCTCCGCGGCTTACCTCTACCCACCCGCTTATACGAAGATGCATAAGAAGGAATTGCGCTCCATCGAGCGCAACAAGCAACGCTTTTCCGCGGCGCGAAACGTTCCGCACGAGAAGTCCTTCAATCCGGGTCCTGAATTCCGAGAAGGTACAGCCTTTGATCACCCGCGGATCCGGCGCGCGTACCCGCAGAATCCGTCTGCCCGCGATCCGGTGTTTCAACTGATTTTTTATTGTTTCAACCTCGGGAAGCTCCGGCATTTCCTTACTGTTTAATGCATTGTACGTATACGTTCCGTTTACGCGGCCCGTCAAATTCACAGAAAAAAATGCCCTGCCAGGTACCGAGCGCCAGCGCGCCCTTTGTCACGGGTACCGGCTGGGCACATCCGAAAAGAGCACTTTTGATGTGTGCATCGGCGTTGCCTTCCGCATGCGCGTAATTTTTCCCTTCCGGGACAAGCGCTCCCAGATGTTCCCGGATATCTCTGAACACCGACGGGTCGGCGTTTTCGTTTACCGTAATCGCCGCGGTGGTATGGGGACAATATATGACACAGAGTCCTTCTTCAATGTGCGCCTCTTTTACCGCTGCACGCACCTGCGCGGTAATATCAACATATTCATTCCTGGAAGCAGTGGAAAGCGTAAGTTGTTTCATGTCCTCTCCTCCCTCTTTCTTAAAATATGATCATGGCCAAAAAGACCGCGAGCAGCGCCAGCGCGGTCCACACCACCCACTTCGGCCGCGAGGAAATACGGACGGGCTCTCCGCAAAAATAACAAAAAGACGCGTTATGAGGAATTGGGCGCCCGCAGTGAGGACAGGACACTGTGCGCGAAAAATCAAGATCTTCGCCGGTTTCCGCGCAGGCGCGATATTCTTCGTGCCGGTCCATTTTTAGGTTAAATGCCTGTAGATTCCCTGATACTGTTCCGTGGGGCTCACCGGGAAAAATACGAGTTGAGCAATTCGGGCGTTTTTTTTGATTAATACTCCGCGAGGATTTTCTACATTAAGCAGGAATTCACCTTTTCCTTCAAAACCCGCGTCCCACACTCCGTGGCTCGTCGTGACTCCCATCCGAAGCAGCGAAGTTCGGGTAAACGCGCAGGCGATGATCGAGTCGGGAAGATTTACTGTTTCATTGGTTTTAATTTTATACACTCCCTTGGAAAGCACCCACCATTCCGGCGAAGGATCCCGGGGATCGATTCTTTGCAGACTCATTTCTTCGCAGTGTGCCAATTGTCTTTCCTGATTGGAAAAATCGATTCTGCCGGAAGAGCAGAACGAAAAAATCCCGCCGGCGGTAAGGTCAAAACCATTGGGCGTCAGCTGGATATCGAGCTGTACATAATCCTCGATTAACCGCTCGTCCGAGATCAGCTTCCGCACCTGGGCTTTGTTCAGCGAAGATTCTGCGCGCGTGTGAGCTTTTTGATCCGCGCGACCGCTTCCCGCGGCGACGGCACGCGGCGTACCCCTTTTATCTTCCATGTGTCGACTCCATACACCGGTTTTTGTTCATTCAGCGCGAACGCGATTTCCGATAACGTACCGTATCTTCCGTCTACGGCGATAAGGGCGTGCGCAGATCTTACCACGAACACGTTGCGGGCGCATCCTACGCCCGTCGGAATCGCCACGGACAGATACCGATTCCCTTCTTCAGGCGAACTCCCCGGAAGGATACCGACCGTCATCCCGCCGGCCTCTTTGGCTCCTTTACAAGCACCTTCCATCACCCCGGCTCCCCCGCCGCAGATAAGAACCCACCCTTCGCGGGCGATAAGTCGGCCGCATTCTTCAGCGGTGCGGTAAACTTTTTTTGTGCACCTGTACCCGCCGATCACCGCGACATTCATTTTCCTTCCCGCTTTAGATCCTTGATTCCGGACCCTCGATCCCGCACACGCGGTCTGTTTCATCCTCTCAGCCTCTACGGTCGAACATCCAGGATCAAGGATCGTGTATCAGGAATACGTGTCCCTAGCAGGAATCGAACCTGCATCTTTGGCTCCGGAGGCCAACGCTCTATCCGTTGAGCTATAGGGACGTATTATGGATTCAATATCTCGCACAGCGGAGAAAAAGCTTTTCTTAGAAAGGGCTCTTTCCGGCACGAAGCTCCGGAGAATGCACGGGAAAAAAGCACCCGGGCTCCTTTCCCTTTCAATATTTCTTCCAGCTCTCCCAGGGCCCGGTTCTTGCCCGTGCCGCTTCCGTATGTCACAAAACAGGCGGTTTTTTTCCCGTTCAGACCCCGCACGCGGTTCAGATAGACGCGCATCGCAGGAGCGATCGTGAACGCCCATACCGGAGAAGCAAACACCGCATACTCCACCCACCGCAAATCATATTCCAGTGTGTCCGCGAGCGTGACCGGCGACTTCAGCAACGCCTGTATTCCCTGGCGCAAAAAAGAACGGGGTTCGTTTACCGGCCGCAGATCGATCACCTTATTTTCATTTCCGCCCGCGCGAAGTTCCTGATTCAGCCACACCGCGGCACGTTTCGTATTTCCCGAAAAAGAATAAATGACGCTGGCGCCTCTACTCATCGCATTCAAAAAAATGTGAGCTGGTCACACTCCTCAGCCTCTTCGAATAAATTAATTACTCCGTATTCGCCGTCATACCCCGGACGGATTGAAACGGTCCCTTCACGAACTTTCATTATCGCATCCGCGAGTTTCGGAGAGAATTTCCTTCCGATTTCGGCACCGTCCATTTCTATCAGGATCTCAAACTCGGATCCGTGGGAATGGATGAGTTTCATGTATTCCTGCTGCACCGCTTTGCTTTTTGCGCTCATGCCTTTGGCCGCCGCGACAATTTCATCCAGCGGGACCAGATTGCGATAAGGGATCGAGTTCTCCGGGATAAAACCTTCGGGCCGGTCGGCAAGTTCTTCTACCCGGTACAAAACTCCCTTGGTAAGCTGCCGCTGGCACACCGGACAGATCCCCCGATGCTGTTTCGTTTCCGCCGGCCGCATCCGGAGATCGCAATTCCGGTGCCCGTCGAGATGGTATTTCCCCTCTTCCGGATAAAATTCCACCGTGTACAAAAATCTTGCGCGGTCTTTTTCTTCCAGGACCCGCTTTATGTCCCAATAATTCAGCCCGCAGTCGAACACATTCGATTCCCTCCCGATACGCGACGGAGAATGACTGTCGGAATTGGAAACCAGTGAAAACCTGTCCAGAGCCGAAAGCCGCCAGTTCATGGCCGGGTCACTGGATAAACCGGTTTCCAACGCCGTGATCTTCTCCGTGTATTTACCGAACGCTTCCTCCAGTGAGTCGAATCCTGAGTTGGATCCGAACACCGAAAACCACGGTGTCCAGATATGCGCCGGTATGATCATAATATCCGGTGAGATCTTCAGCACCTCCTCGGCAAGACGAATACAGCTCATGCTCCCTAAAATCGGCCGCCCGTCGCTGGACAGATTTCCGTAAAAGGAAAGCATCTTATTTATCTCTTCCGCGATTTCGAACGAGGGCGCCAACAGCACCGTGTGTACCCGGTAGCCTCTGCCGTTTTGAGAATAAATGTTCGACACTTCCGCAGACAACACAAAATGTATTCCGTCATACTCATACAGCCCCTGTTTCGGAAGAGGAGAAAGACACTGTTTGAGCTCCTGAAGCCATAAATGGTGGGTAAAATCCCCGGTGCCTAAAAGTCCGATCCCTTTTATTTTCGCCCATTTGGCCAGCGTCGGCACTTCCATCCCCTTGGACGTCGCCCGGGAATATTTCGAATGAATGTGAAAATCAGCAACAAACCGCATGCAATTATTCTCCGTGCTTCAGGGTGTCCCGAAGCGCTTGGAGTACCTTCGTTTCGTGAGTTCCCTTCCAGTATATTTTCCCGCACCTCGGACAACGCTTCACTGCCGCGTTTCTCCGGGCAACCCGTTCGGGCAGCTCAACCGGGCAGCACCGCCGGTCAATCTCCTTCAGTGCCGAATTGCACTTCACGCACCGGGAAAAGATTTGCCCCGTTTTCCCGAGAGACGGACACGCACGGAATACTTCTCGCAGCTGCTCTTTCCACCGGTCCGAAGAAACGAATATCCGTGCAACGCGTACGCCTTCGACCGGACGGCGGGAACGGCTGACAAGAACCCTCGCCTCGCGCACCGCGAGAATGACGACCTTCTCCCACGAAACAGAACCGGTAATACGGGTGTCAAAACCCAGAATTCGCAGCCAGCGGCCAAGCCGGGCAGTTTCCTGGGTCACAATGAATTTCATTCTCTCATGCCGCGATTCCCCGCGGCCTTCTCGCTTTGATTCTCCGGGACATCCTTCGGCAAAACAGAGGAATTCGGCGGAGAAGAATAAGTTTCATATTAACCACTTCTCGGACGTTTGTCAATCGGCAATCTTTCCTGAAAATTCACCCGGACCGCTGTTCTTGGTAGGTGATTCTTCCCCGGTACCACGTGCATTCGATCACTCCGGAGAGTTTCCGGGAAAGAAACGGGGTATTCACCGATTTTGAACACCACTCTTCTTCAGTCACGGTCCAGCAACGTGAGAGGTCGGCCAGCACAAGATCCGCGGTATATCCCGGCGCAATTGCTCCACGGTCGGTAAACCCGGCGACCGCGGCGGGCGCAAAAGAGAGGCTGCGGATTATCTGAGGCAGTGTACAGGCGCCGGTGAGGACGAGATGCGTGTAAAGCGCGGAAAAGGCCGTCTCCAGCCCGTTTATCCCGAAGGGCGCATCTTCAAAGGGAAGCTCCTTTTCTATCCGGGAATGAGGCGCGTGGTCGGTCGCGACGCAATCGAGAATGCCGTCCCGCAGTGCGGCACGAAGCGCCGCGCGGTCATCCGCGGTCCCAAGCGGAGGATTTACTTTATAATGAGAATCAAACCCGCTCTTTTCCACGTCTTCCACGGTAAACACAAGATAATGGGGACAGGTTTCCGCCGTGACCCGAACGCCGGCCGCGCGGGCCTGCCGCAGCAGCGTCACCGTTTTCGCACTGCTCACGTGGGCCAAGTGGAGCCGGCCGCCCGTATACTGGGCAAGCGCAATATCCCTTGCCGCGATAATACTTTCGGCAATATCGGGCACCGCGGAAATCCCGTACCGTGAAGAGATCCGGCTTTCCCGCATGGAATTGCCCTGCGATAACTGCGCGTCCTCACAATGGGATACGAGCAGCACGTCCGCGAGTTTGGCATATTCAAACGCCCGGCGCATCAGCAGGGAATCGGCCAATGAATCCCCGTCATCACTTAGCGTCCGGCATCCGGCATGCCGCAAGGCGCAAAATTCGGTAAGTATTTTTCCTTTCCGTTCCCTGGTAATGGAGCCGACCGGATAAATGTCGACTAGACCAACGCGGCGCCCCTCTTCACGCACCCACCAGGCGATCCCTTCCAGGTCTATCGCCGGCTCGGTATTCGGCATGCAAAAAAGCGTGGTAAAGCCTCCCTTGGCGGCCGCCCGGGAACCGCTCGCGAAATCTTCTTCATCCTCTCTGCCGGGCGTGCGTAAATGGGCGTGCAGATCGACGAATCCCGGGAACAGGTGTTTGCCCCGGGCATCTACTTCCCGCGCCGCCGGCCGCGTCAGGCCGCGCCCCACGGCTTCTATTTTCCCATTCCGTATCCACACGTCTGCCTCCCGTTCGCCGTCGGCGTTCACCACGGTCGCGTTACGAATTATCATTTCGTCTTCGTGCTTTGCGTTCATAATGTCCTCTTCTTTGTGCCGACCGAAAATAATACCGCCATTCGCACAGCCAGACCGTTTTCCGCCTGCTTCAGTATTAACGGGTGCACCCGCCACTTCAACGATGAATGAATTTCTACGTCCCAATTCACCGGGCCGGGATGAAGCACCAGCGCATCCTTTCTCGCCCGTGCCAGCCGGCGGGGAGTAAGCGCGTAGTTCTTCGAATATTCGCGCAACGAGGGGAAGAAGGCCGAAGTCTGCCTTTCCTGCTGGACCCTGAGCATAATGATCACATCCGCCGACTCCACGGCGGCATCGAGATCGTATTCTACCCTTATGCCTTCCTCAGCGCAGTCAAACGGGACCAATGACGGAGGGCCGCAAAGGATAATCTGCGAGGCAAATTTGCGGAAGCCGAACATATTCGAACGGGCGACCCGGGAATGAAGGATGTCGCCGACAATCAGCACCTTGAGTTTTTCGCAACTGCCCAGCTGCTGGGAGACCGTGAACATATCGAGAAGCGCCTGGGTCGGATGTTCATTCCGTCCGTCGCCGGCGTTCACGATGCTTGCTTCTGTGTGCTGCGTCAACGCGTAAAGCGCCGCGCTCGAACCGACCCGGATCACGAAAATATCCGGATGATACGCTTCGAGATTTTTTACCGTGTCTATTATTGTTTCACCTTTGGCAAGGCTGCTGGACGACGCGGAGAAATTCACCACATCGGCGCTTAAGCGTTTGGCCGCGAGCTCAAAAGAAGTCCTGGTGCGCGTTGAATTTTCGAAAAAGAGATTGATGAGGGTCTTGCCCCGCAATGCGGGGACTTTTTTTACCTCCCGGGTGGAAATCTCCTGAAACGACTTGGCGAGCGAAAAAATCGCTTCGATCTCCTCCCGCGGGAGGGCTTTGATTCCCAGCATGTGTGTGCGCGTCCACTCCTCCATGATTAACGTTTCTTCAGGATTACCTCATCGGCTCCGTCGTGCTCCTGCACCCGGACTTCGACCACGGCGTTTCTTTGAGTCGGAATGTTCTTCCCCACATAATCGGCCTTTACCGGAAGCTCCCGGTGCCCCCGGTCAACGAGTACTAACAACTCTATCCGCTGGGGCCGTCCGAAATCGATAATCTCGTCCAGCGCCGCCCGCACCGTCCTTCCGGTAAACAGCACATCATCTACGAGAATCACCGTTTTCCCCTGGAGATCGAAATCCACTTTGGTCTCTCGAACGACCGGTTTGGGTCCGATCGCGGTAAGGTCATCGCGGTAGAAGGTAATGTCCAGTATTCCCAGTGGCAGCTGAATTCCTTCCCGTTCCCGGATAAGCGCCCGAAGCCGCCGGGCGAGATGCACTCCGCGGGTATGAATACCGATGAGCACGACTTCATTCAGCTTCCCGTGCTGTTCGACCACTTCGCAGGCAAGCCGGTAGAGAGTTTTTGCGATCTCTTCTTTCGTAAGCAGACAGGAACGGGGAAGCGCTGTCATCCGGGCTTTCCTCCAAAAAAGAAAAAACCCACACCTTTCGTGTGGGTTTTCCTACGAATTTTCTTCACGCGATACGTCATATCTCTCCTTCCCGGCCTCGCCGGACCGGCTTAAAGGTTAGTTATATATACCGCACTTTTTCGCGAATGTCAAGGCTTGCGCGCCTGCCTTCTGCCGCCGCCTTTCCGAAGAGCACGGCGCTTTTGCACAGACCCTACTACCAGCACGATTTCTCCTTTCGGCGGATGGCGGGTAAAATGAGTTTTGAGCTCCTGCGCGGATCCCTCCCGCACCTCTTCAAATTTTTTGGTCATTTCCCGTACTACCGCGATCTTGCGCTGGGGCAGAACTTCCGCAAGCTGGCTGAGGGTTTTGGTAAGGCGATAGGGCGACTCGTAATAGACACTCGCTCCTTCCCGGTCCGCAGCGTCCTGAAGGATCTTTTGACGCTGATTCTTCTTTTTGGGAAGGAACCCGTAAAAAGAAAACCTGTGATGGGGCATCGAAGTCATCGCCAGGGCGTTCACCGCAGCACAGGGACCGGGAAGCGCGCCAACCCCTATATTTTCCTGCCGGCAGCTGCGCACGAGCGTATAGCCGGGGTCGGCGATCGTCGGCGTCCCCGCGCTGGTGACCAAAGCGATTGCGCCGCCCTCTTTGAGCTTTTCCAGGACCCAGGGACGCTTCCGTTCCTCGTTATGTTCATGGTAGCTAACCAGCTTTCGCGTAATCCCGTGACGTTTCAACAACGTGCCGGTTTTTCTGGTATCTTCGGCGAGGATAAAATCGGCTTGTTTCAATACCCGCAGTGCCCTCAGCGTAATATCTTCCATATTTCCGATCGGCGTCGCCACAAGATATAACATTGCGCTCTCTGCCTCCGGGCCCGGGCCTTTTTATTCTACCGTCACCGACTTGGCTAAATTCCGCGGCTGATCGATCTCACAACCCAGGTTCTTGGCCACGTAATACGCAAACAGCTGAAGCGCCACCGCCACCAACAGAGGACTCAGCTCCTGGTGAATGAGACGGGGGACATGCAACACTTCGTTGCTCAATAAAGACGCTTCGTCATCCTCATAATTCACCACCCCGAGTACTTTTCCCTTTCGCGCCTTTATTTCCTGAATGTTCGACACCACTTTTTCGTACAGTTCATCAATGGGCGCGATACAGACTACCGCGCGGTATTCGTCTATCAACGCGATCGGGCCGTGTTTCATCTCGCCCGCCGGGTATCCTTCAGCGGGAATATATGAAATTTCCTTCAATTTCAACGCCCCTTCCAGCGCCGAGGGGAAATGGACACCGCGTCCTAAAAAAAGGAAACATCCAAACCGGGAGAACTTCTTCGCGATGGACCTGATCTCTCTGGTATGATGCAGCACCCGCTTCTGATATTCGGGGATTTGCCCGAGTTCCCGCAGTACACTGCGGTATTCTTTCTGCGATAACGTCCCGCGAGCCGACGCCAGCAGCAGTCCCAGCAAATACAGCGCGAACAGCTGCGCGGTATAGGCCTTGGTGGAGGCAACGCCGATCTCCGGACCGGCAAGGGTATGGATCAAGCCGTGGCTTTCCTTCACCAGACTCGACCCCAGCACGTTGCAAATCCCGATCACTGTCGCGCCCCGCTCTTTGGCTAATCGAACGGCAGCTAATGTATCGGCCGTTTCTCCGGATTGGGAAATCGCGATCAGCACATCGTTCTTTCCGATATTAATATGCCGGTAACGGAACTCCGAGGACACATCGATATCGGTATCCAGACCGCAGTGGCGCTCGAAAAAATACTTTCCTCCCAATCCGGCGTGATAAGCCGTGCCGCATCCGGTAATATAAATCTTTTTAAGCTTTTTAAGGAGGCCGGAATTGAACGGCAACCGGGGAAATGAAATCTTCTGCCCCCTCACATACAAAGAATACATTTCTTTTATGACACGCGGCTGTTCGTTGATCTCCTTAAGCATGAAATGTTCATAGCCTCTTTTGCCTGCGTGTTCCGCTTTGAGGGATACCCGCTCAGTCCGCGCTTTCCGGGGGACACGGGCAAAATCGCATACACGAACTCCTTCAGCACTGACGACCGCCGTTTCTCCGTCCTGCAGATAGATGACTTCGCGCGTGAAAGGCAGGATCGCGGGAATATCCGATGCAAGAAAATATTCGTTCTCGCCCTTCCCGATAATTAACGGACTCCCCTTGCGCACCGCGATAAGCTCCCCGGGCGCGGCTTTCGCCACCACGCCTAAGGCGAATGAGCCCTCCAGTCTGAGAACCGCTTTCATCACCGCCGTTCTCAAATCGCCGTCCAAAAGGGAATCGATCAGATGCACGATTACCTCGGTGTCCGTTTCACTCCGGAACCGGTATCCCTGATTCTGAAGCTGCTCTTTCAGCGGAAGATAATTCTCTATAATCCCGTTGTGCACCAGCGCCACATTTTTCCCATTGCTCATATGCGGATGAGCATTCGCTTTCGACGGTTTTCCGTGAGTGGCCCAACGGGTATGCAATATGCTGCAGGTATATTTTTTCGCCAGTTCCGAATGGAGATGGCTGCGCAGGTCTTTTATCTTTCCCTGTTTCTTGCGGCAGAAAATGCTCTTCCGGGAATGGCCCATTGCCGCGACCCCGCAGGAATCATATCCCCGGTACTCCAGACGGGCAAGCCCGTCAAGCAAAGACGCCAGTGTTCTTTTTTCTCCTACATAGCCGAAGATCCCGCACATTATGATTCCACTCCTTTCTCCGCGGGTTTATGAAAATACCGTTCTACCTGTGGATGAGTAAAATAAAGAATTAAAATACCGGGATACCATAACTGAGCGATCGCCTGGGGCAAAAACGCCCGCTGCAGAAAGACCGCAACCGCCAGTATCGCCACCATCCCAAACGCAAAATACACCGTTCCTTTGCGGGCCCATTCTTTTCCCCGCAACACGCCCATTCCCAAGGCGAAATATATGAGCGGAAAAATTGCGTACCAGAGCGGGATCGCGCGGACAAACTCTCCGGCGAACTCAACCCCGCTCCGTTGAAAAGATTCCGTAAGGAATTCGCGGTACAGTTCCGGGTTCTGCCGGAGGTACACAATAAACAGAAACGAACCCGCGCCAAAAAGGCACGTATTCAAAATGCCCAACACCGTTACGCCGAGAGGTCTTTTTTGTTCCATTGTGCCGAACCATTCTCACCCGGGGAAGTGGTTTCAGTTCCCGGGAGAGCCGGCCTCCCTTGCGCAGGAGACGGCCCCTAAAATAAAAAAACGACCCCAGCCGGATTCGAACCGGCGTCATCACCGTGAAAGGGTGATGTCCTAGGCCTGGCTAGACGATGGGGTCGAGCTAAGTGATCATGTCAGTCCAAAGAACTTTTAATTGTACCGACTCTCGGCAATTTGTCAATGAAAAACCTTGTCGTTTTCCGGAGCATTCGGGTCCGTGCCGGCGCCGAAGAATGCTCCTTATTCCTCGGGTATGATCCGGGCTACCGTTGCCAGCTTATCTTCCTTGCCTAAATTAATGATCCTGACCCCCTGGGTGGCCCGTCCCGATACCCGGATTCCCTTCACGTTCATCCTGATCAGTATCCCCCTCTGAGTCACACAGACGATCTCATCATCTTTGCTCACCAGTATCAAGCCCCGTACCGGACCAATTTTACTGGAAAGTTTTATATTGATGATCCCTTTCCCTGCCCGGGATTGGACGCGGTAGTCTTCCAGAGAAGTCATTTTCCCGAATCCTTTTTCGGTCGCAGTCAACAGGAACAAATTCTCTTTCTTGATCGTCTTCTTAATGAGGACCATTCCCAGCACATAATCGTTCTTGGCCAGTTTTATCCCCCGGATCCCCCGCGATTGGCGGCCGGTGGCCCGCACGTCGGAAAGTTTGAACCGAATCGCTTTGCCCTGTTCGGTAGCGAGCATCATTTCTTCCGACGCTTTCGCCAGCCCGGCACCGATAAGATAATCATCTTTCTCCAGCGAAATGGCGTTGATACCGTTACGCCGCACGTTCGCAAACAGATCAAGCGCGGTGCGCTTGATGATCCCGGTGCGCGTTGCCATACACACGAAATACTCCGGATCAAATTCCTGAATGGCCAACACCGTGGTTATCGCCTCCTTTTTAGACAGATTCAGCAAATTGACAATGGCCCGTCCCTTCGACGTCCTTGATCCGGCGGGAATTTCATAGGTTTTGAGAGGATAGACCCGTCCCTGGTCGGTAAAAATGAGGAGCGTATCTTTACTGGAGGCAACGAATAAATGTTTCACGATATCTTCGGCGGACGTCGACATTGCCGTGATCCCGCGTCCTCCTCGTTTCTGTTGACGATAAGAAGTCAGCGGCTGCCGTTTGATGTATCCCGAACGCGTAACCGTAATCACCATCTCTTCTTCCACGATCAAATCTTCGATCTCAATTTCTTCCCGCTGCGCGACTATTTCCGTCCGGCGAGGATCAGCGAATTTCTGTTTCAGGAGTGAGAGCTCTTCTTTGATCAGCCCTTCCTGCCGTTTCTCGGAAGAAAGAATCGCGTGGTACTCTTCTATTTTTTTCAAAATCTGCAGATACTCCTCGTCGATCTTTTTCCGTTCTAAAGCGCTGAGCCGCTGTAGCTGCATTTCTAAAATGGCCTGGGCCTGGACTTCCGACAACGAAAATTTTTTCATCAATCCTGCTTTCGCCTCAACCGGACTTTTGGATTTTCTTATCAAGGCGATCACCTCATCAAGAAATTTAAGCGCGATCTTTAATCCTTCGAGAATATGCGCTCTTCTTTGCGCTCTTTCCAGCTCGTATTGCGTCCGGCGCACGATCACTTCCTTCCGGAAGGTGATATGGTGCAGCAACATCTCTTTCAACGTGAGGATCTGCGGCCGCCGGTTCACAAGCGCGAGAAAAATCGCGCCGAAAGTGGTTTCCAGATGCGTGTGTTTGTACAGCTGATTGAGGATAATCTGGGGCTGCGAATCCCGTTTTAATTCGATTACGATGCGGATACCCGATTTATCGGACTCATCGCGCAAGTCAGACACCCCTTCTATTTTTTTATTCGTGATAATTTTCGCGATCGCTTCCAGCAGATTACTCTTGTTCAACTGATACGGGATTTCAGTAATGACGATCTGGGAACGGTTTTTCTCGTGCTCGATAGACGCCTGGGCGCGAAGGGTCAGCTTCCCCCTTCCGCTTTCATATAACTTGAGGATATCCGACCGTCCGCAGATAATTCCTCCGGTCGGGAAATCAGGACCTTTGATTTTCCTGCACAGGTCCTTGACCGTCGCCCCCGGATGATCCAGCAGATGACTCAACGCATCGCACACTTCTCCGAGATTATGAGGAGGGAGGTTGGTTGCCATGCCGACGGCGATGCCGCTGCCTCCGTTTACCAGCAGGTTCGGCACGATCGAAGGAAGCACCTCAGGCTCGCTGAGCGAATTGTCGAAATTGGGAAAGAAATTTACCGTTTCTTTTTCGATATCCTGTAAAAGGTAATCCGCCAGGTGCGCCAACTTCGCTTCCGAATACCGCATTGCCGCCGGAGGATCCCCGTCAATCGATCCGAAATTCCCCTGCCCCATAATGAGCGGATACCGCAGGGAAAAATCCTGCGCCATTCTCACCAACGCGTCATAAACCGACATGTCGCCGTGGGGATGGTATTTTCCCAGCGCCTCCCCGACGATACGCGCGCATTTTTTATAAGACTGGGTATGCCGCAGATGCAGGCCGTGCATCGTAAACAAAATTCTTCTCTGCACCGGTTTCAACCCGTCCCGCACATCCGGAAGCGCTCTTCCCACGATTACGCTCATCGCGTAGGAAAGATACGATTCCTTCATTTCTTCTTCGAGATATTTCGGCAGCGATTTTTCCTTAAATCCGATTTCTTCGCTCATTCGTACTCCTTATACGTCGATATTTTTTACTTCGTGCGCGTTGCTCTGAATAAATTCGCGGCGGGGCTTGGCCTGTTCCCCCATGAGAATGGTGAATATCCGGTCCGCTTCCACGGAATCTTCCAGTGCCACCTGGATCAACGATCGTTTCTGCGGATCCATTGTACTTTCCCATAACTGTTCGGGATTCATTTCCCCCAATCCTTTATACCGCTGGATCTGCATGCCCTTGGTGGCGATCGTATTCACCACGGCGTGGACATCGCGAAGCCCGTAACAGTCCGAGGTTTCTCCGGTTTCCGTGTTCGTCACGACAAAGACCGGTTTTTCCTGCGCGTAGTAATCTTTCAGGGAAAGACCCAGCTTGCGCAAGGATTCCCCTATCTCCTTGATTTCGTAGGATTCGAAAATTTCCATTTTCCGCACGGAATCCTGATCTCCGTAGCCGGATAATTCGTCTTCATCATACAGAAAGACCGGGGTATTCTGGATCGATAATTTGTACATTGGATATTTCTTTTTCTTTTCGTCTATCCGCTCAAGATATTCCCGGAACGATACTCCCTTGCGGCCCAAAATAAGATTTAACCGTTCAAGCGAAATGAGATAATTTATGATTTGCTCGCATTCTTTAGGCGTGAACGCTTCCTTTTTTCTTCCTGCCCGTCTCAGTTCCGTCGCTTTTGTCCCCAGACGGATAATAATCTCGTTCATTTCCCGTTCGGTGTGAATATACTCTTCCCATTTTTTCCGTTTTATCCGGTACAGAGGCGGCTGAGCAATGTAAATATATCCCTGTTCGACCAGGTCGGTCATCTGCCGGTAAAAGAACGTGAGCAGAAGGGTCCGAATATGGGAACCGTCCACGTCGGCATCGGCCATAATCACGATTTTGTGATAGCGCAGTTTGGAAATGTCGAAATCCTGTCCTATTCCGGTTCCGAGCGCCGCGACAATCGTGCGGATTTCCTCATTATTAAGAATCTTATCCAGCCGCGCTTTTTCCACATTCAATATTTTCCCTTTAATCGGAAGGATTGCCTGAAATGTCCGCTCCCGGGCCTGCTTCGCGCTTCCGCCGGCGCTTTCCCCCTCAACAATGAACAATTCGGACACATGCGCGTCTTTCTCGGAACAATCGGCGAGCTTTCCCGGTAAATTCGCGCCGTCCAGCGCTCCTTTTCTGCGGGTTAATTCTCTCGCTTTCCGCGCCGCGGCGCGGGCGCGGGCCGACAGTACCGCTTTTTCCAGAATTTTATTCGCCACCGAAGGGTTTTCTTCAAAAAACTGCGTGAACGCTTCCAGCGCAACCGAAGCGACCAATCCGTCAATTTCCGAATTTCCTAATTTCGTTTTAGTCTGCCCTTCGAACTGGGGATTCGGCAGTTTCACGCTGATCACCGCGACACATCCTTCCCGCACGTCATCCCCGGAGATACTGCTTATATTTTTTAACGCTTTTTTATTGCGTGCGTATTGGTTAATCGCGCGCGTAAGCGCGGTTTTAAAACCGGTAAGATGGCTTCCCCCCTCGATTGTATTGATATTATTCGCAAAAGAAAAAATATTTTCTTTATACCCGTCGTTGTACTGCACCGCGCCTTCAATAAGTACATTTTCTTTTTCTTTATGAAAATATATAATTTTCTTGTGCAGGCAGTTTTTATTTCGATTAAGAAAATCAACAAATGATAAAATCCCGCCTTTAAATTTAAACACCGCCTCTTTATCATTCCGCTCGTCCGCAAGGGTGATCTCCACGTTCTTATTCAGAAAGGCGAGTTCCCTCAGCCGCTGGGAAAGCACATCAAACGAAAATTCGGTTACAGAAAAAATTTCCTTGTCGGGTTTAAACGTGATTTTCGTTCCGGTATATTTCTTCGTCTTTCCTACAGTTTTGAGCGGTGTTTTTTTCGCGCCGTTTTCATACCGCTGGTGATACACCTTCCCGTTTCTTTTCACCTCAGCTTCCAGCCACTCGCTTAATGCGTTGACCACACTCACGCCCACCCCGTGCAGTCCGCCGCTCACCTTATACACCCGGTGATCGAATTTTCCTCCGGCGTGCAGTGTGGTAAGCACCACTTCCAATGCGGGTTTTTTCAGCGTCTTATGCACATCGACGGGAATCCCCCGTCCATTATCCTCAACGGATACGCTGTTATCGTGATGGACAGCTACCTTTATTTTATCGCAATACCCTCCGCTCGCTTCATCAATACTATTATCCACCACTTCATAGACCAGATGATGAAGTCCCCTGCTCGTCGTATCGCCGATATACATCGCCGGTCTTTTTCGTACCGCGGCGATCCCTCCAAGTACCTGTATTTTTGTCGCGTCGTATGCTTGTGTGCCTGTTGCTTCTTTCGGCATGAGTAAATCCTCGCTTTCTTACCCGACCCTTACTAAAATTTTTTTTATTTCTGGATATATTTTTTGTATCTCATCGCACAACTGCTGTCGGCGAAGAGACACTTCGTAGCGAAAATGGGACGTGGGAACCGAAAAAATCACTTTCCCGTTCGATATGTCGTCTATCCTCACATGTTCATTCAGATATTCCCCCAGCACGCGTTTTTTCACCGCTTCGATCCCGTCGCGTTCCTGCATTCGCGCGGATTTATCCTGAAAGAATGACTGTAAGAGATTCTTTATATGGGTGGTCATCGCGGCTTAGATTTTCATCGGAAGCACGAGATACACAAAATTTTCTTTCCGAAGAACGGTGGGTTTCTCCGCGCCGTAAAACTCGAAACTCACCTCTTCTTCGGTGAGATTTTTCAGCACATCCATTAAATAGGTGGGATTAAACCCAATTTCAAGCGGGGTCCCGGTGAATTTTCCTGAAACCGTTTCTTTCACTTCTCCGAGCTGCGGGGTATTTTTTGAGATCACCACCCCGTCTTTACGTAATGCACATTTCACTCCTTGATAATCGGGCGTCGAGAGCAAATCAGCCCGGCGTAAAGACGACAGCATCTGCCGCCGGTCGATCGTGAGCACGTCTTTTCCCTGTGCGGGAATATACTGGGAATAATTAGGAAATTCCCCTTCGATGGGCCGGGCAATGAACTGGGTATCCTTAAAATCGAATCCGACGCGGTTCTCCTCCACGAACAGATAAATGTCATTTTCCCTTTCCCTTATCAGCCTATGCAATTCCTGAACCGCTCTGACCGGCAGGATGAACTCAATCTTCGTGTTGAGACCCGGCTGAGATTCAGCTAATTCTCTCCGGACATATGACAGCCTCTTCCCGTCAGTCGATACCAGCTGGATCGTCTGTTCGAATACTTCGAATAAAATCCCGTTCAAGACGTAATTGGTATCTTCATACCCCACGCAAAAGGAAGTAAGAGAGATCATCTCATCGAGAACCTGGGGCTTAATTTTTATCAGCGTCACCTCATGTGGCTCCTCTATCTTCGGAAATTCTTCCGGATCAAGGGTGTTTATCTTAAACACAACCGTTCCACATTTTATGCACAGCGTATTTTTCAGCTTTTCCACAGAAACTTCACCGGAGGGAAGCTCTCTGACAATGCCCAAAAACCGGCGCATCGGAACTGCTACCTTGCCTGTTTCTTCGGCGGAAACGTCCAGAAAAGAAAGGATAGTCGTGTCTAAATCCGTAGAGAAGAATTTTATTTTGCGTGCTTCCGCGGAAATAAGCACACTGTTCAGAATGGGAAAATTTTGTTTTGAAGTGGTCGGCCCTTGGACTTTCTGCAGGGTCTCTAATAATCTTTCTTTATTAATAATAAATTTCATAGTAGTGTTAGTAACTCCTGTGAATCCTGTGAAAGACACTTATTGTACCAAAAAACATAGAGGAAAACCAGGGTTTTTATTCACATAAAAGTCTTTATAAACTCTTAATTTCCTGTGCAAGCATGTGCACGGTGTTCTTAAGGCTTTCATTCATTTTGAGTTCTTTTCCCACTTTTTTATGGGCGTACAGAATGGTTGTATGGTGCTTAGCCCCGAGAAAGGCGCCTATCTCCGGAAGCGAGCAGTCGGTAAGCTCCCGGATAAGATACATGGCGATCTGCCGGGGAACGACGATCGTTTTGTTTCTTTTCCCTTTTTTGAGATTCTCTTTCGGAATATTGAAATGCCCGGCCACCTTTTCCAGGATGACGTCCGGCGTGACGCGTTTGTAAATTTCTTTTACCATATCTTTAAGGATTTCCTTGGCCAGGGAGAGGTCGATCGGTTTGTTCTCTATAAGTGAATAGGCGATGATCCGGATAAGAGCCCCTTCCAATTCTCTGATATTCGTGCTGATGTTCTTGGCGATGAAATAGATCACGTCCTCATCGATTTTTATGGGGTCTTTTTCCAGTTTTTTCTTTAAGATCGCAACCCTGGTTTCAAAATCAGGAGGCTGTATATCTACGACCAGTCCCCAACTGAACCGGGAGATAAGCCGTTCTTCCAGTTTTGGAATTTCTTTCGGCTGCCGGTCGGAGGAAATAACGATCTGTTTATGGTAATCATACAGCACGTTAAACGTATGGAAAAATTCTTCCTGTGAGGCCTCTTTTCCTGAAAGAAACTGAATATCGTCGACTAAAAGAATGTCGACATTGCGGTATTTCTGCCTGAATTTTTCCGTCGCCCTGTTCTGAATGGACATGATCAGTTCGTTGATGAATTTTTCGGAGGAGAGGTATTTTATCCGCGCTTTCGGATTATTCTTTAATATCGTTTGCGCGATAGACTGCATTAAGTGCGTTTTTCCCAGCCCCACGCCGCCGTAAATAAACAGCGGATTATATGATTTTCCCGGGGTATTGGCGACCGCGAGAGACGCGGCGTGGGCCATACGGTTGGACGCGCCGACGATGAAGGTGTCGAAAGAAAACCGGGGATTGAGCCGAATGGAGTCCTGCGGTTCCGCCTGGAAGCTCTTCTGGATATTTTTGAATATTTTATTGGTTTTCCGCTGAAGGATCGAAGGGTTGACCTCAAAGGAGATCTCGTAGTCTTTTCGGGATATTTCGTTGACGGTATCCTGAATTTGCCGCAAATAATTGGTTTCTACCCAGTTCTGAAAGAAGCCGTCCGGGACTTCGAGAATCAGGGATTTCCCCTCGACCTTTTTCATGTGGACCGGCGCGATCCAGGTATCAAAAGAGGTTTCCCCGATCCGCTGCTTGAGCGCTACTTTACATTGTTCCCACAGTCTGTTCATAGGCACATTCCGCCACGATATGCACAGTTTTCACAAGTTATTCACAGAAGGGGAAAACGCCTGGGCTCTCCTCTGCGGAAGAAAGAAGGAATACGGTGTCTGTGCTTCGCCCTTCTGGGGATTGACGACGTACGGGAATCCGTGGTTGAATTCTTCGCCGAATGGGTCGTATTATATCACAAAAGGCATTTTTTGATAAGACTAAACCCGCTCCGTCTTTCCCCGTCCCGGATCTTTCTTTTTCGTCCCTTTTCTGCGGCGGCGCATGTGGTTTTGGTAATAGTCCTCAAGTTCCTGAGGAGTGGCGAGCATGACGTCAAAAAATTCCCCGAATCGTTCGCAATTCGGCGGATTGTGCGCGCGGCATTTCTTAGGACGGTGTTCGTAAATCGTACAGCGGTCGTTGGACAAATACATGCAGGTTCCTTCCACCATTTGATACCAGCGCCGGTGACGGATGTATACTTTTACCGTGTCGAAGTGCAGCTGCCATTTGAGATCTTCGATTTCCTTGCGGTTGACCGGTTTGCCTATTTCCATGGAAAGGTTTTTACAGCACAGGGCCGGACAACGTGTACATTCTTCCCGGCTGGTCGCAGAATATTTTGTTTTCATAGACAATTATTATATACGCTTTTGGAGAAAACAAAAGGGGAATGTTGTGAGAAACGGGAAGAAAAAGGAGGAAATTTCCGGATGTATTCTCTCCGAGTATCCGGGGAAAATTTCCAAAAATCCGTCCGCTTTTTCGATAGTTGCCGAAAAGATATTGATTTCCAATAGGCCGCGGGGTATAATCTCTAATGGAGTTACCCCCATGAACAAAGCGGCCGCCCCGAAGCAGAAAAAAAAGAAAATTTTCATCCTCGATACCAATGTGATCCTTCACGATAGTTCCTGCCTGTACCAATTTCAGGAAAATGACGTCGTGGTCCCGATGCCGGTGCTGGAAGAGCTTGACCGTTTTAAAAAGGGCAGCCAGACGCTGAACTTTCACGCGAGGGAATTCCTGCGCGCGCTGGATTCGATGAGCGGAGAACCGATTTTCGCCGAAGGCGTCCGTATCGGTCCCGATAAAGGGAAGCTCATGATACGTCTCGATCAGGAATTCGATCCGCAGATAGAAATAAACTTCACCTCCACGAATATCGATCACCACATATTGAATGTCGCCTTTTGCCTCGCCAAGGAACAGCCGAAAAAGGAAGTGGTATTGGTTACCAAAGACGTGAATCTGCGGATGAAAGCGAAGGCGATCGGTTTGATGGCCGAAGATTATACTACCGATCACGTCAAAGACATTTCCAATCTTTATGCCGGATACCGATTTGAAGAGAATGTGTCCGAAAAATTAATCAACGAACTTTATCAAAAACCCTACGAAATCGAAATAGACCGGGTGAAAATGAAAAAAAAGCCCCTGCCCAACGAGTATATTATCATGCGCAACGGGAAGAAATCGGTGCTGACCCGGTATGATCCCTTTACGCTCAAATTGCGCAAAGTCAATAAACTGCTTGCGGCCGGCATCGCGCCGCGGAACGCCGAACAAACGTTCGCCCTGGACGCGCTGATGAATCCCAAGATCGAGCTGGTGACCATGACCGGGAAAGCCGGTACTGGCAAAACCCTGCTCGCCTTGGCGGCGGGGATTGCCAATAAAAAAAATTACCGTCAGATATTCATGGCCCGGCCGGTAGTCCCGTTAAGTAATAAAGATATCGGGTTCCTTCCCGGTGATATCCAGGAAAAGCTCGATCCCTACATGCAGCCGCTTTTCGATAATCTGGGAGTGATCCGTAACAGTTATTTTGAATCCGATATGAAGCACGCCAAGACAAAATCACTGCTGGAGGAGGAAAGCCTGGTGATTTCTCCGCTGGCCTATATCCGGGGAAGGAGCCTGGTGAATATTTTCTTTATCGTTGACGAAGCGCAGAATTTAACCCCGCTGGAAGTAAAAACGATCATTACCCGCGCTGGAGAAAATACCAAACTGGTGTTTACCGGCGACATCTTCCAGATCGATCATCCTTATTTAGACACCTATTCCAACGGCCTCAGTTATCTGATCGATAAAATGCAGGGCCAAAAGCTGTATACCCATATCAATTTGGAGAAAGGTGAGCGGTCGGAGCTTGCCGATCTTGCCAGCGATTTGTTGTGAGCACCCTTCTTCCGGCATAAACCCATATTTTCCAATGAGATAAGGGGATTCCCGGGGAAGTTTTCACAGGTTGCTCACACTGTGAATAGCCGTGCGAATTCCTCTGTTTTGGCAGCAGTGACCGCATTTTCCGTACCCGGGAATAGGGCGGTATTCCTTTTTTCTCCGGGGCAAGAATGCCGCGGGAACGGAGCAGGGCGAGGTGCTGGGATACCAGGGATTGCGGCAGACGCAGTTTTTCGGCGAGTTGATTCACGTTGCAGGTTTGGCGGCTCAAGCCGGGCACGATTTTCAGATGCATGGGATATCCAGGCACTTTACACAGTTTGGCGAAGCGCTCGATTTCTCCTTTTTCATATTACAAGAATGCGATGCTGAAGAAAGCGGATTGTCAAGCGCAGCGAAGCGGGCGGCGGCGGAAGTAATTCCGAAAGTTTCCGTTCTCCCGAGAAGAATGGCTGCCCGGCCTGGACTCGAACCAGGAATGCTTGATCCAGAGTCAAGTGTGTTGCCAATTACACCACCGGGCAAAGTTCTATTATTGTATGATTTTTCCTCCCGGTTGACAAGTGCCTTTTTGAAAAAGCGGCATGG
>WJJJ01000001.1 GCA_014729775.1 Candidatus Omnitrophota bacterium | reverse complement strand
CTGTAAAGGGGAAGAAAGGATACCGGAAGTGCTCAAACTTGGATGTCAGGTTTCCATTGCCGGGAATATTTCTTACGCGTTTGCCCGCGCGGAAAAACTTGGCTGTACGGCGATGCAGATTTTTGCGCGAAATCCCCGCCAGCACCGTAAGGGACAATTAAGTGAAGAACTCATCGCGGTATTTCGGAAAAGAGCGGCAGAAACGAAGATCCGGCCGGTCGTCATCCACATTCCCTACACGCTGAATCTTGCATCGCACAACACGCGTTTTTATCAGATTACCATCCGCGAATTCACCGAAGATCTGCGAGAAGCCGATACGCTCGGGGCGCAGTATCTGGTCACTCATATGGGATCGCATAAAGGCGGGAGTGAATCTTCCGGGCTTGGACGGGTAGTCGCGGCGCTTGACCGTATCCTCAACAGCACTGAAGGAACACGGACCGAGATCCTGCTTGAGAATACGGCCGGCAGCGGGAAATGGCTGGGATATTCGTTCGCCCAACTTCGGTATGTGCTGGATCGGTTAGGATGGCCTTCCCGGGTGGGAATATGTATTGATACTGCGCATGCCTGGGCGGCGGGATATAAAATTGATGACTCAGCCGGGGTGAAGCGTTTTTGCGCACAATTCGAGGAATCCATAGGCGCGCAGCGTCTCAAGGTGGTGCATCTGAATGATACCCGGGAAGAGCTCAATTCGCGCAGAGACCGGCATTGTGATATCGGCAAAGGGAAAATAGGCAGGCGTGGATTCTCCGCGCTGCTGCGGCATCCGATGTTTCGCGGCGCGGCGTTCATTCTGGAAACTCCGAAACAGGATGAACGGGATGACGAGAGAAACCTGCGAACGGTGAGAAAGCTTTTTCAAGATGGATTACACGCGTAAAATCGACGAAAAATGGCAGCGACGCTGGGAGGAACAGGGTATTTTCCGCGCGGACACGTCCGCTACGGAGAAACCGAAATATTACTGTTTGGTAATGTTTCCTTATCCGTCCAGCGAGCTTCATGTGGGGCACGCCCGCAATTACGTGATCGGCGATGCGGTTGCCCGCTATAAAATGATGCAGGGGTACCAGGTGCTCAGTCCGATGGGATGGGACGCGTTCGGCCTGCCGGCGGAGAACCAGGCGATCAAACATAAAATCCATCCCAAAGAGTGGACTCTGAAAAACATCCGGCGCATTACCGAACAGATGCAAAGCTGGGGCGTGGGCTATGACTGGCAGAGGGAAATTACCACCTGTATGCCGGAGTATTACCGCTGGACTCAATGGTTGTTTCTTCAGCTGTACCGAAAGGGGTTGGCATACCGGAAAGAGGCGCTGGTGAACTGGTGCTCTTCGTGTAAAACCGTTTTAGCCAACGAACAGGTCATTTCCGGAGAATGCGAGCGGTGCAGTACGGAAGTGGAACAGCGAAATCTCAAACAGTGGTTTTTCCGGATCACGGATTATGCCGAACGGCTGCTTTCCGACCTCGACATATTGGATGAGTGGCCGGAGCGCGTAAAAACGATGCAGAAAAACTGGATCGGGAAATCTCAGGGAGTGGAGATCTCCTTTCCGGTAGAAGATGTGCAGGAACCCATTGTATGCTTTACCACGCGTGTCGATACGATTTACGGCGCAACGTTCCTCGCGCTTAGCTGGGAACACCCCCGGGTCGTTGAACTCATCAAAGATTCCCCTCACAAGGAAGAGGTCGCGGCGTTCGTCGAACGGATAAAGAACCGCCCTCCCTCGGCCCGGTTGATCGAAAGTTTCGAAAAAGAAGGAGTGTGGACCGGCAAGTACGCGGTCAATCCGATGACGGGCGAGAAGATCCCGATTTGGATCGCGAATTATATCCTGATGGAATACGGAACAGGAGCGATCATGTGCGTACCCGCACATGATGCCAGAGATTATGAATTCGCGCAGAGGTATTCCCTGCCCGTGCGGCCGGTGATTCGTCCGGTGGAGACGGTGACCGACTCGCCCGTGTATGAAGGGGAGGGGGTATTGGTCGATTCCGCCGAATTTTCCCGTCTTCCGTCGGATCAGGCAAAGGAAAAAATTGCCGAGCGCATGGAAGAGAAAAAAACAGGAGTCCGAGTGCACAAATATAAATTGCGGGACTGGCTCATTTCCCGCCAGCGGTACTGGGGAGCTCCTATCCCGATGGTTTACTGCGAGGGGTGCGGGGAAGTGCCGGTGCCCGAAGGCGATCTTCCGGTAGTGCTGCCGGAAACGGTCCAGTTCCTTCCTACCGGCCAGTCGCCGCTTACCCTGATCGAATCGTTTTACCGGACGAAGTGTCCCCGCTGCGGAGCGGACGCGCGAAGAGAGACCGATACGATGGATACGTTTGTCGATTCCAGCTGGTACTATCTCCGCTATATTTCACCGCGGGAAACGGATGTGCCGTTTGTGACGTCCACAGTCAACGAGTGGCTGCCGGTAGATCAGTATATCGGCGGAGTAGAACACGCGATTTTACATCTGATGTATTCCAGGTTCGTGAATAAATTTTTACAGGATCTCGGATATGTTTCGTTTGATGAACCGTTCGCCCGGTTGTTTACCCAGGGTATGATCGTCAAAGACGGGGCGAAAATGTCAAAATCAAAAGGAAATGTCGTCGCGCCCGATTACATTCTGGAAAAATACGGAGCTGATACCATGCGGCTGTATATTCTGTTCATGGGCCCCCCGGAGAAAGACGCCGAATGGCAGGACGAGGGACTGCTTGGGTGTTGGCGCTTCCTCCAGCGCGCGGTCCGGCTGGCCGAAATGCTGATCGAGCATCCCGGAGAAGCCACGGAAGATGCGCTGAACGAGCAGGAACAAACGCTGGCGCGCAAGGCCCATCTTACGATTAAAGATGTGACCGAGGACATGGAAAAAAGCTTCCAGTTTAATACCGCAATCAGCCGGATCATGGAATTAGTGAATCAAGCGCATAAAAGCCTCAATGAAGGGTATGTCCGAAAATCCGTCTTGGAACACGCGGTGCATACCGTGTTCTTTCTGCTGGCCCCGTTTACCCCTCATCTCAGTGAAGAGGTGCACCAAATGCTCGGCGGGCAGGTGTCGGTGTTCCGCCGGGCGTGGCCGGAATATCAGGCTGAGATGCTCCGGGAAGAAAGAATAGAAATCGGGGTATTGATGAACGGAAAAGTCCGCGATAAACTCACCATCGACACCCGTTGGACGCAGGACGAGATCAAAGAAAAAGCACTTTCTCTTTCCAGGATACACTCGCTTCTCCAGGGAAAATCTCCCAAAAAGGTCATCTATGTTCCGCAGCGTATCGTGAACATCGTTGCGTAATGAGCTGATTCCCGCGGACCATCCACAAAAACAATGTGGTGTCTTTCGTATTCTGAACGCAGAATATTGATCGGGATTGGGTGCTGTCTGTGCCTGGGCAGTATTGTCCGCTGGGCAGGGCTAGAGTTCTCTGTTCCGGAAACTCAGCAGGTGCAGTCAGGTCCTCAGCGTATTCCGATAAACCGTGCGACGAGTGAACAGCTCCAGTCCATTCCCGGTATTGGCCCGGTATTAGCCGCGCGTATCATCTCCGACCGCCGGCTGCACGGAGGGTATTCCTGCGTCCGGGACCTTCAGCGGGTGAAAGGGATCGGAGTTTCCAAGGCACGCCGCATGGAGCCGTTTTTGTCGTTTCGATGAACCGCCGTCGTGTGTTTTCAGATGACCCGTCCGCTTTGTGGCTGATCCTTTTTCTCTGTATCGCCGCGGGAATGTTTCTTTCCCGAAAATTACCGGTAATGGAGATATGGATCGTGCTGTTCGTGGGAAGCGCGGCTTTGGGTATCCGGCAGAGGCGGGAGGGGCCCGGGTGCAGTGCGGCAATCGCGGTGATGACCGTTTCGCTGGGCGCGATGTGGGCGGTTCCGGGATATCTGCAGCAAAAAGGATTCGCAAAGGAAACCGGTCGCGCGCAGCAATACCGCGTTGAGGTACTTACCGTACCCGAGGAGCAAGGGATGAGAAACTATTTCCGGGGAGCGGTTTGTCATCCTTCCCGGGGATGTATTTCCCGCGTGTACGTGTATGATTATTCGCGGGAAATGAAGTTTGCGCGCCGCTATCGGACGGAGGCGGTGCTGCGGACGGCTCGCTGGAATCGCGATCACTACGTCGCCTGGGTGAAAAAAGACGGTGTCCGGGGAGCGTTGTCTCCCTCGCCGATCGGCCGGCTGAAAGCGGCCGTCCTGCGGTTTTGCACGGGAAAATGGAAGGCCCATACCAGCGCGCGAACTTCCCGCTTCCTGGCCGCGGTCTTTTTAGGCCGCCGGGAATTGCTTGGCGATGACGTCGGTGTTTTTATCGATTCCGGATGCGCTCATTTTCTGGCCGTGAGCGGAGTGCATATGGGGATTCTTGCGCTGTTTTGCATGGCCGGAATGCGTCTTTTTTCTTTCCCGTACCGCCTGCGGCTGATCGTATTGATGGGATTTCTTCCCGGGTACGCCTGTCTGACCGGAATGAGCCCCTCTGCGTTTCGTGCCGCGGTGATGGCGGTTCTGGTCGGGATGAGTTTTTTTTGCCGCAGACGCGTTCTGCCCTGGAATTCTCTGGGATTGGCGGGGATTATCCTGCTTTTTGTGTCTCCCGGTTGGATTTACTCGGCCGGTTTTCAGTTTTCTTTTCTTGCCGTTGCCGCGATCCTTTTTTCCGCCTCACGTGTGCCTTTCTCCACGGGCAATATGCCGGTTCGGTACGCAATAACGATTTGGTGGGTTTCCCTGTGGATCTTTTTATGGGTTTCCCCGCTGATATCGTTCCACTTCGGTTATATTTATTTCGGATCGCTCATATCGAGCGTGGTGCTGATCCCTCTTTTTACCGGAGTGTTGCTCCTGAATCTTTTATTTCTGTGTTTTTCCTGGAGTTACTGGTGCGCGTCCGCATTCGGCGCTCTTCTCTGTTCCGGAGTGGACATCTTTTGGGCAGTCACGCGCTGGGTCTCGGCGCAGAACTTTTCATCCGTCCGGTACGCCTGTTCCTGGCAGGAAGTGGCGGGATATTACGGATTTTTCTTTTTCTGTCTCGCCGCGGCCGCGTGGAGGAGAAGAAAGCGCTTGCGCTTTCCTGAATTATCCGGAAAATAGAAAGAAAGCCGGAGAAAGCGCATGAAGAGCCTCTTTCCTTTTATACATAGATCCCCATCCCGGTCCCGGTTTCGCCGGCGTTCCCATCCCTCGGTATGGGTAATGAAAGCGGGAATCGGGATGTGGGTTGCAGGATTGTTCGCATTTTTCTACGCGCCCTGGCGGCCTGACCTGGGAATAAGGCCTTTGGCGGTGAAACTGGCGATCGGCGGATTTGTCCTTTATTTGAGCGGCTATTACTGGCGCTGGCACCGTAAGAATACCGCAAAGGGAGGAAATTGACAAAGAGCGGCCGTTTTGGTATAGTTCTTTGTATCCCGAGGCGGGACAAGGAGGGATTTTAATGAAAAAAATATACTGCGGAATAATACTGATCGGACTGTGTGTCTTCATTCCGGACGCGCACGCGTTTTGGATCTGGTCGCCGAAAACGCAGGAGTGGAAGAATCCGAAATATTCAGCCCTTGCCAGTCCGTATCTTCAGTATAAGCAGGCGCTTGAATATTTTGAAGCGGGAAGCTACAAGGAAGCGTATGCCGAATTCCGCAAATTGCTGACACACTATCCGGACGCGAAAGAAGCGGCGGACGGACAATATTATGTGGGCCGGACCCTGGAAAAATTAGGCAAGCCCTACCAGGCGTTCGAAGCGTACGAAAAAGTCATCGACCGTTATCCCAATAGCAAGCGCATAAACGAGGTGGTGGAACACCAGTATCAGATCGGAGAATTCTTTTTAAACCGGGAAGGCGGAGAAATGCTCGGGCTTTCGATCTATGATTTTGTCCAGCATCCTTCCATAGAGATTTTCAAGAGCATCGTGGAAAAAGTGCCGTATTCGGAGCTCGCTCCGAAAGCACAGTATAAACTCGGCCTGCTTTACCTGGAACTGGGCCGGTACGAGGAGGCGAAGGACGCGTTCCAAAAGGCGATCGATAACTATCCGGAAAGCGAATGGGCTGCGCCTTCCAAATACCAGCTCGCGATTGCGACCGCGAAGTTTTCTGCGGGAGCGGAATACGATACGAGCGCGGTCAAGCAGGCTGCCGATCGTCTCGATGAGTTTATCGAGGCCCATCCTGACGCGGAGATTTCCGAATCCGCCCAGACCCGTCTCAGGGAGCTCAGGAATCAGGAAGCGAAAAAAGCCTTCGATATCGCGGTTTTCTACGAAAAACAGCATAAGACCGAAGCGGCAAGGTTATATTACGCCCGGGTAACCGAGCAATTCCCCGAGAGTCCGTATGCGGAGCGGGCCCAACGAAAACTACAGCAATTAAACGGACAGTCAGAATGAAAAAAGTGATACTTCTCATCATTTCTGCCGCGTGGCTTTTCGGGTGCGGGTATACCACCCGGGGGTTTATGTTTGAAGAAGAGAGAATCGTCGTTGCTCCCGTAAAGAATGAGTTGCAGATTGCAACCGGTCAGAGGAGCTATTCCGAATATACCACGTATCCGATCCTGATCGAGAAAGAGCTCACCAATGAAATGGTGCGTCAGTTCAACCAAGACGGACATCTCACGGTTGTGTCCCGAAAAGAGAATGCGCTGCTGCTCAACACCCGCTTGCTGGATTACCGCAAGTCGGCTTTGCGCTATACGGAATCAGATGAAGTCCGGGAACAAAGACTGCGTTTGGTTGCTCAGATTACGCTGTTGAATTCAGCGGGAGAAGAATTGCAGCAACAGCGCATCGTGGGGGAAACGACTTTTTTCCTCTCCGGCCCGAACAGCAAATCGGAAAGCGCTGCACGCGACGAACTCGTCACCGATACCGCCCGGCGTATCGTCGAGGCGGTAGTAGAATCATGGTAAAGACCTCGGGCAGGATATTTTTTATCATCGGGAAAAACTCTCTTCTTCGTCAGCGCGCCCTCCGCATGCTCAGAAAAAACATTCTCCATTCACGACACAGCGCGGTTTCCGTGCATCTGTTTTACGCGAAAGAGATCGATCTGTTCGATTTGCAGGAAAAGGCCTTTACCTATGCCTTCGAGCAGGAAAAAATTCTCGTGTTCAAAGATTCGGCGAAGCTCCCCGCGGCGGTTAAAAAATTTATGTGCCGACACCGCGACGAGCTGTTGCGGATGAATTATCTCATTTTCGATGTCGAGGAGGAATACCTGAAGTTCAGGGAAGGAAAGAAATACCGTGCAGACGAGTTTTTCAAAACATATCTTCGCGGCGCAAAAGTGTATAAAGCGGCCGCGGCCGAGGGTCCTTTGTCTCTGGATGATTTGAAACACGCGTTGCGCAAGAAAGATAGCGGCGATTCTTTTTTCGTCTTGGAGCGGCTCCTGCGCGAGGAGGGGAAAAGGGGACGCGAACTCGGTCCGCAGATCCTTGGAATGCTGGTGTATGAAAGCATGAGGGCATCCAATCCGAAAATCAAAGAAGCGTGTTTCTCCTTGCTGTGGGACACGGATAGGGCATTAAAAGAAACGGGAATCGAAAATCGGCTGATTATTGAGAGGTGTCTTGCGAAGTGGCTTTCCCTTTTCCAGGCTTAGCCCCGGCTTCAATCGTGTGGAGCAGTTCGGCGCAGCGTCCTTTTTTCCTGCTGGCTTTATTTTTGTGGATTACGTTTTTTGCCGCGGCCCGGTCCAGCACCTTATATACTTCGTTGAGCGATTTGCGCAGCGCCTCCTTATCCTTCTTTTCCAGCGTCTTACGGAAGCCTTTCAGCGCGGATTTTACCTGGCCTTTGACTTTGCGGTTCCGTTCCTGCCGTTTCGCGGCTTTTTTCAATTCGACCTTTTTGCACTTTCTTTGTGGCATAGTTTTTCCTCCTTCAGGTGATTACGAAGGATTTTATAAGATTTGTCTATCCGTGTCAAGGATTTTTCTTGAAGGTCCGTTTGGGGAGCGGGGAGGAGCCTTGCGCCGTATTAATCCCGGAGAAAGCCGATGAAATCGAAACTTATTCGTCATACCACGATCGTGGGGGGAGGAACGCTGATCTCACGGGTCCTGGGATTCGTCCGGGATGTGCTTATCGCCCGGTTTTTCGGGACCTCCGCGCTCCTGGAATCCTTTCTGGTGGCCTTCCGTCTTCCTAATATTTTCCGGAGCATTCTGGGCGAAGGGTTTTCCGACTCGGTGGCCGTGCCCGTGCTCGCGGAATTACGGAGTGACCGAAAACGTTTTTTTGCGACGTCGGCGCATCTGTTCATGGTTTTTTCCCTGCTCCTCCTGGCGGTGACGATCGCCGGGATTTTCGCGAGCAAGTATCTGGTGATGGTGATCGCTCCGGGGTTTGTCCCCCAGCCGGAAAAATTCTGGTACGCGGTGGCATTTACCAGGATTACGTTTTTGTATCTTTTCCTGATCGGTACCGCGACGTTAAGCGGAGCGATGTTGTACGCCCTGAAGAAATTCTTCGTGCCGGCGGTTTCTCCGGCGCTGCTGAACTTGGTGTTTATCGGCGGGATTGTTTTGTTCAGCCGGTCGCTGGAAACGTCGGTGCTCGTGTTATGCGTCACTGTCGGCGGGGTCCTCCAGAGCGTTTTCCCTTACTACATACTCAGGAGGGAAGGGCTGGTTCCCGTTTTCGATCTCCGGGCGGCGTGGAATGACCGGGTAGTGCGCAGAATGCTGCGTCTGTTCCCGCCGCGTGTTTGGTCAAGCATCGTATATCATTTAAGCGTGTTCATAGATACGGTTTTTGCTTCTCTGACGCCGATCGTCGGGGCCGGCGCCCTTGCCGCGGTGTATTACGCGAACCGGCTGGTGCAGTTTCCCCTGGCCCTTATCGTGCTTTCGCTGTCGCGCGTGGCGATAGTCGATCTTTCAGCGTACCACGCGGAGGGAAATATGGAAGAATTCAAAAAAGTATGCGTATTTTCCGCGCAGAGTATAGTGCTTTTGATCGTTCCCGCCGCGGTATATTTTTGTCTGCTTCCGGGATCGATTATCAAAGTGGTCTTCCAGCGGGGCGCGTTCGGCAGCGATTCCGCCGCAGTGACCTCCTCCGTGCTGTTTTTCTATTCCTTCGGACTGGTATTTTTCTCCTTTATTAAGTTGCTGGTGAACGCGTTTTACGCGTTGAAAGATACGCTGACCCCGGCGAAAACGTCCAGCCTCGCGCTGGTGGTGAACGCGGTTTTGAGCGGCATGTTGATGTTTCCTTTTAAGATCGGCGGAGTCGCGCTGGGCAGCAGTATCGCCGCCGCGGTGAATTGCTGCCTGCTTTATGCCGCGCTGCGCCGGCGCGTCGGGCCTTTTCCCTGGCAGGGAAGCTTCGGGATGGCGCTGAAAGTGGTTGTCTTAAGCGTGGTTTGCGCGGGCGTTTCCCGGGCCTTCTGGGAATCGGTGCCGTTGTCCCTCTCCCTGCGTGCCGGAGGGATAATCATGATTTCGGCGGTGTTGTTTCTCGGCGGCGGCGCGGCGCTGCGGATCCCGCAGATAATCCATATCGGAAAATGGCTTGGCCGGAAATTAAGACACAACTAAACGCGCTTCCTCACAGGTCCGGGGTGTATCTGATCAAAGGCCGCCGGGGAAGGGTTCTTTACGTAGGAAAAGCAGCGTCTTTGCGGTCCCGGGTCAAGAATCATTTTTCGCCGTCTTCTCCCCGGGGGGAATTGTTCCGCACGAACGCGGAGAAAATAGAGCATATCGAATGTGAAAGTCCCGAACAGGCGCTGCTGCTGGAAGCAGCGCTTATCCAGGAGAAGAAACCGAAGTACAACATCGCGTTACGCGACGATAAAAGTTATCCTTACGTGGAAATTACCAGAGAGAAATTCCCGCGTATTTTTGTGTCCCGGCCCAAAGGAGAAACCAACAGCGCGCTGTACGGGCCTTATACAAAAGCCAAGCCGCTTAAGGATGCGCTTACGATGATAAGGAGGGTGATCCCGTTCTGTTCCTGTAAAGGGAACCCCAAAGCAACGTGCTTGTTTTTTCATCTTGGGCTTTGTCCCGCGCCGTGCGCGGGAAGGATCTCCGTGAAGGAATACCGGGAAAATATCCGAAAAATAGAGAAAATCCTGAAAGGGAAGCGCCAGGTCCTGTTGCATCAGTTACGGGGGAAGATGAGGAAACTTTCGCAGCAGAAGAAATTTGAAGAAGCAGGAAAGGTACGGGACGAAATTGTGGCGATAGAGAATCTCTACCAGGGAAAGCCGGCGGCACACGAATTGATGGCATTAAAGAAGAGTTTACGTTTGCCCAAGCTTCCGTTGCGCATCGAGGCGTTTGATATTTCGAACTTTACGGGAAAAGAAGCGACCGGCTCGATGGTCTGTTTTCGGGGCGGGATTCCGGATAAGAACGAATACCGCCGGTTCAAAATCAGGCAGAAAGAGAAAATTGACGATTATGCGATGATGGGGGAAATTGTCAGACGCAGGTACCGCAGGGTGCGTGACGAGGCGCTTCCTCTGCCGGATCTGGTGGTGATCGACGGCGGGGCCGGTCACGTCCATTGCGCCCGGCAGGTGATCGAAGAACTGGGACTTGATCTGCCGCTGGTAGGAATCGCGAAAAAAAAAGAAGAAATATGGTTTCCCCCCCAAAGCCAGTACGGCCCCGAAGGCAATCCGGTGGTGCTGGCGGAATCCGATCCCGGATTACAGCTCATTCAAAGGGTTCGGGATGAAGCGCATCGTTTCGCGCGGAAGTACCATATTTTATTGCGGCGTAAAAACATGAGAGGAAAAGAAAGAGAATGACCCCTTTTGAAAAAAAAGTGCTGAAGGTCGTGTCGGGTATCCCGGTAGGAGAGGTGCGGACGTATAAGTGGGTGGCGGAAAAAGCAGGACGCCCTTCCGCCTGGCGCGCGGTTGCCAACGTCATGAAAAAAAATCCGTATCCGCTCATCATTCCCTGTCACCGGGTCGTGCCTTCTTCCGGAGGAGCGGGAGGATACACGCACGGCGCGCGGCTGAAAAAAGACTTATTGGCCCTGGAAAGCAAGATAAAAAATATGATAGAATAAAACCGGACAGAGGGTATGTGTGAGAATCCGGGCGGAATCAAAAAGGAGTTAATCAATGCAGTTCAAAGAAATTCTGGACCTCATGATCGAGCATAACGTGACCGATTTATTTGTGCGTGCGCGAAGTAATCTCAAAGGGCGGGTACTGTCGAAGGTGCAGATCCTCAGTGAAAAGATGTTTGACGTGGGTGAAGTCCAGCACATGGTAAACGAAGTCACCCACGAGAGAGACCGGGAAAAACTGCAGACCAAAAAAGGGTGCGAATTCACGTATTGGTATAAAGAGCACTGGCGTTTCCGGGTAGGTATTTTTTATCAGCGGAACACTCCCTGCATGGTGATCAGAAAAATTGATCTGCGTATTCCTGATTTCCAGAAGTTGAATCTTCCCGAAGACGTCCTGCGGCGTTTTTGCAACGAACGACGCGGTCTTGTGCTTTTGACCGGGATTACGGGAAGCGGAAAATCAACCGCGATCGCGAGCATGATCCAGTATATCAATAAAAATAGCGGGGCGCATATACTCACCATAGAGGAACCGATTGAGTTTACTTTTACCGATCATAAATCCGTAGTGAATCAAAGGGAGATAGGCACGGACGTGGGCAGTTATAAAGATGCGCTCCGTCAGTTCGCCGTCCATTCGCCGGACGTGATTTATATCGGCACGATCCGCGACGCCGATACCTGCCACGCCGCGCTCACGGCCGCCGAAACCGGAGTGCTGGTCTTTTCCACGCTGCACACGGTAAACGCGGCTTCAACAGTGGAACGTATCATCAATTTTTTCCCGCCGCATCAGCACAATCTTATCCTCAATCAGTTGTCGGTGGTGCTGAAAGGAGTGATCTCATTGCGGCTGGTTCCGCGCGCCGACGGTGAAGGATTCGTTCCCGCGTATGAAGTGCTCACCCTCAGTCCCTCTATTTCCCGTTTATTGCGGGAGAATAAGCTGTGGGAGATTCCCAAGTATATCGCTGAGGGTGACGTGTACGGGATGAAGAGCTTCCACCAGTGTCTCCTGGAACGCGTCACCGAAGGATCGATCACCCCCGATGCGGCTCTGCAGTTCGCGGATAAAAAAGAAGAGCTGGAGATGGAGATGCGCAATAAAGGGATACTGTAGCCTGCCGGAAGAAACACTTGTATAATTTGCTCAGAGTGATAATATAGTCCCTTCAATCTTCGATCTTTATTCCCTTTCCCTGTACGTCAAAGGAGTGCGGCGGAAAGGGATCTGATGTTCCATGAACGAATTAAAAGAGAAAATCTCATACTTGAAAAGAGAATTGGTTTCGATTCGCGAGCTTCTCCGCATCGAGGAAAAGCGCGGGAAAATGTCGCAACTGCAGCTGAAGATGTCCGATCCTGATTTTTGGCAGGATCCGCAGAGCGCGGCAAAGGTGGTGGAAGAACTCAAACACATCAAGAATGACGTGGAGCAGTGGGACCGGACGTTCGGGCGGGTGCAGGAAGCCGAGGAACTCTGCGCGTTAGACGATTCTTCTCTCCAGCAAGGGATCCAAACCGAAGTCGATCAGTTGGAACGGGAAGTCCGCCAAATCAGGCTGGGAATACTGTTCAGCGGCAAATTCGATCATGGCAACGCCATTGTCGAGATTAATTCCGGCGCCGGGGGCACGGAAGCGTGCGACTGGGCCCATATGCTGTTTCGAATGTACTTCCGCTGGGCGGAGCAGAAACAGTTCAAAGTGAAAGTGCTGAATGAGGTGAGAGGCGAAGAGGCCGGAGTGAAAAACGTGACATTCCTGGTGCAGGGAACGCGCGCCTACGGGTTGCTCAAATCCGAACGAGGCGTACATCGTCTTGTGCGGATTTCTCCGTTCGATTCGAATAAGCGGCGCCATACCTCCTTTGCCTCTGTGGACGTTCTTCCCGAAATACAGGAGGAAATCGAAATCGAGATCAATCCTGATGATTTGAAAATCGATACGTTCCGTTCCTCGGGCAAAGGCGGCCAGCACGTGAACGTGACCGATTCCGCCGTGAGGATTACTCATTTGCCGACGGGAATTGTGGTCGGGTGCCAGAATGAGCGGTCTCAGCACCAGAACAAACATACCGCCATGAGCGTACTGAAGGCGAAATTGTACGAGAGGAAAGAGCAGGAACAGAAGAAGGAATTAGAAACAATCTCGGGGGAAAAACAGAAAATAGAGTGGGGATCGCAAATACGGTCCTACGTACTGCACCCTTATCTCATGGTAAAAGATCACCGTACTCACGTGGATGTCGGTAACGCCAACGGCGTGCTCGACGGAAATATCGATGATTTTATTTTCGCGTATCTTGAAAAAATCCATTCCTGATGTTTAAAAAGTATTTTTTCAACCGTGCCCAGAAAAAAATCAACAAACTTCATCCGGAAGTCAACATTATCCTTCACGGTGAAATTCCTTCCCCGTCTCTGGGAGATCTTGTTTCGTTTGCCGCGGTCTGCAGTAAGGTGAACGAATTCGAGAAGGAACTTAAGTCTAAGCCCGACCTTTTTTTCCGCCAAAAAACAGACGAGTTCAAAGGGATCCTGAGAGAGAGACTCCAGGGGCTCAGCGAGGAGGACTGCCGGACGCAGGCCGAAAAAATATTAGACGAATGGCTGCCGTTTTATTTCGCCTGCGTGAGGGAAGCCGCCCGGCGTACGGTCGGGATGCGGCATTTCGACGTGCAGATCCTCGGCGGGCTGGTGCTCCACAAGAACAAAATCGCTGAAATGGTGACCGGAGAGGGAAAAACGCTGGTAGCGACTCTGTCGGCGTCGTTAAACGCGCTTACCGGCCGCGGGGTGCACATCATTACCGTTAACGATTATCTGGCGATGCGGGACCGGGAGTGGATGGGGCCGGTGTATGAGTTTTTAGGTTTTTCCGTGGGGGTCATTCAGCAGGACATGGAAAAGGCGCAGCGGCGTGCTGCGTACGCCTGTGATATTACCTACGGGACCAACAACGAGTTCGGGTTCGATTATCTGCGCGACAATATGGTTGCTCACCCCGATGAATTCGTGCAGCGCGGGCATTACTACGCGATCGTCGATGAAGTCGATTCCATTCTGGTCGACGAAGCGAGAACCCCGCTGATTATTTCCGGTCCGACCGAAGTTTCCGTGGAAAAGTATTATCAGGCGGATAAAGCCGTACGGCGTATCCAGGCAAAGCCGATCATTCAAAGTTTCGATACCAAGCAGGGAACCATGTCCATTAAAAACCGGGATGGATCGCAAATAGAGATCGAACCTGAAGAACTGGAAGCAAGATACGACGCGATAGTCGAAGAAAAAACACACCACGCTTATTTTACTCTTCAGGGAGAAAAAAAAGTCGAGCAGGCGCTGGGCGCGAAAAGTCTGGAGGAAGCGCCAGATCGTTTTTCGAATCCCTGGAGTCATTATCTTACCCAGGCGTTACGGGCGCATTATCTTTTCCATCGGGATAAAGATTATATCGTCAAGGACGGCAAAGTCGTGATCGTCGACGAATTTACCGGACGGCTGATGCCCGGAAGACGGTGGTCCGACGGACTGCATCAGGCGGTGGAAGCGAAAGAAGGATTAGGGATACAGCAGGAATCTCAGACGCTGGCGACGATCACTCTTCAGAATTATTTTAAGCTGTACTCAAAGCTTGCCGGGATGACCGGGACCGCGTACACCGAGGCCAACGAGTTCAGGCATATTTATAAGCTTGATGTCGTGGTGGTGCCGACCAATCGTCCGCTGATCAGAATGAATATGGCCGATCGGATATATAAAAACAAAAAAGCGAAATTCACTGCGGTGATCGAAGAAATAAAGGAGATGCACCGCCGCGAACGTCCGATACTGGTAGGGACTACTTCCATCGAGGATTCGGAAGAGCTTTCTTTCATGCTGGGAAAAAAGGGAATCGCGCATAACGTGCTCAACGCCAAATATCACGAACGTGAAGCCCATATCGTCGCTCAGGCTGGAAAACCGGGACAGGTCACGATTGCCACGAACATGGCCGGCCGGGGAACGGATATCGTGCTCGGAGGGAATATCGAAGAGTACGTGAAAAGACAACTGGCAAAAAACGAAATTACGCCCGAAGACGAGAATTACCGCGAAGAATACGAACGTCTCGTGCGGGAGCATCGGGCCGATTTTCGCCGCGCACACGAAAAGGTGGTGGAACTGGGAGGGCTGCACGTGATCGGCACCCAGCGGCACGAAGCGAGGAGGATCGACAATCAGCTGCGCGGGCGCTGCGGGCGGCAGGGCGATCCCGGATCATCGCGTTTCTATGTATCGTTGGAAGACGACTTAATGAGGCTGTTCGGGTCGGACCGGATTTATTTTCTGATGGACCGGTTCGGCTTCCCCGAAGACGAACCGATTGAGCATCCGTTGATCAACCGATCGCTCGGAATTGCCCAGAAAAAGGTGGAAAATCATAATTTTGAAATACGAAAGCAGCTGTTGCAGTTCGACAACATCATGAATAAACAAAGAGAAGTGGTTTACCAGCAGAGGAAAGAGATCCTTGAAGCCGACAGCATGAGAGAAGACATTATGGAAATGCTTAATGAGGTGGTGGAGAAGAACATTCCCTTGTTTTTCGGTGAGGAAAGGAATATCACGGGATTTGTCCACTGGATGAAATCAAAATTCGATCTGGAAGTCGATGCGCAGAAGGTCCACGAGCTTTCGGCACCGGCGGCGGCTGAGTTCGTCAAGCGTACGGTGCGCGAGGCTTACCGCGAGAAAGAGCGGGAGGCCGGAGACGAACGCGTACGGATGATCGAGAAGCGCATCGCGTTATGGGTGGTTGATTCACGCTGGAAGGAACACCTTCTCATCATGGATTCGTTGAAAGAGGGTATACATTTAAGACAGTACGCGCATACGGATCCGCTGGTTGAATATCAGAAAGAGTCATATTTTACCTTTCAGGAAATGATCTATTCCATTAAAGAGGGGATTGTCGATCTCGTCTTCCGGGCACGCGTTGCGAGAGAACGGCCCTCGGGCGTGTTCGCGGAAGCTCCCCAGCAGTTGATCCACTCCCGCTATACGCCGCTGAAAAAGCAGCCCTTGAAAGAAAAGCCCGCGTCTCCATCCCAGAAGACGGCACCGCGTCCTCCCGCGTCGAAAGATGTCGGGCGCAACGATCCCTGTCCGTGCGGCAGCGGGAAAAAATATAAACGATGCTGCGGCCGTTAACCGGTCTGGCGTCAAAGATACACGGAAGATGAAACGAAGGGATCCCAGTCTGTTGATTTCCCTGCTTGTGTGCATCGCGGCCGGGGCCGCCGGAGGGGTGAGTTTCTATCCTGCAGGGTGTGTCCTTCTCGCGTGGGTTTGCGTTGTCCCTCTCTTCTGGGTTCTCCGCACAAAAAGGCCCGGCGCGCGGTTTTGGTACGGTTTTCTTTTTGGCTGCGGGTATTACCTTACGGCGATATACTGGATCGGGAAAGTCAGCGCGCTCGGTGCCGGAATACTCTGCCTGTATCTGGCACTGTACCCTGCCGTGTTCGCGCTTTGCGCCCGGAGGTGGGAGGCGCGGACCAGAGGGGTCGTGTTGCTTCCCGCGTTATGGGTGCTTCTTGAATTTGTCAAGGCACATCTCTGGTCCGGATTCGCCTGGGCGGATTTAGGCCACTCTCAGTTCCGCAATACGTTCCTCATCCAGCCTGTTTCGATCTTCGGGGCGCCTTTTCTTTCCTTCCTGGTAATGATGGGAAATGTGTGTCTCTCTTCTCTGGTGACGGGCAAAAGGTTTTGGAAGCTACAAGGGACCTGTTTTTTATGTGTCTGCGCGCTTTCCGCGGCGTTTTCTTTCGGTGCGTTGACCCGTGAGCGCGCCCATCGTCTTTTGCCGCTCGCGGTCGTACAGCCCAACGTCGCGCAGGAACGCAAATGGGATCCCGCCGCCCGGCCGGTGATCCGGCGCGAACTGTTCCGTTTAGGGCAGTCGGTCCGGAGTCCGCTGATCGTATATCCGGAGGCCGCGTGGCCGTATATCGTGGGTCCCGACGCCATGAAGGGGATGAAGGAGTTTGTCTCTCGTCTGGGATCAGCCGTGCTTATGGGCGCGGTGAGTGAAGACGCGGGAAAATTCTACAACACGGCGTTTTATTTCTCTGGCGAGGGAGAGCTGAAAGGAAAGTACCGGAAAATGAGACTGGTGCCGTTCGGGGAATACATCCCTTTTCGAAAATATCTCGGGTTTATCGACGTGGTCAACGAAATAGGGGATATCAGTCCCGGAGAAGAGCCAAAAAGATTCGGATACGGAGAATCGGATTTTTCGGTGCTGATTTGTTTTGAGGATATTTTCCCGGGATTTGTCGCGGATGCCGCCCGGGGAAACGATTTCCTCGTGAATATTACCAATGATGCCTGGTTTGGGGGGGAGCCGGAAGCAAGCCAGCATTTGAGTATTATGGTGATGCGGGCGGTCGAGAACGGGATTCCGATCGTTCGCTGTGCGAATTCAGGGATCAGCGGATGGGTTTCCGACACCGGAAAGATCACTTTGTTCGAGAAGGACGGGCGCCGCGTGAACGTAGACGGGGTACAGGAGTTTCTGGTGCAGGGGAGAAGAAAACGCACCCTTTTTTCTCAGCTTCGCGGTTTTTTCGTGTGGTGCTGTGCGTTCGCCTGCGCTGCCTACGCGGCCGCGGAGTGGAAAGCGAGACGTAAACAAAGATGAGTTCACGCATCCAGCAAAGATATTTCCGGAGTTCGTATCTGGTCAGCTGGATTTCGATAATTGTCAACGCCCTTTTGGTCGCGGTGAAGTTTTTCGTGGGGTTTCGCTCCCACAGTATTTCCATTTTAAGCGATGCCGCGCACAGTCTGAGCGATTTTCTTTCCACTTTAATTATTCTCGTGAGTCTTTCCATCAGCCGCAAGCCTCCGGATCGAGAGCATCCCTTTGGGCACGGGAGAGCCGAAGACGTGGGTGGACTTCTGCTTTCCTGTATGCTTATTTTTGTCGGACTGGGATTTTTTCAGCGGTCTTTTGCCCGTCTCCTGGCGCCTGCACCGGTGGAGATCACCCCGTTTTTTATTTTGCTCATACTGGGGACGGCGGCGGTAAAGCTGGCTCTCGGGATCTTTACTCAGAAAGTATCGAAAGATATCGTGTCGCCGATTCTGGAGACCGATGCCGCGCACCATTACAGCGACGTGCTCACCAGCGTGGCGGTCGCCGCGGGATTGATCGCGGTCGCCAGGGGATATTTAGTGGTGGATGCCGTGCTGGGGCTCGCTATTTCGTTCATGATTATTTTCTGGGCGTTAAAGATCGGCAGAGAGTTTTGCAATAATCTGATCGGGAGAAGCGCCGAAAAAAAAGAATACTCGAGGATATACTCGGCCGCCAGATCCTTCCCGGAAGTGCGCGGAGTGACAAACATTGATATTCATTCATACGGAAGGATCAGGATGGCGGTAATACACGTGGAGGTGGATGCCGGGCTTTCCCTGCCCGACGCGCACCGGGTAGCCGACGCGATCGAAAAGAAAGTATGCAGCCACCAGTTTGATAAATGCGTAGTCCATGTCGATCTGCGTTCCGGCGGGCAGCCGAAAGAGCATCGGCGTATCGCCGGCGGGATACACCGGATAGTGCGTGCGATACCGAAGATCCGCGGATTTCATCGTTTACGGATACTGTCTTCCGGTGAAAAGAAAATACTGCACTTTCATCTCGAGCTGGAGCCGGGGATTTCGTTGAACGCCGCGCACGGTATTTCCCACCGTGTTTCCGAGGCGTTAAAGAAACGGTTCGGTTTTACCGACGTATATATTCATCTCGAGCCGACCGAACAAAACGGTTCCGGGAACGTTGCTGAACAGTAAATTTGTGATATAATTTTTTTCCATGAATAAAGAAATGAGAAAAATACTCAGAAGAAAAATCGGATTTTTCGTGCTGGTATTTTTTACCAGGCTCGGAGCGCGGATGCCGCTGAGTTGGAGTTACCGGATTGGTTCCGTAACCGGCCAGCTTGCGTTTCGATTGCTCAAACGTCACCGGAGAACCGCGATATCCGGATTAACCACTGCCTTTCCGGAATGGGACGAAGCGCGCATCCGGAGAACCGCGAAGGCGTCTTTTGTGCACATGGCGCAAAGTTCATGGGAAATGTTGTATTACCTTGATGATCAACAAGCACTTGACCGTATTCATGTGGAAGGGCTCGAGCATCTTGATGCGGCGCAGGCGCGGGGCCGGGGAGTGATTATCGTGTCGGCGCATTTGGGAAATTTCCCTCTCATGAGTCTGCGTCTGTCCCGGCTCGGGTATCCTATCTACGTGGTTGCTCGTCCGATGAGAGACGAACAGACCGGCGTGTATATGCAAAAGCTGCGTGACGCTTCCGGCGTGCGCACGATTCTTTCCTATCCCCGCCGGGCCTGCGTCACCGGCATCCTGCAGGCTTTGCGCAATCAATCCGTGGTGTGGATGCAGATGGATCAAAATTTCGGGACCGGAGGTGTATGGGTTCGGTTTTTCGGGAAACTCGCCGCCACTCCGGCCGGACCGGTGACCATGGCGCTGCGGACGAAAGCGGCCGTCGTTCCGGGATATCTTTTTCGGGATCCCGTCCGCAATACGCATACCCTTCGTCTTTTACCGGCGGAAGAACTACAAGAAACCGAAGACCGGGATAAGACCGTTCTGGTGAACGTAATGCGGTTTACCTCGATGATCGAATCCTGGATTCGTTTATTTCCCGAGCAATGGGGCTGGGTCCATCGGAGGTGGAAAGCCCGTCCCAACGAAAAAGTACGCAAAGAGAAGTACCGAGTCGAAGATCAGCTTGAAGAAAAAAGCATTGTCAACGCAGAATGAATTTGGTAGAATTTGATGATGCAGTATCATATTTCCCACCCGGCCGATTCACGTCGTATTGTTTTCAAATATCTTTTTTATTCATGGGTATACTCTCAAAGAGGAGGAAGCAATGGCGCATAGATATGCGGTAGGAATCGGGTTGAATCTTTTCGACGCCCGGGCGCTGCTTCTGCGTGACGACGGAAAGATAATCGCGGAAATTGAGAGGAAGCGGAAGAACGTGACCGCGAACGAAACGCTGAGCGTGTTGTTGGAACTGTTTGATGCGAT